>JBBSNT010000477.1:0-1391 GCA_038260485.1 Aggregatilineales bacterium | reverse complement strand
TCGATATGGACATCTATGGAGGCGAAATCGTCGGTATCATTGGACCATCCGGCAGCGGTAAAAGTACGCTGCTCGGCTTGATCGGCGGATTGGATACGCCAACACGCGGCGACATCGAGATTGACGGCGTGGACATCACGCGCATGAATGAGGATCAGCTCACCGAAATCCGCAATGAGAAGATCGGCTTCATCTTTCAGTTTTTCAACTTGATCCCGACGCTCACAGCGCTGGAAAATGTGCTGCTGCCCATGCAGTTCGCGCGCAAACCGCCCAAGAACCCCGAACAACGGGCGAAAGACCTGCTCGACATGCTCGGCTTGAAAGACCGCCGCAATCACCGCCCGTCTGAACTTTCCGGCGGGCAGCAGCAGCGTGTCGCCATCGCGCGGGCGCTGGCAAATAATCCGCCGCTGCTGCTGGCAGACGAACCGACCGGCAATCTCGACACGGAATCGGGCACGGTCGTGCTCGACACGCTGAATGAGATTCGTCAGAAGGAAGGCACGACTATCGTGATCGTGACCCACGATCCCAATTTGGCGCAGCGCGCCGACCGCGTCCTGACGCTGGTGGATGGGCAAATCGTCAACGGCGCGGCGTAAACCAGACGTGCTATAATCCGGGCGCTGCTACTGGATAGAACACGTTGGAGAAGATTTACAATGGGTGAGACTGAAACCTACCCAATCGAAGTCGCGGGCGTCAAGCGCGATCTACGCCTGTTTGCGATCAAGCCGGGGGTGCGTATTGCGATCCTGAACATTCTCGGCGATACCGAACTCGTACAGGCGGTCAGCAAAGCGCTGGCGGACAAGCTGAGCGCTTACAGCATCGATGCGTTGGTCACACCCGAAGCCAAAAGCATCCCGCTCGCGCATGGGCTGGCAGTCGAATTAGGCTTGCCCTATATTGTCCTGCGCAAGAGCTACAAGCCCTACATGGGCGATGCGCTCCGCTCGGAGACACTGAGCATCACAACGGGCGAACCGCAGACGCTCTACCTCGACGAGAAAGACCGTGACTTGATCAAAGGCAAGCGTATCGCTTTAATCGACGACGTGATCTCGACGGGCAGCACACTGCAAGGGATGCGCCTGATCATGGATAAGGCAGGCGCGACCGTCGCCGCCGAAGCCGCGATCTTCACCGAAGGCGACCGCGCGAAGTGGTCGAACATCGTCGCGCTAGGGCATCTCCCCGTCTTTATCGACGAAGCCTAACTTCACAAACCCTGAAACGATGTCGGGGCGCAGCACAGCGCCCCTTTTTTGTGCCTACTCTCCGCCTAAATCTAGCCCGATCAGCAGCGGATCGTGATCCGACACGCGGTATGGATCAGGACTGTAGAGCAAGTCGATCAGCCGTTGATCCTTGTAGTCGAGGTTGTA
>JBBSNT010000476.1:0-1420 GCA_038260485.1 Aggregatilineales bacterium | reverse complement strand
ATCGACGTTGCCGAAGTGTCGCAAGAGCCGCACGTCAGCCGCGACCTCGCGCTGATCAAAGTGCGTTCGAACGATGCCGATTCGCGTAATCATCTGACAATCCTATGCGAACGTTACCCCGCGCGCATCGTGGATATTGGTCCTGAAGTCGCGATTGTTGAAATGACCGCGCAGCCAGAGCAAATCGAAGCGCTGATCGCGGAACTCAAGCCGTTGGGGATTGTCGAGCTGGTGCGGACGGGCGTCGTGGCAATGGGGCGCGGCACGCGCATCCTCGACTCATCCTACGAGCCAGTCATTCCTGTGACGGCGAACGGCAATGGGCATTATCAGGTTTACAGCGTCTAAAAAGTGCTGGTTACCGGATACTGATGAATGCAGGGGTGCGGGCTAAAATTCACCGTATCCCTATCGAATCCTAAATCGTTGACCATCGGAGCAGATGCTCCGTTTGAAGCGAAGTCTTACACACTGGAGAAAAACGTTACATGGCAACACTTTACTATGACAAAGACGCTGACCTTTCGCTGCTTGACGGCAAGACGATTGCCGTGATTGGCTACGGAAGTCAGGGACACGCTCATGCGCTCAATCTGAAGGACAGCGGCTGCAATGTGGTCGTTGGGCTGCACGAAGGCAGCAAGAGCCGCGCTAAAGCCGAAGCGGATGGGTTGACAGTCATGTCCGTCGCTGATGTGACCAAAGCCGCCGATATCGTCATGATCCTTACGCCGGATACCATGCAGGCGAAGATTTACGCCGACTCGATTGCGCCGAATCTCAAATCGGGCGCGACGCTGATGTTCGGTCACGGCTTCAATATCCACTACGGTACGATTGTGCCGCCCGAAGACGTGGACGTCAGCATGATTGCCCCGAAAGCGCCGGGACACCGCGTCCGTGAAGTCTACACCGAAGGTGCAGGGACGCCGTGCTTGATCGCCGTGCAGCAGGACGCGACCGGCAGCGCGAAAGCAGTGGCTTTGGCTTATGCGAAGGGTATCGGCGGGACGCGCGCAGGCGTGATCGAGACGACCTTCAAGGAAGAAACCGAAACCGACTTGTTTGGTGAGCAGGTGGTCTTGTGCGGCGGCGTCACGGCGCTCGTTCGCTCGGCATTCGAGACGCTGGTCAAGGCGGGTTACCAGCCGGAGATCGCCTACTTCGAGTGTATGCACGAACTCAAGCTGATCGTTGATCTGATGTACGAAGGTGGCTTGAGTTACATGTGGTACAGCGTCAGCGATACCGCCGAGTACGGTGGTTACACGATTGGCGATCAGGTCGAGGAACAGGTCAAGGAGTTCTATGCCGGTGTACTCAGCGACATCCAGAGCGGCAAGTTTGCACGCGAGTGGATCGACGAGAACAACAACGGTCGCCCGAATTTCAAGCCACGTCGCCAGACGGAACATGATCT
>JBBSNT010000475.1:0-1539 GCA_038260485.1 Aggregatilineales bacterium | reverse complement strand
CTGATCACGCGGTCACGCGGGAACATGCTGCTGCCATCGACCACTGTCGCCGGCGCAAGTCCATTCACCCGCACCAGCGGCGCGAGTTCGACCGCCAGTTCGCGCACCAGATGATTCGCGGCGGCTTTGCTCGTATCGTAAGCCAGCGATCCCTTCTTGGCGACGGCGGCGTTGACGCTGGTCGTCAGCACCAGCGACCCGCGCAATTTTTGCGCCTGCCAGATCACCCGCGCCTCGTCCGCGACGATGTAGCCGCCCAAGACATTCACGTCGAAGGTCATCCGCCACTTGTCGTCGGGGATGTGCCCGGTCACGTCCGGCGGCACGAACACCCCCGCCGTCACAATCACGGTATCGACGCCGCCGTAAGCCAGCAGTACCTGTTCCAGCAGAGCGCGCACACTCTCGCGGTTAGTGACATTCGCGCTCAGCCCGACTGCCGGACCACAACCCGAAATCCCCGTCCCCGCCACGCCGATCCCCATGCCATAGATTTGGGTCAGTTCGTCGGCGGTCGCTTGAGCAGCCTCACCATTCAGGTCAACGCAGACGACTTGCCCGCTCTCCCGCGCGAGGCGGTGCGCCACCGCCCGCCCAATCCCGCTGCCTGCCCCGATCACGACGACGACGTTGCGCGCCAGCGCCGCTTCCGCTGGCATCCGCCGCAGCTTGGCTTCTTCGAGCAGCCAGTACTCGATGTCGAACGCTTCTTGACGCGGCAGCGCGGCATAACGGCTGATCGCTTCCGCGCCGCGCATGACCGCTACCGCGCAGTTGTAGAACTCCGCCGTCACCCGCGACTCGCTCTTGTTCTTGCCATAGGCGATCATCCCCACGCCGGGGATCAGGATCACCGCCGGGTTCGGGTCGCGCATCGCCGGGCTGTTCGAGCGCTTGCAGGCTTCATAATAGGCGGCGTAGTCTTTGCGATACTGTTCCACGCCGCGCCCCAGCTTGTCGATCAGCACGCTTGTGTCCTCGCTCTGTGGATTCCAATCGACGTACAGCGGCTTGATCTTCGTCCGCAGGAAGTGATCCGGGCACGTCGTGCCCAACTCTGCCAAGCGCGGCGCGTCGATGCTGTTCACGAACTGCGAGATCGCCTCGTCCGCCTGCACCGTGCCAATGAGGCGGTTTTGCTGCGACACCATCCCACGCAGCTTCGGCAGCACTTCGAACAGCAGCGCCGCCCGCTGCGCCTCGCTCAGCGCCTCATACTTCGCCCCGCCGAAGGTCGCCGCGCCCTTATCGTGATCTTCCAGATAGCGCGCCGCCTTCTCGATCAGCGTCAGCGATAGTTCATAGCACGCTTTGTCATCGTCCGCCCAGTTGATCAGCCCGTGCGCGCCCAGAATGATCCCCTTGACGCCGGGATGCGCCTTGATCGCCTCTTGCAGCACCAGTCCCAGATCAAAGCCGGGGCGCTGCCAATCAACCCACACCACGTCGTCCCCGTAAATTTTCTGCGTCAGCGCCTTGCCATCGCTGCACGCCGCAATCGCGATCACCGCGTTCGGGTGCGTGTGATCGACGTGCTTG
>JBBSNT010000474.1:0-1753 GCA_038260485.1 Aggregatilineales bacterium | reverse complement strand
TCTCGGTGCTCATCATCTCGCTTTTGCGCTCATTAACCTACGTCATTTGTTCGCACAGAAAGTTTGAATCAGTTCAATGTCCATTGAGCATGTGGGTAAAGGATAAGTTGAAGATAGGAGGGGATTATAGCGTGAAAGCGGTCAGCGTCCGACCATACCACTCGATTGGGAGAGGGGCTGACCTTACCCCGATTTAACAGACGGTGAAAATGTCAGGGGCGTGCAAGCTGCTCGAAGGCAGCAGGGCTGAGATAGCCCAACGCTGAATGCCGCCGCTGACGGTTGTACCAGATTTCAATGTACTCGAAGATCGCTTTGCGTGCTGCCGCCCGTGAAGGAAACGGACGGTCAGCGCACTCCGTTTTCAGCCTTCCCCAGAAACTCTCCTGCATGGCATTGTCGTAGCAGCGCCCGACCGCGCTCATGCTGAGGTTGTCAGCAATCGAATACGAACCAGCAATACTGATTGCGTAACCTTTGGTCGTCGAGCACGAGTTCTCGGATTTCACCGGGAAGCTGCGTGCGCTGCCACATGAGCCACCGCCGCAGCTTGTCCAGCGGCGTAAGCCGCTTCTCTTGCCGCGCCGCTCAAGGCTCTGGCAGCGCCCATAGCGTGTCCGGCGGCGGTACGGGCAGGAGTCATGGTAATCTCACCTCTTACCCAAGCGTGCGCCTGCTCAATCGCCCGGCGCGGACGGTCGTCACCGGGTTGCGCTTGTTCGAAAAAATGCAGTACATGCTCCGCGCAATCAGCCGCCCACACTGCAAGAAGACGATGATCGGCGTCCTGTAGGCTGCCGCCGCGCCGCACGGTAATCAACCTAGGGTCTCGAATCTTGCTGAAAAATCATGCTTCTACCCTTTGTGCGGCTTCTGTCCAACTAAAATATACGTAATCTTTCTATAATGCCCGGCTTTTGCTTGATCCTGAAGCGGTGCTGATCTGTAACCCAGAAAGCTGATCTATGTGAAGTATGGCTCCGAAAGACCTAGAGCCGATTGGCAGATGAGGCGCGAAGCAATGCCTTCGCGTGTACGCAGATAAGCGGGCAAGGGCGGTCTTGCCAATGCCAGCAGGCGCAGAGATCAGGGGTCAGTTTACGGTGCAGCCCCTCATTCAGCCGTTCGCTCAGCCATGAAGGACGATTTTAGGCGAGGGGCAACGCTGCGTGTTCGCCGCTTTGGGCAGACATACAGGTCTGCTCCTACAACACATGAATGACCTGTTGTGACCTAAGCGACGATTTTGATGCGGTTGCCCTGCGCACGAAAAAAGCGCCGCTGAATGGCTCAACGACGCTTTTTTACGGTGGCTTGGGAGATTAGAGATGAATGGTGACCCCGGTAGGATTCGAACCTACGACCAGGTGCTTAAAAGGCACTTGCGCTACCGCTGCGCTACGGGGCCACTTGAGAAATATTGTAGCGGAGTTGCTCAATTTTTCAAGTCGCAATCGCCGCCTTTTTGACGTGTTTATTGATAGTCAGGCAGCCAATCGCCGTGCGCTTCGATCAAGTCGTCCACCAGCGACCAGATTTGGTCGAGGCTGAGTTCGGCGGCGGTGTGCGGGTCGAGCATGGCGGCATGATAAATGTGTTCGCGCTTGCCCGTCAGCGCTGCTTCGACGGTCAGCGACTGGACGTTGACGTTGGTCTGCATGAGCGCGGCGAGGTGCGGCGGCAGCGCGCCGATCTTGGTCGGCTGGATGCCATTCGTATCGACCAAGCAGGGGACTTCGACGCAGCAGCCCTG
>JBBSNT010000473.1:0-1780 GCA_038260485.1 Aggregatilineales bacterium | reverse complement strand
TAATCTTGGATTGATCGCGCAGTTTTTCAGCCTGCTTCAGCAGGCTTGGGTTTCGTAGCCCTACCCTTTCAGGGTAGGGTGGCATCCCCCAAACCGCTGCTTCGTCGCCTTTCCGTCGGAATATTCAAATGGCTTCTTAGACTCATCGCAAAATAGGCAAAAGGTAGGGGAAAAATGCAAACCCCTCTGCAAGCAAGGCAGGATGTACGCCGCGTCCTTGTGATAACGCTAATCCTCAATTTTACCGTTGCCGTCGGCAAAATCGGCATTGGCATGACCACCGGCGCGATCTCGATTACGGCGGATGGTTTCCACTCATTGATGGACAGCGCCTCAAACGTGATCGGGCTGTTCGCCAACCGCATCGCCGGGAAACCGCCGGACGAAGATCACCCCTATGGACACCGTCGCTTCGAAACCATCGCGGCGTTAGCTATAGGTATTCTACTCTTAATTACCGCCGCAGAGATCATCACCAGCGCGCTTGAACGCCTGACCAACAGCACACCACCGGAAGTATCGCTGCCCGTCTTTGTCGTTTTGGTCGCCACCTTGCTGATTAATTTGTTCGTCAGCCGCTATCAGCGCCGCGAAGGGCAGCGCCTGAAATCCGAACTGCTGATCGCCGACGCTGCCAATACGGGCGCAGATGTTTACGTGACGCTGGCGGTGCTCGTCAGTATGGTGCTGGTTTCGCTTGGCATGGCGTGGGCAGACCCCTTAGCCGCGCTGCTGATCGTTGCCGTCATCGGGCGCGCGGCGTGGCAGATCATGAGTTCGACTGGCGGCGTGCTGGTGGATCGCGCGCCGTTCCACGCTGATCAGTTGGCGGCGTTGGCTGCCAGTGTGCCGTCGGTGCATCGCGTTGTCCGCGCGCGCAGTCGCGGTCCGGCGAACGCCGCCCAGATCGACATCGACATTGAAGTCGCGCCGGAGACGACCGCCGACCACGCCGCCGCCATCACCGACGCGATTCGCGCCAAGCTAGAGCAGGCGCTCGGCGGTGTCGCTGAAGTCGAAGTCCACTTCGCGCCCACCCAGAACGCCCCGCCCGATTACGCGCTGCGGGCGCGTGCTGTCGCCGATGCTTTAGGCTTAGCGACCCACGAAGTCCGCATTGCCGACGCGCCCGAAGGCAAAATCCTCGAAATGCACGTCGAAGTGCCGCCGGGGCAAACGCTCGCTGAGGCGCACGCTCAGGTCAGCCAGCTTGAGCAGACCGTCCGCGCCAGCCTGCCCGACGTCGCCGACGTGATCACGCACATTGAACCCGCCCTCAACGCGGCGGAGGCGGTCGCTTCCAACGGCATCTTGAGCAACAGCATGCAGATCGAGCGCGAGGTGCTGTCGCTGCTTCAACAGCACTATCTCTCGATGGGCTGGCATCACGTCAAGGCGACGATCTACGACAGCGGCTACGCGCTGACGATGCACGTCACGCTGCCCGCCGAAATGACGGTCGAACGCGCTCATCACATCGCGGAAGACGCCGAGATGCTCGTCCGCACCCAATTTCCCCGCGTCGAGCGCGTCACCATCCACACCGAACCGCCCGAACAAGACAAAACATCGAGCTAATTCAATCGTCTGTAGCGGCAGGTCTGAAACCTTTGCCCGTTTGCCCCGCCGCCACATCGCATCGAACCCTGTGCGCGTAAAATAAGCTATAATTTGGATTGAAAGAAACTGAATTTCAGAAAGCACAGTCTATGCGCCAGCCTACGCGCCATCGTTCTACACTGCTCGCATTCGTCTTGATTGCGCTGCTGTTCGCCGTCGC
>JBBSNT010000472.1:0-1838 GCA_038260485.1 Aggregatilineales bacterium | reverse complement strand
AGACCGAGGGCAACCTCAACGGCGCGCAAACCTTCGTCGACTGGATCGACGCGGGTTACTTCTCGCCCGGTTTCGCCGGGATGGACAACGACACCGGCGCGCTCGGCGAATTCACCAGCGCCACCAGCGCGATGTGGCTCGCCGGTAGCTGGAACTCCGGTTCGATCACCGACGTGCTCGGCGAAGAGAACGTCGGCTTCTTCCTGCTGCCCTCACCAATGGGCGAAGAAGTCGCCCCGACCATCGGCGGTATTGGCTTGGGCTACGGCATCAGCGCGGCTAGCGCCAACGCTGACCTCGCCGCCCAGTACATCGACTTCATCACCAGCGCCGACGCCGCTAACGTGCTCTTTGACGCGGGTTTCCTGCCCGCCATCGCCATCGACGACTCGGCGCTGACCGAAGGCACGCTCACCGCCGACCTCGTCCACGCTTGGAACACCATCAGCGCCGCCGACAAGGTTGGGCAGTATTTCGACTGGACACTGCCGGACATCGGCTCACGGATTCAGGAACTGGCGGCGAAGGTCGTCACGCCCGAGGAATTTGTCAGCGAAGTCCAAGCAGACTACGAAGCAGGCGCTTCGTCGTAACCAACCAATCAATCAATCTAATTTCGCGTAGGGACGGGTTTAAAACCCGCCCCTACCTCGTTTTTCTACGACTCTGCCACGAATGATCAATTCTGAACTTCAAAGCCAACCTGCACCCACCCTCGCCCAGCGGCTAAGCCGTGCGCTCAACCCGTCGAGCAACAGCGGCGCGCTGCGCAACGGTAAGCAAGCATATCTGTTCATCCTGCCCGGCTTCGTGATCTACGTCGCCTTCGTGCTGCTGCCGATCTTCAGCACCGTCCGCTACAGCTTCTTCGACTGGACGGGCTTCAGCGAGCCGACTTATATTGGTTTCGCCAATTACGCCGAACTCGTCCGCGACCCGGACGTGATCCGCGCCATCACCAACAACGCCTTCTTCGTCATCTTCTACACCATCATCCCCATCCTGATCGGTTTGTTCCTCACCTCGCTGATGACACGCTCGAAGCTGCGCGGCATGCTGATCTTCCGCACCGGACTGTTTATCCCGCAGGTGATGAGCGCGGTCGTCGTCGGCATCATCTGGCGCTGGCTCTTTACCCTTGACGGCCCGATTAATCAGGTCTTCGTCGCCGTCGGCTTGGAGTCGTGGGTGCGCCCGTGGCTCGGCGATTTAACCTACGCCCGCTACGCCGTCGGTGTCGTCGGCGCGTGGGTCGAGTACGGGCTGTGCATGGTCTTGTTTCTCGCCGGGATGCAGGGGATCAACAATGAGCTTTACGAGGCGGCGGTCGTCTTCGGTGCCAATGCTTGGCAGCAGTTCCGCTACGTGACATTACCTGGTCTCCGTCAGCAGATATTGGTCGCCTTCATCTTGACCTTTATCGCCGCCCTGCGCGTCTTCGACCTCGTCTTCGTGCTGACTAACGGCGGACCGGGCAAGACGACCTATGTCACCAGCTATCTCGTCTACCAGCAGACCTTTCAACGCAATCGGGCGGGCTATGGCGCGGCGATTGCCGTGACCCTCGCGCTTGTGATCGTGCTCGTCTCGGTGATGGTCAACTGGCTGCAATCACGCAGCGAAAGCGACGCCGATGCGTAACAGTCCGGCGCGTACCACCCTCACCTACCTGATCCTGACCGTCTTCCTGATCGCGGCGCTGCTGCCCTTCATCGGCATCATCTTCACCGCTTTCAAAAGCACAGGCGAACTTGCCAGCAGCCCCTTCGCCCTACCGCAGCACTGGAACTTCGACAACTTCGTCGAGGCGTGGAACGGTGCGCGGTTTGGCAGCTATT
>JBBSNT010000471.1:0-1920 GCA_038260485.1 Aggregatilineales bacterium | reverse complement strand
GCGCGTACTGTGCGCTCGATTTGCGCGGCGGGCTGCGTCCAATCGACGTGACCTTCTTCTTTTTGGATGCGCGGCGCGAGTGTCATCAGGGCGTCGTCTTGCGGCTGCGGCTGAATATCTCCGCTGAGGTATCCCGGCAGCGTCTCGATCAGCAGGTCGCCGCCGAGTTCCGCCATTTTGTCGTGGAGGGTCTGTCCGGTTTCGTCAGGCACTATCGGGATCGCGCGCTGGCTGAGAATCGGCCCGGTATCGAGTCCGGCGTCCATCTTCATGATGGTGATGCCCGTTTCGGTATCGCCCGCGCGGATCACGGCTTGGATCGGGGCTGCACCGCGCCAGCGCGGGAGCAGCGAAGCGTGAACGTTGATTGATCCGTGCAGCGGGATGTCGAGCACGGCTTGCGGCAAAATCTGCCCAAAGGCGGCGACGACGTAGACGTCGGGTGACCACTGCTTGAGTTCCTCAATGGCTTCAGAGCGGCGCAGCTTTTCGGGCTGAAAGACGGGAATGCCCGCCGCGAGGGCGACCTGCTTGACGGGCGACATCTGCACCTGACGGTTGCGTCCGGCGGGGCGGTCAGGCTGCGTTACCACGCCGATCACCGTGTAGTGGGCGATCAAGCGCTGGAGCGCGGGCACAGAGAAATCGGGTGTGCCCATAAAAACAACGGAGTAGCGAGTGCCAAGTGCTGAGTGCTGAGTCAAGGACAATCCTTACGGGTTGAACAGAGTTGTAAAATTTTGACGGTTCGCTTATGACGAACATGATGTTTCTATTTTACCGCGTCTAGCGAAGTTGGGGTTAGGCTGTTAAACTGTGGTGAAACGTTTGTGCGTTTAATGACGGAATAATGCCACCTTTAAAACACTGGTTAACTGCACCTTCGGCATCGCTGGATCACCTGCGGCAGTATCGTGGGATGAGTCCGATGCTGGCGCAAATCCTCTATAATCGCGGTTTGACTGACCCCGAAGAAGCCTATGACTTTCTCCACGCGGATGACCCCGCCAGTGGAAGCTTGCTGACTTTGGTGGGCAAGAAGCCGTCGATTGACAAGGGGTTGGCGCGCATTCGCACGGCGATTAAGCGCAAAGAGCTGATCGTCATCTACGGCGACTTCGACGCTGACGGCGTGACCTCGACCGTGCTGCTCGTTCAGGCGATTCGCGCGCTGGGCGGAAGCGTTCACCCCTATATTCCGCATCGCGTCGATGAGGGCTACGGCTTGAACGCTGAAGCGCTGCTCAAGCTGGCGCGGCGCGGAGTCAAGCTGGTGATCACGGTCGATTGCGGCATTCGCTCGGTCGAGGATGTCGAGGATGGCAAAGCCTACGGGCTGGACATCATCATCACCGACCATCACTCGCTTGGACCGGACATCCCGAACGCCTACGCGGTGATCAACCCGAAGATGCTCGACTGCAACTACAGCGAGGATATGCTGGCGGGCGTCGGCGTCGCTTACCGAATCGCTGAAGCGCTGTTCACGATTGAGGTGCGCGGCGGTCGTAAAAGCAGCACGCCCGCCTTCGACGTCGAGGATTTGCTCGATCTGGTCGCTATCGGTACGGTAGCAGACCTCGCGCCCATGAACCGCCGCGAGAACCGCGCGCTGGTGCGGCGCGGGCTGAACATCATTAATCGGGCGCAGCGCCCCGGCTTGCGCGCCTTGATGAACGTCGCGTCGATCAAGATCGGCAGCGTGATCGCGCAGAACATCGGCTATGGGATCGGTCCGCGCATCAATGCGGCGGGGCGAATCGAGAGCGCGATGATCGCTTACGACCTGCTCTCGACGCTTGACGAATCGAAAGCGGATGCGCTGGCGTCCCAGCTTCAGGGACTCAACACGCAGCGACAGGAACTCACACGGGCGGCGCAGGAAATGGTGCGCGAGCGCATCACCGAGAGCGACGACAT
>JBBSNT010000470.1:0-1957 GCA_038260485.1 Aggregatilineales bacterium | reverse complement strand
GGCTCGTCGGCGAGGATCAACTGCGGGTCTTGCATCAGGGCGCGGGCGATGCCGACGCGCTGCTGCTGACCGCCGCTGAGTTCGTCGGCGCGGACGTAAGCCTTGCTTTCGATGCCGACGCGCTTGAGAGCGTCGAGCGCGCGCTGCTGATCGGCTTTGGTGAAGCGGTTGGCGAGACTCCAGAGGGGCGGCGTGTAGCCGAGCCGTCCGGTCAGCACATTGGTGATGACGCTGGAGCGGCGGACGAGGTTGAACTGCTGAAAGATCATGGCAATACGCCGCCGAATCTGGCGTAGTTCGCCCCCTTTGGCGGCGGTAATGTTCAGGTCGTCGAGCCAGATTTCGCCGGATGTGGGGTCAACCAGACGGTTGATGCAGCGGAGCAGAGTCGATTTGCCTGAACCGCTCAAGCCAATGACGGCGAGAAATTCCCCCTCGTTGACTTCGAAGCTGACGTTATTCAGGGCAACGGTGCCGTTATCGTAAACTTTTGAGAGGTTGACTACTCGTAACATAAGTCTGTGGCTGTACTTTTGGCATAGTCGCGGCGTTCAGGTGGGTCGAACACTGAGACAGTTACTTAGGATTTAGGGCAATGAGGGCGCACAAACGTGTGCGCCCTTACGAGATTTGCGGTGATGGGAGCGCACAGGCAGGTGCGCCCCTACGGTATTCGAGTTACGACGCGGCGGTCGCTTCTTCGGTCGGTTCGACGCTGGGTGCGGGCGTTGGGACGAGTTCCTGAATGTTGATGCCAGCGGTGTCAAGCTGCTGACGGAAGTCGTCGAAGAAGGCATCCTGTCCGGCAATCAAGCCGCCCCAGTTGTAGGTGTCGCTCAAGAGTTGAGCGTTATCGGGATCGGCGGCGATTTCAAGCAGCGCGTCGGTGATTTTCTGCGCGGTGTCGGCGTCGAAGCTGCTGGCAAAGCTGATGGTGTCGTTGGGAATCTGGGAGGTTTCGGTGATGACGACGGTATCAGCTTTTTGCTCATCGTTACGGGCGTCAACGTAGGTCGCGCCGGCATCGCAATCGCCATTGAGGACGGCGGTCACGACCTGCGGGTGTCCACCGGCGTCGAGGATGGTGAGGTCGGTATCGGGGTCGATGCCGTTGGCGCGCAGGGTGATACTCGGCACGATCCAGCCGGAAGTGCTGAGCGGATCAGGGCGGCAGAAGGTCGTGCCCTTGAGGTCGGCAAGGGTTTCGATGCCGCTGTCGGCACGGGCGATGATCTGCCCGCTGTAGTAAGCAGAGCCGAAGCGGGTGGAGACGATGGCGACGTCGGCGCAGCCGCGCGAGTGAGCGAGGATGTAGCCGAAGGTGTTGAGCGCGCCCATTTCGGCTTCGCCGTTACACATGGCTTCGATGACACCTGAGAAGTCGGTCGCGACGACAGGCGTAATCTGAATGCCAGTCTTTTCGGCGATCAGGTCGGTGAGTGATGACGCACCGGACATGACGGTTTCGCTATCCGACGATGGCACGAACGCCCAAACAATTTCTTGATCCTGCGCCGCACTGGGCAGAACGGCAATAAACAAACTGAGGACAAAGAAGATTAATAAAACCATTGCACTTCGTTGGCGCATAGGTAAAAACCCCTTTCGAATCTAATCGCTCACTTAAGTTTAAGCCAATTGCATACTTTAAAGCAACATAAAGCCTCTTGTGCTGTGGTTGCAGAGCAAAACCTTTAAGAAAAATCGGCAAAATTTAGCTAAGAAGCCATTTGAATATTCCGACGGAAAGGCGACGAAGCAGCGGTTTGGGGGATGCCACCCTACCCTGAAAGGGTAGGGCTACGAAACCCAAGCCTGCTTCAGCAGGCTGAAAAACTGCGCGATAAATCCAAGATTACGGGAGCAACATCGAATATTCAAATGGCTTCTTAGACCTTCTGGATGGCGCGGGTGGCTGCGCCCTGCCGGATTTTAAGCTCCGCTTCGAGTTCTTTGC
>JBBSNT010000469.1:0-2064 GCA_038260485.1 Aggregatilineales bacterium | reverse complement strand
CTGGTTGAGCACCTTGAGCGGCTGCGCGCCGGACTTCAGCTCGACGACGAGACGCATCCCGTTACGGTCGGATTCATCGCGCAGGTCGGAAATCTGCGTGATGCGGTCTTCGCGCACCAAGGCGACGATACGCTCGATGACTGAGACTTGATTGGTCGGGTAGGGAATTTCGTTGAAGGCGAGACGGAAACGCCCGTTGTTCATTTCCTCGACTTCGACTTTGGAGCGAATGACAACACGCCCACGCCCAGTGGCATAGGCTTCCTTCATTTCATCGCCTGCGACGACCATCGCGCCGGTCGGGAAGTCCGGACCCGTGACGTAGTGCATCAAGTCATCGACCGTGATGTCTTCGTAGCGATCATAGTTGTCGATGAGGTGGACGATTGCTCCTGCAAGCTCACGCAGGTTGTGCGGCGGGATGTTGGTCGCCATACCGACGGCAATCCCGCTCGCGCCATTGAGCAGCATATTCGGCAGGCGCGCCGGAAGCACCAGCGGTTCTTGCTGCGTGCCATCGTAGTTATCGCCGAAATCGACCGTGTTCATGTCGATGTCAACCAGCATTTCCTCAGCAAGCCGCGCGAGTCGGGCTTCGGTGTATCGCATCGCCGCCGGGCTGTCACCATCGACGCTGCCGAAGTTCCCCTGTCCATCGACCAGCATGTAGCGCAGCGAGAAATCCTGCGCCATACGCGCCATCGCGTCGTAGACGGAACTATCGCCGTGCGGGTGATACTTGCCCAGCACCTCACCGACAATACGAGCACTCTTTTTGTACGAGGAATTCGCCCGAATACCCATGTCATACATGGCAAAGAGAATACGCCGATGCACCGGCTTCAAGCCGTTACGGGCATCAGGCAGCGCGCGGGCAACGATCACGCTCATCGCGTAATCGAGGTAACTGCCGCGCATCTCCTCGTTGATGCTGACAGGACGAACCGAACCAATGTAGTCAACCATAGGGTTTACTGCGCTTAGGCTCTGCGCTTAAGCAGAGGCTGCTCTTGATGAGCAGCACAGCGCCAACTCCTTTCAATCCAACCGGGTTGTGGTGAGCGCATCGCTGCGGGCAAAAAGCGGATTCTCTCGATCACCTTCCATCAGAAAAGTCACCGGATTCATAGCAAAAATGAACCTCTTTTGACTCTGCTATTATACCTGAAATCGTTTTCGAAATCCAGCTTAATGAACCGCCGTATCCCACCTGTTAATAAACTCAATTTTAGCACATTTGAGCTATCACTCAAGCGTTCGTTTTCTTCCCGTAGGGTGATCGCTGCCTCCGCTGCCCATGCTTGTGTTACACTGATTTTAGCATCCCATTTTGGGTGAAGGTGAAGTAATGACAACGTTACCAATTCCAACCGAAACAGCCACCAGCGTTCACGGTCCAACGCAGGGCAGTTGGACATATGCAGATTGGGAGCAGATTGCTGACGACAGCAACCGCTACGAAGTCATCGAGGGTGTGCTGTACGTGACGACTGCACCAAGCAACTTTCATCAGTGGATTATTTCGCGTCTCTACCGCCTGATTGCCTTACCCGCTGAAGACAAGGGGTTAGGCTTTGTTTATTTCGCGCCTGTTGGGGTGTTGATGCCCGGGTGCGATCCAGTGCAGCCAGATTTTCTCTTCATCCTGAAAGAAAATGTTGCTATTCTCCACGACGGACGCATTCGAGGCGTGCCTGACCTGATTGTCGAAGTGATCTCCCCCGGCAGCCGCGCCTACGACGAAGGCGTGAAGCTCGAAGCCTATGCGAACGCAGGTGTGCCAGAATACGCCGTGATCGACCCGGTGACGCGCAAGCTGCGCCACTACGTCCTCGAAATGCCGGGACAGTTCACCGCACCGTGCGAATACAGCGAAGGCGACTCGCTGAGTTTTGGCTGTTTATCCAACCTCACCCTGAACGTGAGCGATCTATTTGCCAATGCGCCCGATACGACGGTTTAGCCTGATTATCGGGTTCATGCTGCTGGTCATCAGCAGCACGTCGATCAGCAGCGCTCAAAATTGCCCTCTTTTCGACGCCATCGAGATCGGGGTACGGGTCG
>JBBSNT010000468.1:0-2091 GCA_038260485.1 Aggregatilineales bacterium | reverse complement strand
TGCAAGCCATACGGCGCGTTAATGCGCCGCTCGCTGTTGATCGTAACCTGCGCATGAGCGAGAAATTCGTACTCGCGCACGATCCCGTCGCCGCCCCTGTGCAAGCCCTCGCCGCCCGATCCGTCGCGCAAGCGATAGGCATTGACCCGCACCGGCAGCGAATACTCCAGCGCCTCAACTGGCGTATTCCGCGTATTGGTCATATGGCTGTGCCGCCCGCTGATTCCGTCGCGCGTTGATCCCGCGCCATTGCCGCCCGCAATCGTCTCGTAATAGACAAAATGGCTGCCGCCAAACGTGAAATTATTCATCGTCCCTTGGCTCGCCGCTGGAATCCGCTCCGGCAGCGCTTGCGCCAGCGCCCCCAGCACCACGTCCACGATTCGCTGGCTCGTCTCAGTGTTGCCGACTGCCACCGCCGCCGGAAAATCCGGATTAAGCACGCTGTGCCGCTCCGTGACGACCGTCACGGGTTCAAAACAGCCATGATTGACCGGCACGTCATCGGTCGCCAGCAAGCGCACACAGTACCACGTCGCCGAACGCACAATCGCCTCGACCGCGTTCAGGTTCCCCGCCACTTGCGCCGCGCTGCCCTTGAAATCGACGTACATCAGCGATCCGGCAACCGTGATCGTGACCCGGATCGGAATCGCGTACTCGCGCTGCCCATCGCCTTCGAGCGCGTCCTCGAATTGATAAGTCCCATCAGGAATGCTCTCGATAATCGCTTCAGTCATCCGCCGCGAGTAGTCGAGCAGCGCCTCGGCATGTGCCTGAGTCTCTGTATAACCGTTGCCATCAATCAGCGCTTTCAGCCGCCGTTCCCCGACGCGCTGCGCCGCCAACTGCGCTTCGAGGTCGCCTAGCCGTTCTTCCGGTGCGCGGCTGTTGGCGGTGATCAGCCGGATCACCGCTTCGCTTCGTCGCCCCGCCTCGACCAGCTTGACCGGCGGCAGAATCAGCCCCTCTTGATACAGTTCGGTGCTCAATGGCAGCGATCCGGGCGACATGCCGCCCACATCAGCATGATGCGCACGGCTGGCGACGAAGAACCGTACCTTGTCGCCGATCAACACCGGCGACACCATTGTCACGTCCGGCAGATGCGTCCCGCCCGCATACGGATCATTCAGCACAATTACGTCGCCGGGGCTTAGCGTCCGAAAAGCCCGCACCGCCGCCTCGACTGAGGCGGGCATACTGCCTAGATGCACTGGAATATGCGCCGCCTGCGCGATCATCCTCGCCCGCGCGTCGAACACCGCGCAGCTAAAATCCAGCCGCTCGCGAATGTTCGGGCTGAACGCCGCCCGTTGCAGCGTAACGCCCATTTCTTCCGCCACCGCCTCAAACAAGCTCCGAAACACCGCCAAACTGATCGCATCAACCACCATCGCGTTTCATCCTCATCTTTTCTTTGCGTCTTCGCGCCTTTGCGCCTTTGCGTTAAAGCTTTTCTCTTTTCTTTTCGGCACTATCAGCCTACACAGCGCAGCCACCGCACATTCATCCACCACGTAGCGGCGCAGCGTGCTCCGCCCACTTTGCGTCTTAGCGCCTTTGCGTTAAAGCTTTTTTCCTTCTTGGCGGTTAAAAAATCTCTTTTCCCTCCGCCGTCAGCACCAGATTCCGATACCCATCCACCGCCGCCGACCACCCTTCTGGGATGTAAACCGTGCTGTCCAATTGGAAGATCAGCGCCGCGCCCTCGAACTGCGCACCGGGCGTCAGCCGCTCACGCTCGTACAGCGCCAATTCGCCCTTCCGCCCGATCAACCCGCTCGATCCATCGCTGTCCTCGACCCTCTCAGCGCTAAACGTCGGCTTCTCAACCACGCCCGTCGCCTGTACCCGCAGGTTCACCAGTTCGACTTCGCGCCCCACCAGCGCGTGACCATACGTCCGCTCGTGCGCCGCATGAAACGCCGCCGTGATCGCGTCCGTCAGTGGGATCGTCAGTTCATACGCTTGCCCGCGATACCGCGCGTCGATCAGCGGCGTCAGCACCATCTCGCTTTCAGCGATTCCCTCGCGCGCCAAATCGTCCCGCGCCTGAGCGAGCAAATCATCCAGCAGCGCTTGCGGTTC
>JBBSNT010000467.1:0-2095 GCA_038260485.1 Aggregatilineales bacterium | reverse complement strand
GACTTCGAGTGGCGTGTCGGGGGAACAACCGCTCCCCCGACACAGTGACGATAACGATAGGCTTGCCTAGTTGCTGTAGGCTTCTAGGTTGGCGTTGAGGGTGTCTTCCATTGAAGCAAGCGCGTCCTGATAGTCTCCGTTTTCGAAGAGGACGCCCTGAAGTGCGAGGTTGACGTCAGCGTTGCTCTCTTCCCAGCCGGGGCAGTGAGAGGGCGCGGTGGTGTTCTCCAACTGATCGTTGACGTTCTGGCTGATCGTGCCCGTACCCTTAATGTACTGGGTGTTCTCGGTCTGCGGCGGAACGTACATCTGGCTGAAGTCGTAGTTCGAGTCCACCAGCGCTTGAGCGGCTTCGGGGGTTTGCAGCCACTCCATGAACTGCCACGCCTGATCGACGTTTGGTGAGTACGAGAAGATGCCGATCATCTTGCCGCCGATGAAAGTGGCGTTGTTACCAGCGGGACCTTCCGGCAGCGGGGCGACTGCCCACTTGCCGACTAGATCAGGATAGGAACTGTCAATCGCTGGCGCGACCCATTCGCCATCCAGCAGAACCGAGATACTGCCCGTGCTCAAACCACTGGCGTCGATACCCGCCTGCGGGAAGCCGTAGTCAGCATACAGGCTGGTATAGTATTCGAGGGCGGCTTCTGCCTCGTCGCTGTTGATCGCAGCTGCGCTGCAATCTTCGGTGTACCAGCTTCCGCCTGCCTGTGTCAGGTAGGGTTGGAAACCAATCCACGAAGCGTTACCCCAGTTCGCGCCACCGCCGCCCATACCCGCATCTTCCAGCGCTTGCAGGGCTGCGGTGAATTCGTCCCACGTTGCGGGCACAGAGTCGATACCTGCTGACGCGAACGCATCCGGCAGATAGTACATCAGCAGCACGTCTTGGTTGTACGGCACGCCGTAGACTTTGCCGTCCGTGCCGATGATAGCATTGACGAATTCGGAACTGTTTTGGTCGAGCAGCGGATCAAGTTGATCAGCGAATGCCGTCTTCAGGTCGATCAGTCCACCGACGCCGCCGAGCGAAATACCCCACGACATCCCGCCAGCGAACATGTCTGCGCCTGAACCGCTGTTGACGGCGGTCAGATAGCGCGAATAAGCGTCGCTCCAACCGACCGCTTCAACGTTGACGGTGATGCCGGTTTCGTCGGTGAAGGCGGTTGCCGCATTCGCCAACGCGGTCGCGTCGTTGTCGGCGCCCGTAATCCAAATGGTAATGCTATCATCTTGTGCGCTTACCGAGAAGGCAAGTGCAAAAATCGCCAAAGAAATCACTAAAAGGAGAATCTTGTGTTTCACGAGCTTCGCTCCTAGACTAGAGCAGCAATTAATTTTGCGCGGGGAGCACAAGCGCTAGGATGGCGGCAGAGTCTCTGATGCCCGTCAGTTCTGCGTGCGTTTTAGCGTTTTGTGCCCCTCGACACCTCGATTGAACGCACGGAAGCCCGCTCGATCAATTGAGTGCCGACCAATGTCTTCAGCGGCGCGCGGTCAGGAAGCCCCGCACGATCAATCAAATGACGCACCGCCATGACCCCCATCAAGACCTTATCAACGTGCATCGTTGACAAAGCCGGTGTGACCTCCTGCGACCGGTCGATGTTGTCAAATCCAATTAATGACATATCGCCCGGTATGCGGAGTCCGTTATCTTCCAGCGCGTTCATCACTCCGAGAGCAACTTCGTCATTGCAGGCGAACAAAGCTGTGATTTTGGGGGCACGAGTGATCAGCCTGCAGGTTGCTTCGTATGCCTCGGCACGAACTAAGGCGCTGTCTTCGATAAATGGTTCTAAGCCGTGCTGTGCGAGCGCGTTCAGGTATCCTTGGCGGCGTTCCAGAATGCTTGGATACGATGCCGGTTCGCTGCCAATGAGACCGATCTGTCGATGACCGCGTGCGATCAAATAGTTGACCGCCTTCATCGCGCCATCCACGTTGTCGATCAGCACGCTGTCGAACTCATTCCCGCTCGATGCATAGGCGTCTACGAGAATCAGGTTTTGGCTGGCGTGGGTACTGATGTGCGCCAGCGTCTCCTCTAGAAATGCCCCCACCACGATCACGCCATCGACGCGCGCGT
>JBBSNT010000466.1:0-2110 GCA_038260485.1 Aggregatilineales bacterium | reverse complement strand
GTAACGCTCGCCCTCGCCTAAGCCGCTGTGAACGACCGCCGTCCGACCCGGAAAGCGAGCGGCGACTCGCCGGACGGTCTGCGGCGTCAGCGCGATTTCCGGCACGAGGAAGATCGCCGAGCGACCGAGTGCCAGCGTTAATTCAATCGCCCGCAGGTAGAGTTCAGTTTTGCCGCTGCCGGTCACCCCATGCAAGAGAAAGATGCTGCGTATTGGATCGGTATTGGGGCGGGTTTCAAACTCGCCCCTACGGATATCGTCTTCAAGGACTAGTGTCGCATTTGCTGACAGAATCGCGCTTTCCAACTGCTTCCACGCCGCTGACTGAGCAGGTGTCAGTGACGGCGGCATCACGGCGATGAAATCCTTCTCTGCCAGCGAGTCGCGCCAGCGCTGTTGTTCACCGAGCAGCACGAGGTCAGCTTCTTCGAGTTTCTTCAAATCTGCCAGCGATGCGTCAGCTTGCGCGTAAATCCAACTGACATCCACCGGATCGCCCTCGCGAGCGAGGATGTTCAGAATCCGCAGCGGTTTATCGAGCTTGCGCAGTTCGTTGAGCGTCGGCGTCAGTTCAGCACGATCTAGCCTCAAGCTGAGCTTATCGCCCGTTTCAGCGATCCAGCCCGTCTCGACCAATCTTTGCAGATGCGTTTTGTTCGCCCGCGTCGCCTTGAGCGCCGTCGCCGTCTCGATCTCGGGCACGGTGGCAACGACTTCGAGCAGGTCGGCGGTGAGCGACGTCCTTTCGAGGCTGAGCACTGCTTTGGGGATGTCGTCGGGGTGAATCGCCAACGCCGCCGTTTGGACGATGCGCGGCTTCACGCGCGGCGGCGCGAGCGTCGATTCGGTGTCTACGATCTCGTAATGTTCGAGCGCATCAACCACGCCGCGCCAATTTTTGCCCGGCAGCGCGAGGTTCAACTGATGCCCGCGCAGCGCGCCGCGCCGCTTAAGCAGCGCGACCACTGCTTCTTCAAGCTGATCAATGATCAGTTCGGGTGGGTAGCTCTCGCGCAGGCGGACGATCACGTCGCGGTGACCCGTCAGTCCCGGCGGCAGCCAAATCCACAAGCACAAGCCAATCGGTGCGAGATAAGCTTTACTGAGCCAGCGCGCAAGTTCGATCTGCTCCTCGCTGACGACAGGGTGTGGATCGAGGCGAGCGATGATGGGTTTGGTACGCTCGACCTCGGCTTCGTCATGAAGCGACAGGACAATAGCGTGTTCCATCGCCGTGCGGAACTCGACCTGTACCAGATGACCGGGCGCGATCTTGCCGTCCAGTTCTGGCGGGATGTGATAATCGAAGGTCGCATCGACCGGCGTATTGACGGCAACTCTCGCGTATTTCATAGCTCTATTTTAGCACAGATGTACAATATTTTACCGTCTGAGCTGTGTCTAATGGTAAGAACACGATGATGTGTAGATAATGCTTTTAGGCGTCTCTTTAGTAAACGCCGTTTTCCTAGCGAAGGGTTTAAACCCTTCGCGCCGCGAATAAAGGGGAATCACTTTATGCAGCGAATCGTCGTTGTCGGCACAAGCGGATCGGGCAAATCGACGCTCGCCGCGTGCCTTGCCGACCGCCTCAATCTGAAGCTCGTCGAACCTGACGCCCTTTTCTGGACGGCGAACTGGCAGCAGGTCGAACGTTCCACCTTTCGCGCCCGCGTCACCGAAGCAATCGAGGCGGATCGCTGGGTCTTTCCCGGCAATTACAGCAGCGCCCGCGACCTCGTTTGGGCGCGTGCCGATACGCTCGTTTGGCTGGACTACTCGTTCACGCTGATCTTCTGGCGCTTGCTGCGCCGTAGCGTCCAACGTATCCGCACGCAGGAGAACCTATGGGATACGGGCAACACCGAGTCGTGGCGTAAGCAGTTCTTCAGTATCGACTCGTTGTTTGTCTGGATCGTCAAGTCCTACGGGCGACACAAGCGCGAGGTTCCACAGCTTTTGAAGCAGCCGGAATACGCACACCTACGCCTGCTGCGCTTTGCCTCGCCGCGTGATACGTTTCGCTGGCTCGATACGCTGCCGAAATACTAATCAGCAATGACTCCGGGCAGAGTGCGATTGACTTTTCGACGCACACTGGTGAAAATCG
>JBBSNT010000465.1:0-2169 GCA_038260485.1 Aggregatilineales bacterium | reverse complement strand
TGGCGCAGCGGCGTCGGCACGCAGATGCTGACGGTATCGACCTGAGCGAGGTCGTCGTAGGACGTGCTGCCGCACAGCTTACCGCTTTCGACCAGTGGCTTCAATCGTTCGGTTGGGATGTCGGGGATATAGCTGATGCCTTGATTCAACTGCTGAACTTTAGCAGCGCTCACGTCAATACCGAGCACACTAAAGCCCGCCTCAGCGAATTCGACCGCGAGCGGCAGCCCAACGTAGCCCAGCCCGACGATAGCCACTCTTGCTTCGCGCCGACTCAACCGATCCAGCAGCGTTTGTTTGACAGTCATGAGCAAACCGCATCCTGTATGTACCAAATTGGGCTGAATTATAGTCCCAACGAAAATCTGCTTCAAGCGACGAGATCGGCGCGATGGGAAGTCGGCGGTTTTGGAAGGCGCGTTGAGGGCAGGAATCAATCCGGGACATGCAGTCTGCATGTCCCGGGTATAAGGGGAAGGGAATGTTATCAGGCTAGATTACATATTCGGGGCTTCGGTTACCTCTGGCGTCGGCATCTCAGGCATTCCCGGTACGTTCGGGGCTTGGAATTGGAAGCCTCGGAAGTTTTGGCTGGAGACGTCTGGCTCACCCATCGTCGCTTCGATGTCCTGCGACTGACCCTCGCGCAGCACCGTGAGCGTTACGACGTCGCCCGGCTCGTAGGCGATCAAGCGGTCGCGCAGTGTGCGCTCCTGATCGACTGGCTCACCATTGACGGCGGTCACGATGTCGTTTTCCTGCAAACCGGACTCAGAGGCGGGCGAGTTCGCATCGACACTGACGATCAGAGCACCTTCGGTCATGGTGACGCCGTATTGCAGTGCGGTCTGCTCGTCAAGCGTCACGAAAGTCACACCGAGCCGACCATTGCCGTAGCCGAACATCGAGGGCGGCATCATCTGGAAGAAGTTGTCAGGCAGGTTATCGTTGCCGTTACCGGGTTGGTTTCCATTGCCACGACCCATCGTCATAGGCGCGACTAACCTCATCAGGTCAGCGGCGGCAATCTGGATTTCCTGCGCTGCACCATTGCGCTGAACGCTGAGCGTGACCATCGCGTCTGCGTCGAGCGAGTTAATATACTCGCGCAGCCCGGCAGCGTCGTACTTGCTGCCGTCGATTGCCGTGATTACGTCGCCTTCACGCAGACCGGCGTCATAAAGCGGGCTGTTGTCAGACAAGTTGGTGATCATCCACGTTTGATCGCTGCCGTTGTAGCTTAGACCGAACTGACGGTTGTTATGGTTGCGATTATTGCTGCCATTATTGTTATTGCCGTTGGGCTGATCCGTCATTTCGGGCATCATAGGCATCGCAGGTGTCGGCATCTGCATGTCAGCCGTCTGTGTTCCTAAGGTGACTGTGACGCTCATTTTGTCGCCGTCGCGCATGAAATCGATATTGACCTGTGCACCGGGATCCATCGACCTAATCGTGTTGGCGACGTCTTGAGAATTCGCGACATCATTTGCGTTTAGCGACGTAATGACGTCGCCAACCTGCAACCCTGCCTCCTCAGCAGGTGAACCGGGAGCGAGTTGGGCGACGTACACGCCTTGAGAAGTATCCTGAATGGCGATACCGAGGAAGGCGTGGGCTTCCGCTGGTGCCTCCATCGTGCTCGGCATGGACGGCTCGGCGGTTGTTTCGGCAGTCGGTTCGACTGTGCTGGTCGCGTCCTGCGCGGAGACGCTGCTCAATGCAAATGCACTGAGGGCAAGCACGAGCGCAGCAAGCACAAGACTGCGTATTTTTGTATTCATGGGCATTACCTTTTCTTCACTTACGAGAGCAAGCGATTCATGTTCCGTGATTAGATCACATTCAAGGTAACGCGCGAGGCTGAAGATAAAATGAGACAATTGCAAAATAAATGTAAACTGATCTGAAATGAAGGATTTATGAGGCGTTTTTGCTAAAGGTCACAGCGATTTGTGCCTTTAAGTTTGTGAATAAAGACCAACGTTCTTTTAAGAATTTACGTTTGATCCATGCGGTGTGTATGACATGGAACTGATTCAAACTTTCTGTGCGAACAAATGACGTAGGTTAATGAGCGCAAAAGCGAGATGATGAGCACCGAGAAAGTTGGCATCTTTGCGATCATAGCGAATGAGTAAGGCTCGGAACTTGTCAATCCAGGCGAAG
>JBBSNT010000464.1:0-2212 GCA_038260485.1 Aggregatilineales bacterium | reverse complement strand
AGCGCTTCACAGAAGAAAAGCACGAGTTGAAATAGATCTAAAGGGGCAGCGTTATTGGCGAACATGCCTGTCGTGAAAAACAGCATTGCGCTGGCGGCACTGAGGAATGCAGCAACTAAGCCCGGACCAAACCCCCCATACCACGTCGCGATGGTGACTGCCGCAAAGAAGAGGAGAAAAGGTGCTTCGATGCGGACAAATTGGAAGATAATCAGTTTAAACATGAGTGCTACAGCAACGGCTGTGACCGCGACGGCATATTTGCTCACGACTTGGCGCGGAATTCGCCTCATAATACTACTCCACTGCTATGCGATCAGCAAAAATGATCATTCGTTCGACCTGCGAATGGAATACTCGCTAAGCCGCATCGTCGAAAGCAATTTGCGTTCTGCCAAACTTGCTACCTTGAAATATTTGCTTGTCTAGTTGCTTCACCGAATTCCCTCACTTGTCTACAGGAGTAGCGCCATAAGTGGGCGGGTGCAGCATGAGAAAAATCTCTTAAGACAGCTTTAAAAAGAGCATCGTCAAGTTCATTAGGATTAAACGAGGGCAGTTCGCCTAGTTCGTTTCTGACGCGGATTGCTCTTCCATTATATCGCGTGTAATTACGATTCCAGAAGGTAAATTTACGATTTGCGGCGTATCTCCACCGCCGAGCCGCTTGACGAGCGCATCCAGTGCTGCGTGTGAGCCAGCTTCGCGCGCGACATCGACTGAAATGGCTAAGTAATAATCCTTGAAAATGTAGTCAAGGGCGACACTTTCCCCGCCAATGCTGGCAACCATAACTGTCTGGGGTGCGATACCTGCGTCGTCAAGCGCGGTAACGGTGCCATAGGCACCTGTATCGGTGATGCTGAAGACAGCGTCGATGTCGCGCCCGTTGCTGATCAGATCAGCGACGGAAGATTGACTTTGAGCGCGGGTTGCAGCGACCGGATCGCGCGCGATGATTTGAGCCGAAGGCAGGCGCGTGGTGAGCGCATCGATAAATCCCTGAGCACGCTCATCGGAAAATGAATAATCTGGGTAATCCAGAATGAGGACGTTCGGCTGCGTCTGTCCAGTTTTGATGAAGCGCTCGGCGACGCTATCACCCGCGAGCCTGCCTAGGTCGAGGTTGTCTTCGTCAAGCATGATGCCGCCTGTAGTCTCCGGGATGATGTCGGTTAAGACGTAAGGTATCCCGACAGTATCCATCGACGTCAGGCTGTCGGTGAGGATGGAGGGTTGCAGAGGGCAAAGAATGATCGCCCGCGCGCCCTCGATACGGGCTTGCTCAATCAGCGTGAGTTGCTTATAGCTGTCAAGCGCGCTGTTGTAAACCCGATAGTTCACGCCATAATTTTCGGCGAAGTCACGCATTTCGCGGGCGCGTGAAGCCTGCGATTGCGTATCTAACCCACAGGTGACGTAGGCGATAAACCCTTGATTGCCAAGCCATCGCTGCGCCTGTGCGATTTCGAGGCTTGTCGGGATCACGTCGTCGATGCCGCCGCGCGAGTTTGGGACGAGTGGCAGAATGCTTATGTGAAACTGATCATAGGTTGAATTACCAATCAGAACGATCATCATCAGAATACACAGTGCTAGCACCGTTCCCAACATGTATCGATAACGTCGCATCAACTTAATCGGCGCAACCGCACGGGGCAGCGACGGCAAGACGAAGCTGTGCGATTGCAGTGATATGTCTGGGATCGCATTGAGCGCATCCGCCATTTCCTGAACGTCGAAGAAACGTTCGCGCGGTTCTTTGTGCAGCGCTTGGAGGATGACATGCTCTAAGGCGGGCGAAATATTGGGGTTGAGTTCGCTTGGCGGTGTCGGTTGCTCGTACTCAATCTTATAGAGAGTCGCCAGCAAATTGAGGTTGGCTGTCTTGAAGGGCGGCTGACCCGTGACCATCTCATACAAGATGATGCCGAGGCTATAGATGTCCGTGCGGGTGTCGATGTTTGTACCGCGTACCTGCTCTGGAGAAACATAGAGCGCTGTTCCCACCATCGTACCGGGTTCGGTGATTTCGTGACCGACGTCGCTGAGCTTCGCCAAGCCAAAATCTGCTAAGCCACTGACCGAAATTTATCCAACAGACGTAGGCGATTGGGGTGGTGCAGAGTGTTCTGTTGCTGCATCACTTCATCGACCGAGACTTGGAGTGTTGCCAGCGAACGGTGCATACGATTGGCGACCGCCAATTGCT
>JBBSNT010000463.1:0-2216 GCA_038260485.1 Aggregatilineales bacterium | reverse complement strand
GGACAAGCCGTTCTTGATGCCAGTCGAAGACGTATTCACCATCAAGGGACGTGGTACGGTTGTGACCGGACGTGTGGAACGTGGCGCGCTGAAGAAGGGCGAAGAAATCGCTATCATCGGTTTGCGCGACGAAGTTCTGAAGACGACGGTCACGGGCATCGAGATGTTCCACAAGGACCTCGACGCCGCCGAAGCGGGCGACAACGCGGGTATCCTCCTGCGCGGTACGACTCGTGAGCAGGTCGAGCGCGGCATGGTGTTGGCGAAACCCGGCAGCATCACCCCGCATCGGCGCTTCATGGGCGAGGTCTACATCCTCAAGCGTGACGAGGGTGGACGCCACAAGGCATTCTTCACCGGCTACCGCCCGCAGTTCTACATCCGCACGATGGACGTAACCGGCACGGTGACGCTGCCTGAAGGCGTCGAGATGGTTATGCCCGGCGACAACGTGAACCTCGAAGTCGAGTTGATCACCCCGGTTGCGCTCGAAAAAGGCTCGAAGTTCGCCATTCGTGAAGGCGGTCTGACGGTTGGCGCGGGCGTTATCACCGAAATTCTGAGCGAAAAGTAGTTCTCGCTCTATAGATATGCTGCCCGTAATGCCGGGAGGCGAACGCTTCCCGGCATTGCTTACCCAGAGGAACAGTGATGTTTAAAAACAAGATTCGTATCCGCCTTAAGGCTTACGATCATCGGGTACTTGATCAGTCGGCACAGCGGATTGTCGAGACGGCGGAACGTACCGGCGCTCGCGTGGTGGGACCTGTCCCGCTGCCGACACGGTTGGAACGCTTCACGGTGATGCGTTCGCCCTACATCGACAAGGACTCGCAGGAGCACTTCGAAATTCGGACGCACAAGCGGCTTATCGACGTGCTTGACCCCGATAGCAAGACGATTGACACGCTCATGCGCCTGAATCTGCCAGCAGGCGTGGATATTGAAATCAAGATTTAGCGGTTAGCTGTCAGGAGTTAGCCCTCAGCTATCAGCTAGGAAGGCAGTGCTGAAAACTGAGAGCTACATGCTGAGTGCTGAACGCTGAAAGCTAACCGCTAGTGCTCGCAAGCGGGTACAGCCTTCCCGCCAATACGAGAGTACAAGACAGAGAGGGGCGGAACTTCCCCTCTGGAGGCAACGGAATGAAAGGCATCATCGGTAAAAAGTTGGGCATGACCCAAATTTTTGATGAAAACGGGAATGCAGTTCCTGTGACCGTCATTGAGGCAGGTCCTTGCTACGTAACGCAGATTCGCAGCGGCGAGCGCGACGGTTATGCCGCCGTACAGCTCGGTTATAGCGAAACTAAGCCCCAGCGTTTGACGAAGGGTGAACTTGGACATCTGCGCCGCAATAACCTGCCGGCACTTCGCCACTTGCGCGAGTTTCGGTTGCGGAATGGTGAGCTGGACGTAGAAGAAGGACAGCAGGTCAATGTGGACGTGTTCGCTAAGGGCGAGCGCGTGGACGTGATCGGCACGAGTAAAGGACGTGGTTTCGCCGGTACGATCAAGCGGCATCATTTCCACAGCCAACCGAAGACTCATGGTCAGTCCGACCGCGAACGCGCGCCGGGTTCGGTTGGTGCGACGACGACGCCGGGGCGCACCTACAAAGGGCAGCGGATGGCGGGTCGTATGGGTGGAGATCGCGTGACAGCCGAGAACCTAGAAGTGGTTGTGATCGACCTTGAGCGCAACCTGCTGGCGGTTCGGGGGTCAGTCCCCGGCGCGAACGACGGCATTGTCGTGATTAAGCCTGCGCGCGTGCGCCGTCGCTAGCGAGGAGAGTGAATAATGCAGGTTCCAGTGATGGATATCAGCGGTAAGCAGATCAAAACGATTGATCTTCCTGCCGACATTTTTGAAGTCAAAGTGAATAAAGGCTTGATGCACCAAGCGTATGTTCGCCAGATGGCGAATGCGCGTCTCGGTACGCACAAGGTTAAACGGCGCGGTGAAGTCAAGCTGACGACCGCCAAGATGTACCGTCAGAAGGGTACGGGTCGTGCACGTCACGGTTCGCACAGCGCGACGCAGTTTGTCGGCGGCGGTCGCCCGATGGGTCCTCGTCCGCGCGATTATTCGCAGGACATGCCCAAGAAGATGCGGCGCGCCGCTATTCGTTCTGCGCTTAGCGTGCTGATGCAGGATGGTCAACTGGTGTTCGTGGATCGCCTCGCGGTGGACACGCCCAAGACTAAAGAAGTCAAG
>JBBSNT010000462.1:0-2288 GCA_038260485.1 Aggregatilineales bacterium | reverse complement strand
AGGTCGCAGCCGTGCCATCCGGCGGCGGTCAAGCGGCTGTTGCACCCGGTGCGGGCAGCATCGCTGGCGGTTTCGAATACGGTGGTCACGTCGATAATCCGGCGACTGGCGCAGCAGGCGCGATGCACGGCGCGGGCATGTCGTGGATGAAGATTCAAATGCGCTACAGCCCCGGCACCGACCCCGGCGTCGCTTCTGGACCGATCAGCATCGCGCACGCAGCAGGCTTCAAGATTCTGCTGGGATTGGTCGGCTATCCCAATGATCTCGCGGGTGGTGGTGATGGCTACATTCAGGGCTTCGCCAACTGGGTCGGCGGAGTCGCTGCGCTTGGTCCTGATGCCATCGAGGTCTGGAACGAGCCAAACCTCGACCGTGAGTGGCCGCGTGGGCAAATCAGCGGCGCGAACTACGTCCGCGTCCTCAGCCAGTCCTATCAAGCGATCAAGAGCCGCAACGGCAGCGTTATGGTGATCAGCGCCGCGCCCGCCCCAACCGGCGCGGAAGCCGCTTTCCCCGGTCAAGTCATGAATGACGATAACTGGCTGCGCGAGGTCACCAACGCCGGAGGCTTGCAGTATGCGGACTGCGTCGGCGCGCACTACAACGAAGGCATTGTCCCGCCCACGCAAACCAGCGGCGACCCGCGCGACAATTACTACACACGCTATCTTCCCAGCATGATTAGCACCTATTGGGGCATCATCGGCGGGCAAAAACCGCTCTGTTTCACCGAACTTGGCTACCTGACGCCCGAAGGCTTTCCGTCGCTCGACCCGTACTTCGGCTGGGCGCAGAACACGACCGTCTCGCAGCAGGCGGCATGGCTGGCGCAAGCCGCCGCCGTCGCTTCACAAAGCGGTAAGGTGCGGCTGATGATCGTCTGGAACGTCGATTTCACCGCATACGGCTCAGACCCGATGGCAGGCTACGCGATGATTCGTCCCGGCGGCGGCTGCCCCGCCTGTAGTGCGCTCGCTGCCGCACGGTAACAATCCGACGCTGTAGGGGCGGGTTTCAGGCTTGCGAAGCAAGCACCGTCCCTACGCGATATGAGATGTAAATTTGTCGAAATGAGGCTTTCACATGGCATCGACACCGAGAATACGCTTTCGCCGTCAGGTCAGGAACTTTGCCCTGATCTGGGCAGGAATCACGTTCATCATGGGCGCGGTGACGTTCATCGCCATCTACATGGCATACGGATCGTTGACCAACACCGCCTCCGGCGCGAGCCTGCGCAACGTCGCTATTCCGACCGGTACGACGGTCGCGGCGCTCGCCGTTGTGCCGACCAGCACGCCACAGCCGACTCAAGCACCTGTGACCACCACGCCAGCGAGCGTTGCACAAGCGGAAACCGCTACATCCGCACCAACCGCCACCCTGCTGCCCGTCGAGAACAAGCGCTTTCAGTTGGGCGTGCAGGTACAGGTCAACTACGACCACATGGATCAGTGGATGCAAGTCTCCTCTGACCTGAACGTCAGGTGGGTCAAGCAGCAAATCCGTTGGGAAGACATCGAGAAGGAACAGGGAACGTATGATTGGTACGAAACCGACACCTACTTGACCGCCGCTGCCGCGCAAGGTTTAGAAGTCCTCGTTTCGGTCGTCACCGCGCCCGAGTGGTCACGCGAACAGGGCGTTGACCTCGCGCAGCACGGTCCACCCGCCAACCCGCAGGATTACGCCGACTTCGTCGCCGCGCTGCTGCGCCGCTACCCGGGCAAAATTCACGCGATTGAAGTCTGGAATGAGCAGAACCTCGACCGCGAGTGGACGTCAACCAACGGCTTGAGCGCCGCCAATTACGTCGAGCTGCTGCACGCGACCTATCAGACGGTCAAATCGATTGACCCCGGCGTGATCGTAATCAGCGGTGCGCTTTCGCCAACGGGCGTCAGCGACGGCGTTCACGCTTGGGACGATTTCGTCTACATGGATCAGATGATCGACGCGGGGCTGCTCAACTACACCGACTGTGTCGGCGCACACCACAACGGCATCAATGTCAGCCCGGAATACACCTACGATACGATCCCCAACGACCCGACGGCGATCTTCCGGGGACCTTACGACAACCCGCATCATAGCTGGAGCTTCCGCAGCACGCTGCAAACCTATGCCAGCAAAATCTCACTCAAGGGCGGCGATCAAAAGCTGTGTGTGACCGAGTTCGGCTGGCCCTCTGCCGAAGGGCTTGATGGCATCCCCGACGGCTTCGACTTTGCCAAAGACAACACGCTCGCCGAACAGAGCGATTACACCGTCAAAGCGCTCGACTT
>JBBSNT010000461.1:0-2301 GCA_038260485.1 Aggregatilineales bacterium | reverse complement strand
GTCCGCCGTTCCAACGACCACGCGATCCGTTTGATGCGCCGCCCTGATCTTCGTCACGGCGGGTGGTGTTTCCGTTGGAGCGATTGCCCGAACCACTGCTCGACCCGCCGCCTGAACGACTGCTCGATCCGTTGGCGCTGCGAGGCGCACTGCGGCGATCATTACGCCCCTGTCCCTGCGGCGAGCCGGGACGACGGCTGTCGCTGCGCGACGGGCTGACGGTCGATGAAGAAGACGCCGCCGCAGACACGTAGGGATGCTCGTCGATGACGGGCACGCGCAGACGAATCAGTTTTTCGATGTCGCGCAGATAGCTGCGCTCCTCAACGTCGCAGAACGAGTAGGCAATGCCTGACGCGCCCGCCCGCGCCGTCCGCCCGATGCGGTGGACGTAGCTTTCCGGCTCGTTGGGCAGGTCGAAGTTGATGACGTGGGTCACGTCTTCGACGTCGATACCGCGCGCGGCGATGTCAGTGGCGACGAGGACGCGCGTCTTGCCAGTCTTGAAATTGGCAAGCGCCCGTTCACGCGCACTCTGCGACTTGTTGCCGTGAATAGCTTCCGCCTGAATGTTGGCGTGTTCTAACTGCTGCACGAGCTTGTTCGCGCCGTGCTTGGTGCGCGTGAAGACGAGCGCGCGACGAATGGCGGTGTCGATGAGGATGTGCTCCAAGAGCGCGCGTTTATCCTTCTTATCGACGAAAAAGACCGATTGATCGATCTTCTCGACGGTGGTCGCCTGCGGCGTGACTTCGACCTTGACCGGGTTGATCAGAATACTGGAAGCGAGGTCTTGAATCGCTTCGGGCATGGTTGCCGAAAAGAGCAGCGTCTGCCGTTTGGTAGGCAGCGTCTTGATGATGCGGCGCACGTCATGAATGAACCCCATGTCGAGCATACGGTCGGCTTCATCAAGCACGAACACCTCAACGGTTTCGAGCTTCACATAGCCCTGCCCCATCAGATCAAGCAGGCGACCGGGCGTAGCGACGACGATATCTGCGCCGCGACGGAGTTTATCGACCTGCGGCTGCTGACCGACACCGCCAAAAATGACGATGTGCTTGAGTTCGGTGTGACGCCCGTAGACAGCGAAGCTATCGCCGATTTGGGATGCGAGTTCGCGGGTTGGTGAGAGCACGAGCACGCGAATGACACCGCCCCGGCGAGTCGTGTTGGCGGCAACGAGCCGCTGAATGATGGGAAGCGCGAAGGCGGCGGTTTTACCCGTGCCGGTCTGGGCGCAGCCGATCAGGTCTTTTCCCGCTAAAACGTGCGGGATAGCCTGTTCCTGAATCGGCGTGGGTTGATCGTATCCCTCTGAACGCACAGCGCGCAGCAAGGGATCGATGAGTTGCAGATCTCGAAATTGCATGAAGCCTCAATTGATAGAGTTAAATGCGTCAGTTTGGGGGACACATTATCACGGCGGATAGGGTGAGCGCGAAAGAGGATTGACGGTAATGACGCTAAACGCCTATCACGCTCGATGTTATCGACGCTCATTATAACACACTTTTGGAAGGAACTTGAGCAGGAAAGATAAAGCAGGGCACGACACATCGTGCCCTTACGAACGCGCGTCCAAAGCTTGTGGGATTAAGCGTCGGTTTCGTGCTGCTTCGCTTCGATGAGGGCGACGATTTTGTCGTGATGGCGCGATTTGGCGAATTGGAGCGGCGTCTGCCCGTCGTTCGACTGGATGGTGAGGTCTGCGCCGGAGTCGATGAGCAGCTTCACCACATCGAGATTGTTCTGCCACGTGGCGTCGTGGAGAGCGGTGTAGCCGTTGTAGGGTCCCTGCTTATCGATGTCAATGCCGTATTCGACTAGCAGCTTGGCGGCGGAGGCGTGACCGGCATAAGCCGCCGCGTGCAGCGCGGTCGCCTTCATGCCCGGGTCGAGCACGCCGACATCAGCGCCGGCTTCGAGCAGCAAACGGACGATTTCGGTATAGCCTTTGTACGACGCCATGATCAGCGGTGCGTCGCCATTTGGCTCAAGCTCATTCACGGTTGCGCCTTTGGCGATTAGCTGCTTCACAAGCGCGGCATCCTGCTTATTGATGGCATTCATCAGGGCGGTCATTTGCTCTCTCCGACTATGGTTTGAGTGAATTTCGAGTACGGGGACTATTTTACCATTTCTAAGCCGAGCACAGGTGAAATATTCTGATTTAGAGGAGAATTCGCAGAAGTTTTTTAATGAACTGATTCAAACTTTCTGTGCGAACAAATGACGTAGGTTAATGAGCGCAAAAGCGAGATGATGAGCACCGAGAAAGTTGGCATCTTTGCGATC
>JBBSNT010000460.1:0-2303 GCA_038260485.1 Aggregatilineales bacterium | reverse complement strand
CGCCACGTCGAGCAGCGACGTACCAGACGCATCCGACAGTTCCATGACAGTGTCGCCCGTCAGCTTGAGGCGGATGTAATCCTTGGGCAGCAGGATGTGCGCGGCTTGGGCATAGACTTCTGGTTCGTTTTCGCGCACCCACAGGATTTTAGGCGCGGTGAAGCCGGTCAAGGCGCGGTTGCCTGTCAGTTCGATCAGCCGCGCGAAGCCGACACGCTCGCTGATCTCGTCACACTGCTTTTGGGTGCGCTGGTCATTCCATAGAATCGACGGGCGTAGGACGTTGCCGCCTGCGTCGAGCAGCACTAAGCCGTGCATCTGCCCGGTCAAGCCGATGGCGGCGATCTCCGGCTGGTTGGCTTCGCTCAGCACCGCGCGGATCGACGTCGCAATCCCCGTCCACCAGTCCGCCGGATTCTGCTCGCTCCAGAGCGGCTTCGGCGTGCTGACGGGCTGCGGCGTCGTGTGGGTAGCGATGACCTGCCCGCCTTCATCGATCAGGATCGCTTTCGCGCCCGTCGTGCTGATGTCCAAACCGAGTAAATAAGCCATGCTTTTGTCTCCATCTAATTTTGAAAGAAGCTGGTCACGATTTTAGCGCTTTTTGGGCGGGTTCGTGGCGGCTCGTTATAATGGTGTGACGTATCGAGGAAGAGCAACTATGGTTGAACAATCTACGCCCCCAGACGACGCGACTATCCCGTCACGCAAGCGGCTGCTTGAGGACGTGACTCACTTCACGAATGATGCGCCTTCGCCAGCAATTCCCCTGCCGACAGCCACACCTTGGATGCTCCAGCAGTATTTCGAGGGCGAAATCGACCTCAATAAAGTGCTGGCAGGGCATTTCCCACAAGTTCCGGTCATGTCTACGATCCACACGGGCGAGATGGGCAAAAAGAGCCGTCTTGCCGTCGCCGCGCTCTCGACGCAGGACGGTGCAGCGAGCGTGATTGCTGAAATGGATCTGCCCTCGCTGGCGTTACAGTTCACCTTCGTACAGAGTTCGATGCTGGCGATGCGCTTCGCCCCCGGCAAGCTCACACTCGCAGACCGTGAGCAGTGGCTGTCTGTGCTGCGCCGCGAGTCCAGCGAGGTCGCCTTTTTATGGGATCAATCACGCTGGGGCAATGACTACTTGATCGGTGTAGCGAGCAAGACCTTCACCAACCTGTTCGCCTTTTCGCCCCGTCATATCGAGGCGGCGGCGCGGCTGACGCCCGAAGTCACCCGCAAGCTGGTCGAATGGCTGGCGCGGTACTGGAACAAGTCGGAGAAACGCTAGCACACCCCCATGTACGTCGATGCCGCAGGGAAAACCTATACATTCTACGACCACGCAGTTCGCCGTATGCAGCAGCGCGGAATCGCTTTGGAAATGGTCGAACAAGTGCTCCAAGACCCCGATGATGTCAGCGAACTCACGCTTCATCGATTCGCGTATGATAAAGTGATTGAAGCCGCACGGAGTATTCGCGTCATTGTCGATGAGGCTGAAAACCAGATTGTAACCGTCTATTTTATGGATGAGACTGAGGATTAATGGCGATGGAAATTGAACATAATCCGAAGGCGGATGTCATGTACATTCGCTTGAACGATAAACCGTTTCACAAGAATCAGGTGTTAGCAAACGGATTGGTCGTCGTTGATCTCGCAGCGGATGGCATGGTGATCGGGATTGAACTGATCTCGCCATCGCAGTATGTCGATAACCCCCATGAGATGACCTATCGTGTTGAAAACGCGCCGGTCGTTCCAGCAGAGTAGGGAGAACCTGATGAATCGACTCGCCAACGAAACCAGCCCCTATTTACGCCAACACGCCGATAACCCGGTCGATTGGTATACGTGGTCAGACGAAGCGCTCGCCCGCGCCCGCGACGAAGATAAACCGATCCTGCTGAGTGTTGGTTACAGCGCCTGTCATTGGTGTCACGTCATGGCGCACGAGAGCTTCGAACACGAACCAACCGCCGAACTGATGAACGACCTGTTCGTCAACATCAAGGTTGACCGCGAAGAACGCCCCGATCTCGACGATATTTACATGCAGGCGGTACAGTCGCTCTCGCACGGACATGGCGGTTGGCCCATGACGGTCTTTTTGCTGCCGGATGGTCGCCCGTTCTACGGCGGCACCTACTTCCCGCGCGAGGCTCGTGGGGGAATGCCCGCCTTTCAGCAGGTGCTCGAAGCCGTCAGCGACGCCTATCACAGCCGTCGTGATGAGGTCGAGAAGATGGCGAACGACTTGACTCAGGCGCTTCAGCGCGACGTGCTCGGCATTGGCGGCTTGGCTT
>JBBSNT010000459.1:0-2383 GCA_038260485.1 Aggregatilineales bacterium | reverse complement strand
AGCAACGGTCGGATATGCAGATCGAATTGTTCTTCGGTTACACTGGTCGGGATAGTGCTCATGAGAAATCACCTTTGGTCAGGTTTTTCTCTCATGATGCACTATCCATCCTGCTCAATCAAATAGTTTGAATCAGTTCACTTACTAACTAGGAATTGACCGTCGGGACGGACATGCAATCGCCATTGACTGTCACGACGTCCGAGCGAACCCAGCCGCCTTCGATCTGATACCACGTGTAGCCACTGGCATCGACGGTTTGACCCGTAACTGCCATCGACTGACCTGCGGTCAGAGCGCCGCTGGTGCTGGCGTCGGTGCTCGGCGCGGAACGGATGTTGGTGTTGGTGCCGCTGACGGTGCAAGCACCGCTCATTGCCGCAGCCTCTGGCGTCATCATCATCGTGCCCATACCGTTCGTCAGTTGAATGAACGGCACGGCGGACAGCACGCCTTGATCGCCGACCAATGTATTGATGGCGTCCACACCGGGGAACGGCGCGGGACCAACGAAACCATCAGCGCCTTCAAGGAACGGCTGGAACGGACCAGCAACTTCAGAGACGTTGTAGAACAGCGCTTGCTTCAGCACCCGGTTCGACGGAACCAAGCCACCCATCTGACGCAGCAGCGCCTGATGTTCGGCTTCGACGCCCATCACCTGAGCGGTAGTCGCTGCCAACAGGGATTCGCCCAGTTCGGCGAAACGGCGGGTCGCGGCGAGGTAGGCTGCAATAAACAGGGTCTCAGCAGTGTCGCTCGTGTTCACAAACAGTTGACGGTCGGTGAACAGGTTCTCCGGCACGTAGAATTCGGTCGCCAGCGCCATCGCGCCATTGGCTTCGAGGAACTGCTTGTGCTTCAGCTCGGCGTCGAGGAACGTCTTCAGGTCACGAACTTCGTTGGCGTCCAAACCGAGGGCGTCTGCGTTCATGAGCGCATTGTAATAGTGAGTACAGGCGAAAGTTTCCGCCGTGTCCGCCAGATTGAGGATCGTCTGCGGATCATCGCCCTCGCTCTGTGCGAAGACCTGCCCATAGTTGAACAGACCGCCGAAGCTGAAAGCGGATGCGCCAGCAGCAGCAGCGGCGCCAGTCTTGAGTAAATTACGACGTGAAATATTATGAGCCATCTTTTGTCCTTTGTTACTTTCGCGAATGAATGACCCGCAGCAAAATTGGTTACCGAGTCACTCCTAAGTTCGCAAAAGAAAGGACAGCAGATTTACAAATACAACTCTTCTTATTAATTACTCATGTAATTTCACCACCAATAATCGAGCCGTTTCCGTTCCTCGAAGCTGTAGAAACTCAATTGATGCCAGTAATGACGGTGCAGCACGTCGGGTGGGCGCATGGCGAGCGCATCGAGCGTCGGGCGCGGATACCCGACCGGCACGCCATTGTGATCGCGCGCGGGGATGACACGGCGATAGCGGCGGTGCTGGCGCAGCGCGCGGACAAGCGAGAAACAGTGCCAGAAAAAGTAGCCTAAAGCTTTCGGAATATCCAGCAGCACTCGCAGGTGAATCAGCGGTTCGATTTCCTGCTTAAACAGCAGCATCGTGTTGTACTCAACCTCGATATTGTGTTCACGGGCTAAACGCCGCTGCAAGCGCCGCGAGGCTTCGCGCACGTCGTCCTCTGGGCTTTGGCGTCCGCTCCACACCGACCAGCGCCAGACTTCAAGCAGGCGCGCCAAATCCTCATCCGTCAGTTCGTAGGCGTCGAGCCTGCCATAGCGCGCGAAATCAACCAGATCGTCCCGATAGTAAGGTGCTTTCGGGTTTGCGCTTGGTTCAGCCCCTGCATCAGCCTCTGCGTTCGCCATTGCCTCAACTCCGCATCTGTTCTACCCCAACGAAGTACACGCCCACGCTTTCACCTTCACGTCCCAGAATTCGCACCTTCCACGTTCCCGTCACGTCGAGCGTACAGGTCAGCGTGATGTTGTTATCGCCTTGCAAAATCGTGCCGTGTTCGCAGAGAGTCGTTCCCTCCGAATCATCCGGTCGCACCAAGACCACGTTGCGGCTAACGCGGTTCGCCCCCAGCGAGAGAAATTGAACGTAGACTGCATACTCCTGCCCGCGCGTCCCAAAGAAGGTGTATTCGTGGGTATAGCCCGGTTCGAGCACGCTGGCATCGTTGCTGGTGATCGGCTTGGTCTCCGACGGCGCGACCCGCATCGGCGCGTTGCCGACCTCACTCAGCGGCACGCCGTCGATCTCCTTGACCGGAGTCGCTCCGCCCGTCAGCGTCGTCAGCACGGTGATCGGACCCGTGATGACGCCGATCAGGTTCAGCGTCACCAGCGAACAGGACGACCCCAACACCAACACGCCGAGCAAGATGAGGAGGTTCCGTCCCCGATGTTGCTGCTT
>JBBSNT010000458.1:0-2395 GCA_038260485.1 Aggregatilineales bacterium | reverse complement strand
TCAGTTTGTAATCCAGTCGTTTGCTCATGCCCAATCATTCTATCCTGTTGTTGGACGTCTTTCGAACTCTGGCTTAGCCAGAATAGGGCTGGATCGGCTTACCTTAGGCACGTGATCGGTTGTCGATATTTTTTAGGGGATTTATGAATGCGAAATACAGCCCAAACACGTATTTTCGCCATCTGTGGTTTTCGGTTAGTCGTGATTGCTGGGGTGACGCTGCGCCACCGGGGATCCAACTTCGGGGGGCAGTCGCCCAGCGACGCTGACTGCCGGAGGGATTCCCCACCCACGCCCTGTTGATTGCTCGCTTGACATTATGAATAGTGACTCATCGGTCACAGTTTAGCTGATCTCCATCGCTTTCCCCACTCGCGTAATAGAGATGGTAATCAAGATCAAGTTCGAATATCCGCAAGAGTGCTGCGCTCCTGCGTAGAATATCCTTGCAAAACCCGATTGCCCCGTAAAGTGTGCCTGTAAGAAAACGAGGTAAGGTGTGTTATAATAGTAACATTTCCCGAACCCGTTAAAGGTACAGTTGATTGATGGAAAGACCCGATAAACAGCGGCACGAGATTCTCACGTGGGAAGACGTTGATAAACTGATCGACATCCTTCTGCCGCAAATTCGCAGCATTGGCACGATCAGCAGCATGGTCATGATCACGCGCGGCGGGGTAATTCCCGGCGGGATGCTCGCTGAAGCGCTTGATATCCAGCACGTTTTGACGGCGGCGGTCGACTTTCCGGCGAAATTGCAGGGTCCTGCCAGCTTGATGGCGCTGCCGAAGTTTCTCCAATTTCCTGAACCCTCGCTGGTCGTCAGCCGACGGACGCTGATCGTGGACGACGTGTGGGGAAGTGGTCGGACGAGTATTGCGGTGCGCCAGCGCGTGCTTTCGGCTGGTGGCACGGCGTACAACTGCGTCATGCACTACAACCCCTATCGCTCGTTGTTCACGAATGAGAAGCCTGATTTCTACGGCGCGGTGACGGATGCTTACGTCGTTTACCCATGGGAAATCGACCGAGGTATGAGCGGGCTGGAAACACAAGTGCCGGATATGAATTAGAATTCGCACAGCGTTTATACAGTTCCAATAGTTCGCTGCTATAATGACTCTAACAAATTCGTGATTCATAATGTAGCATCTATGCGAACTTATAGGGCGATATTGTATTCGCATCGATCTGCGTCGTGATGGTGTTACCAACTTTCGTAAGGTGTGTGTTTAGATGGATAAGACTGGAGTAGACAAGGCTACTAGCCAAGCGTTTGGGGATGAATTTCGAGAACTTCTCGATTCTTCCTTCGCGTACCAGCCCCCGCAGCGTGGCGAGATTCGTAACGCCATCATCCTGCAAATTGACAGCCGAGAAGTTATTGTCGATATGGGCGCTAAACGCGATGGAATCGTCCCTGTACAAGACTTGGAACGCCTTGATCCTAAAGTCCGTAACGGCTTAGAAGTCGGTGCGGAAGTTCCTGTTTACGTGATTAACCCACGTGATCAGGACGATAATCTGATCGTTTCGATCAATATGGGTTTGCAGCAGTACGACTGGGAAAAAGCCCGTAAACTGCTGGAAACTGAAGAAGTTGTTGAAGTGACCGTCAAGGGACATAACCGGGGCGGTATTCTCGTCAACTGGAATCGGCTGGAAGGTTTTATCCCCAGTTCGCACCTCGTCTCGATGGGTTCATCGGGCGGGCGTGAATCGTGGGACGACTTGATCGGCAGCGAACTTGCCGTGAAGGTGATCGAAGTCGACCAAGCGCGACGCCGGTTGATCTTCAGCGAGCGTGAGGCGCAGCGCGAATGGCGCGCTCAGCAGAAGGCACGTTTGCTGGCTGAACTGAAGGAGGGCGACGTGGTGCGCGGCACGGTGACGGGTCTGCGCGACTTCGGCGCATTCGTTAACCTCGGCGGCGCGGATGGCTTAATCCACGTCAGCGAGTTGGCATGGCACCGGGTGGATCATCCGCGTGATGTGCTGCGGGTCGGCGAGGAGATCGACGTCTATGTCCTCAGCCTCGACCGCGAAGCGAATCGTATTGCGCTGAGCCGCAAGCGTTTGCTGGAAGACCCGTGGGAAGTCGCTCACGACCGCTACCACGAAGGGCAGTTGGTCGAGGGTACGGTCACAAACGTGGTTGATTTCGGCGCGTTCGTTGCACTCGATGACGGGTTGGAAGGCTTGCTTCACTTGAGCGAAATGGGTGACGGTTCACTGAAAGAGCCGTATTCCTACGTCAAGAAGGGCGACCGCCTGAGCCTGCGTATCAGCCACCTTGAGCCGGAAAAGCGGCGCGTGGGCTTCACGCAGCGTTGGGGCACGGATGCCGCCGCTGCCGAGATGGCTCCCGACGCCGGGACGCCGCTCGAAACCG
>JBBSNT010000457.1:0-2410 GCA_038260485.1 Aggregatilineales bacterium | reverse complement strand
TTACGTCAATTCGCCGCACGACCGCAGCTTAAGGCTATGCTTCGCTATGCTCGACGATGATCTGATCGAGCCGGGAATTATGGCGCTGTCGGAAGCGCTGAAGGCGCTGGATGAAGTAGACTAATGCACAAATAGGGGCAGGGGTACTTGCTTCACAAGCCTAGACCTGCCTCTGCACGCAAACGCCTCTACGAATTGATCCTACTTGCTGAAATATATCCCAATCCAGTCGGGACGCTCAGGCAGCGTGCCGCTGGCAACCTGCGCCCGCCATTCGTCATCCGTCATGCGCTCGTCAATCGGAAGGGTGTACTCGTAACGGCTGTAGACGCCGCCGCGCGTGACTTGCAGCCCATACGGGCTGTTGGTGACCACGTAGATCAAGTCCGGCTTACCGATGGCGATCTCCAGTACCTCGTTTGAGGCGGCGCTGCTGGCGATGTCGGCGACGAGCGCCGTATTCTCCGGCGGGTTGGTGATCCATTCCTCGATTGAGTAACGGATGTACCACAAGGCTTCCTCGAAATTCTCCTGCATAAAGTAATACTCATCGTAGCTGACTTCTTCGCCCGCGACTTCCTTACGGGCGATTTCCGCGAGATAGGCGGACAACCCGGCGAGGCGCTGAAGCGCCGTATCGACGGCGAAGATTGCCCCGTAGCCGTAGTTTTGTTGATCTTCCAGATCGAACGCTCCGTTTTCGCGCAGCCCTTGATCCATCAGCGCGGCGACAATCGCAATCCGCTGGAATACCTGCGGATTTGGCTCGACGGTGCTGTAGACCGTCACTGGCGGCTCCATACCGCCGCCGCCGAGACCGCCCGTTGGCTGTTCAGCGTAGAGCAGAGTCGCATGTTTCAGTTCCGTGTAGCTGCCGAGCATGGTTGAAAGGTCTTTACGCTGCCATGCGTCGGTCTGCATCAGTGGCGGCAGGAGCACCGAATCGCGCACGAGCAGCGGTTGGAGCGTCCAGAGCCAGCCACCATAGAGGTTTTGCAGCCAGTCGTTGGCGCTCAAGTTATCGACTTCAGTGCGCAAACTGGCGGCGTGATCGATGTAGCTGGCGTAGTCGGTCGCGCCTGCTTCATCCGCCAGCACATAAGCCGTGTCCGACCCCAACACTGCCGGAACATCCAGACCGAGCGGCAGCGTGCGCGATAAATCATCTGTACCGACTTCAGGATAGATCAACTGCTGCATGACGTAAGCGTCAAAGGTGAAACGCTGCCCGAACAAGCGGAAGCCGCGCGTCGCTTCGGTCACTTCTTCGGGGGTGATCGCGCCCATTGGAATCGGAATGCTGTTGACGCGCGGCGGTGGCAGTTGGCTCACGCCGACGCGGAAGGTGATCATCTTGTCCGGGTTGGTCAGGGCGCTAAACGTCAGACCATCACCGAAGGCGGTTTGCGCAAGCGGCAGATAATCGAGAGGGCTGAAATCATCCATCGATCCAACGAGAAAATCGAGCGTACTGGCAATATCGTGCCATTCTGCGAAGGCGTCGGGACGCTGGTTGAGCGCACGCAGCACGAGCAAGCTTGTCAACGTATCGACGTCGCTCTTGGCGGTGAAAGTGATGCGCCCGACCCACATCATGGCGCGGAAATAGGCTTCGAGCAGCGGGCTGCCTGCGTAGTAGCTGCGCGGCTTGTACTGGCTGAAATCTTCTTGATACCTTTCGAGAATGGGCACATCCAAGCGACCCTCGGCGTTATGCGCGGCGAGGGCGAGCGGCTGTGCTTCAGCGATAATGTCCGGATCAGCGGCGGCGATTATGCGCGAAGGACTCAGGTTCGTTTCGTTATAGATGGGGGTCTGATCGTAGCCAGAAGTGTAGTATTCGTCGCCCTCCGCGATTAGGTAGAGCGGAACCGCGTAGTAAACGGCAGCTTTGCGGGCGGCATCCTCGACGGGTGTGCCAATGGCGTCGTGATACTGCTGCTCGGCAGATTGATAGCCCTGCATCAAGACGTCCGCTATTTGCCCGTAGAATGCACTCATTTCGAGATCCATGAGCGCGTTCTGGTAGACGATGAAGAGCGAGTGCAGCAGCGCATCGGTCGTGATAAAGTCGGCACGTCCTGTCTGTGGGCTGAGCCAATCGTTGTAAACGCTGTCGAATTGATTGTACTGACCGGGCACGACGACGAAGCCATTCTGCGCTAGCAGTGCCAGTTGATCGGCGTTCAGTCCTGTGTCGCCGATGAAGTGGACGTTATTGAGGTCGATAGGCAGCGCGGGCAAATCGCCCGCGTAGTGATCGGGCATTTGCATCGTCAGCGGGTCTGGTGCTGCTGGAAAAGCGGCGCGTGTCGAGGTTTCCCAATCCCACGTTGCAAAGGGCACATCGAGCGCTGCGGTTGTGGTCGATGGTGCGACCGTCGGCAGGAGCAGGTCGGGTGACGTCATG
>JBBSNT010000456.1:0-2463 GCA_038260485.1 Aggregatilineales bacterium | reverse complement strand
TATCCATCCTGCTCAATCAAATAGTTTGAATCAGTTCTCTTTGAGTGTGAGGATAGCGAGAAACCGCACAAAACAATGTGTGAAGATTGGGAATTAGGGGTTTTATTTTTGAATGAAGTAAAACGCTTAGGTAGTGAGGAAAAAGCAGCGGAAAGTGTACGCAGGAAATTTTTTGATGATCTATGTTCTCCCCAGCGCGATACGCGCTTTTTTATGGGAACAATTTTCCCATACAATACGTGGGTCGTTCTCGGTGTGTTCTACCCACCAAAACTTGGCTCTAGCTCGGAGAAACAATCTTCGCTATTTTAGATTGGATAGAGTATTGACATTCTAATCTGTTATATTGCAATTTCACCGATTTTATTGCTTTAATTTTTGCTACCCATGAGAATTTTATGACAAAACCCTCACACTCTTATTTTTCGAGTATAATTACAAAAGTAATTAAATTGATGATGAGATGAATGGAAGAAAGCCTAAATGATGCAGAACCAACAATCGCAGTCACGGACGCTCGACCTTGCCGACATTTTTGGATCGGTCGTCAACCAGCTTAAGAGTGATCGACCACAGATCAACGCGGTCGATGCTAACGGAAATCACGGCGACAACGTGCTCAATAACTTCGAGATGGTCGCCAACACGCTCAACAGCTTGCGCGGGCAGCCCGCCGATCAACAGCTTCAGCAGGCGGCACAGGTGCTTCAGCAGGACGGGCGCGGCGCGACTGCCAACCTGTACGCGGGCGGCTTGCTCAACGCAGCGCAGCAGTTACAGGGCAAAAGCGGCATCGGGCTTAACGACGTGCTGCCGCTGCTTCAGGGCTTGTTGGGTGGCGTTCAGCAGCGCACCGATGCGCAACAGGGGCAAGGAACTCTGCTCGATACGCTGATGCCCGCGATTAGCAGCTATGCCAGCGCCCGCCATAATGGGCAGAGCAACACCAGCGCAATCAGTGCAGCGTTAAGCGCTGCGCTGCACGGTTCGCAGCAAACCTATTCACAGCAGGCGCGTTACGGCAATATCCAGCAGACCAAGCTCCCCCGTGTTGATCCGGGTGCGACCTCTGCCAATTCGCTGCTGCAAGGCTTGTTTCACAGCCTGACCAACCTCTAGCTCGTGATGTTCCTCTCGTAGGAGCGGGCTGCCGTGTATGCAGCCCGCTCCTACAGCCTTGCCTCTTGCCTATGTGATAATCAGTCCATCGCTGTAAGCTAAAATTTAATGTTTCATTCTGTCCGCAGATACGGAGAACGCTTCATGCGCCAGATTTTTGTGCAAGTGCCGCGCGGCAGCGGTGACCGCGTTGTCGAAGCCGCGCGGGCGAACGACGGCACCAATATCACGCGGATCGACGCGCGCAGCAGTGACGATCAGCCCACCGACTTGATCCTGATCGACATCGCCAACCGCAGCATCGAGAACCTACTTGGCGCGCTCGAAGACCTGCCCGATACGCGCATCACCTTTGCGCCGCAGGGCGTGTTCGCGCTTCAGCCGCCGCCTTCAGAGACGCCCGATCAGGTCACCAACGTGACGATGCTCAGCCCGATTGAAATTTACCTCGGCGGCTTACAGAGTATTGGATCGTGGCGTGGCTTTCTCGGTTATGCGGCGGCGGCGGGGGTGATCGTCTGGATCGGGCTGTTCACGAACTCGGCGTTTCTGCTGATCGCCGCGATGCTGATCGCCCCGTTCGCGGGACCGGCGATGAACGTCGCGCTGGCGACGGCGCGCGGCGACTTCATGCTGCTGCGGCGCGGTTTGCTGCGCTACTTCGCGGCGCTGGGGACGACCATCGTCGTCGCCGGAGCGGTCAGCCTGATTTTGGGACAGCAGGTGGTCACGCCGCAGATGATCTCGGCGAGCCAGATTTCCGAAGTTGCCGTCCTGCTGCCGCTGATTGCAGGGGCGGCGGGTGCGCTCAACCTGAGCCAGTCGAACCGGAGCAGCCTCGTCTCTGGCGCGGCGACCGGTGTGCTAGTCGCCGCGTCGCTCGCGCCGCCCGCCGGATTGGTCGGCATGGGCGCAGTCATGGGCGAGTGGGACATCGTCGTCAGCGGCGTGTTTCTGCTCTTTTTGCAGTTGGCAGGCATCAATCTCTCCGGCGCGCTTGTCTTTCGGCTGGTCGGGCTGTCGGTGCGCGGCGCGCGCTATGATCGCGGCAAACGGCGGCTGTTTCCGATCACGCTGGGCGTGACGGTGCTGCTGCTGGCGGGTTTGCTCTTTATCCAGTTTCGCACTCCGCCCGATTTCCAGCGGTCGAGCCAGTCGCAGCGCGCGACCGCCATCTTGCAGCAGACAGTCGCGCGCGAGACGGCAGTGCAATTAGTCGAGGCAAACGTCCGCTTCACCCGCGCCGACATCGAGGGGCAAAACACGCTGCTCGGCGTCGTCTACGTTCAGCGCAGCAGCGACCTTGATCCGGACATCATTCGCGGCAGGTTGACCCTCGAAATT
>JBBSNT010000455.1:0-2563 GCA_038260485.1 Aggregatilineales bacterium | reverse complement strand
GGTAGAGGGAGAGGGAATGGGATTAGCCTACGTGCAGGTGCTCGTAAAACATCTGCAAGGACGCATCTGGTTCACTTCTCAACCTGACATTGGGACAACCTTTTCATTCACAATTCCAAAGCATAGAGAGGTGGGAGACAATGCTGGATAAGCGGATAACGATTCTACTGGTGGAGGACGACGAGGGACACGCCATCCTTGTCGAGATGAATTTGCGCGACGCGGGCTTAGAAAACCCCGTGCATCGGGTCGGAGATGGACAAGCCGCGCTCGATTACGTGCAGGGTCTCGTGGATGACGGAGAGTCGCTCACGATGCTGATCCTGCTCGATTTAAATCTTCCGGTCGTCGATGGCTATGGCGTTCTGAAACACTTAAAGTCAAATCCAAAAACACGGACGATACCGATTATAGTTCTGACATCCACCGACGATGATCGTGAAATCGAGCGCTGCTATGAACTCGGCTGTAATGTCTATCTGCGTAAGCCTGTCGATTACGCCGACTTCGTGCGAGCGGTCAGACAATTAGGCTTATTTCTATCCGTTGTAGATTTGCCGCGTACGAATTGAGTAGATTTTATGACAGCACAAGTCCGTATTCTATACATCGAAGATGACCGGGGCGGCGCTGAACTGCTTCGCAGCTATCTCACTCAATTCAACTGGCTGGTAACGCTCGCCGTTGATGGTCATAGCGCGTTAGCACAGTATCACGCCAGTAAATTCGACATTGTTCTGATCGATCAAACGCTGCCGGATATTACGGGTCTGGAGGTGCTGCGGGAGCTTAATCGCCTCGATGAGTTCCCGCCAGCAACGATCATGGTTACCGGAACCGGCGATGAACAGACTGCCGTCACTGCGATGAAATATGGCGCGGATGATTACATCGTCAAAGACGTCGATGGCATTTACTTTGAACTCCTGCCGACTGTGATTAACCGGGCGCTTGAGCGGCGCGAACTGCGTCGAAATCAGCAGCGGCTTATGCTGGAGCAATCCCGGCTGATAGAAGAACTTCGTGCCTTTAATTACGCGGTTGCCCACGACTTGAAACAACCGTTATCTGTGCTGCAAACGTCTACTCATTTGCTTGAACGCTTCCTCGAAGACCCGACGTCGGAACGTGCGAAGCACAAACTCACCCAGATGTCGGAAACGATTGACAAAATGAACGATACGCTGGAGGCGTTGATCCTGTTTGCCCGCATTCGGGAAACTACTTTAGTGGAATTCCAAGCGGTCGATATGCTGGAATTGGTGAAGAAAGTCTGCCAGCATCTTGACGACATGATTGAGGAAACGCAGGCAGTTATCCTTATCCCAGACAGCCTGCCAAGCGCTTTAGGTTACGAACCTTGGATTGAGCGAATCTGGGTCAATTATCTAAGCAACGCGCTTAAATATGGCGGTAATCCGCCCCGAATCGAAGTCGGCGCATCTGTGCAGCCCAACGGAAGTGTTCATTATTGGGTCAAGGACAACGGGGATGGGCTGACCCGTGAGGAACAAACCCAGTTGTTCATCCCGTTTTCCCGTTTGCGAGAACGCCAAGAAGAAGGTCACGGGCTGGGGTTGGCAATTGTCAATTTGATCACACGGAGGCTGGGCGGCGAAGTGACTGCTTCGAGCACACCGGGCGAAGGCAGTACCTTTGGCTTTATTTTAACGGAAGCAGCTCTTTTATAGGCTGTACATCATTTGCAACGCTCATGTGAATCTGGGCAAATCTAGCGCGATTTAGAGCGGGTGACTCAGATTTGGGGCAAGCTCTGCGGCAGGATCACGATTACGGTCGTGCCGCGATCCAGCCCGTCGCTTTCAATCGTGATGCGTCCGCCGTAGGCTTCGACTACCGATTTTACGAGTGGCAGTCCTAGACCTGTGCCGGGGATGTCGCGCGAACGGGCTTTGTCGACGCGATAGAAACGCTCAAAGACGTGGCTGAGGTTATCCGCTTCGATGCCGTGTCCGGTGTCTTTGATGGTGTAGCGAATGCCTTCTGCGGTCTGCTCGATTTTCCACATGACGGTGCCTCCGGCTGGTGTAAATTTGATAGCGTTGTCGAGAAGATTTCTGAAGACGACCATCAGGTGGTTGATGCTTGCATTCACCGTCAGCGCGTCGGGCGGGGGCACAAGCGAGATGCTGACGTCTTTACTGCTGGCGATCAGCGCCATTTGATCGCGCAGGCTGGTGGCAAAACGCAGCATATTGATCTGTTCCTCGCCTAATTGTGCGCGTCCAGCGTCGAAGCGTGAGAGCAGGGTTAAGTCCTGAATCAGATTACCCAGTCGTGTGTCATATTAGTCAAAATCCAAAAACAATCGGTCGGCGGGGTGCGCGTCGCGCGTCTTGACCACGAGCGCGACCTCACCGGCGGCGCGCACGAGCGGTGCCACGACGCCGTCGCCGCCGGGCACGCCGAGCGCGAGCACGCCGGCGATCGCCCGCCCGCCACGCTCATGCGCTCGCCGCGCCTGCTCGCCCTGCGCAGGCGCCTCGGCGCGGGCAGCACGTCCGTGCCGCCCCGGCGCGCGCAGACGGCGCTGATCGTCGTC
>JBBSNT010000454.1:0-2593 GCA_038260485.1 Aggregatilineales bacterium | reverse complement strand
CGGTAGTAGGCGCGGGCAGTATGCGGGCTGCTCGCCTGACCGGGCAGCGCCATCGCGAAATTGAAGATCGGTACCGAAGGCAACCCCATGCCGGCGCTGTCAGGGACAATCTCGTTGGAGTAACGCTGAATGTTCGCCATAGTGGAGATTATAGCATCGCTTGAAGTTCGGGAGCGCATATTACGCTATACTTAATTTTGGAAATAATCAACGACAGCGCCCGACTCACGAGGCTTACTTGATGCCGAAAGCAAAATTACAGATCGTCGCGTTCGTGCTGCTGGTCGCTTGCATGACGGCGTGTGCGCCCGTGCCACAAGCGGTTCAAATCCCGACGCTCGCGGTGCTGCCAAGCGCCACCGCGACGTTAACCGCAACGCTAACAAATACCTTTACACCTGTACCCACATCCACTGCGACGGCGACGGTCGCCCCGACTGAGACGGAAACGCCCAATGCTCTAGCGACACAGGTGGCGCAGGGCGATCTCACCAATCAGGCGTTACAGACGACGCTGGCGGCGCTCTGGACACAGGCTGCTGCCTCTCCGACGCCGGACACCCCCACCGCGACCGCCACGCCGGAGATTACGTTCACGCCCAGTCTGACCATCACTTCTACGCTGACGCCCTCGTTAACGTCTCAACCCGTCCAAGTCATCCAGCCAGCGCTGCTTTACGTCCGTGCGACTGCTAATCTGCGGGCGTGCGCGAAGGTGATCTGCGCTCAAGTGGGGCAGCTTCACGAAGGCGATACCGTCATGGCGACCGGCATGACACAAGGAGACGCGGTCACAGGAAGCAATGCCCTCTGGTATCGCGTTGACCGGCAGGGACAGCAGGTCTATGTTTACAGCCAGCTCGTCGCTGATTCGCCGCCCACGCATACGCCGACGACTGTTCCTCGTCCTCAAGTCGTGATTCAGCCTGCCGCGCCTCCGACGAGCTACTCAAGCAGCAGCGCGGGCAGTCAACCGACTGCTGTACCGTACACAGGCGGCGGGATTCCCTGTCGTGACGGGACGATCTCGCACGCGGCGCACCGGCAGGGCGCGTGCTCGTATCACGGTGGGATTGCGAACTAGAAGGGCGTGCGCTTGGTGCGCTCGTAGAGCATTTGCTTGCGTTCCTCAACGGGTGGCTGCGGGACGATCCGCATAAACACCAGCGTGATCAATGCGCCAAAGACGAAACCGCCAATGTGGGCGAAGAAGGCGACACCGCCACCGTAATCAGCGTTCGTGCCCAGCGAACCAAAGCCGCTGAACAACTGAAGCGCGAACCACATCCCCAACACGATCCATGCCGGCCACGATTGCATCGTGCTAATTCGCCCGATGGGAATAATGCCCTGCACCTTGACGCCGGGGAACATGACGATGTAACTGCCCAGCACCGCCGCGATTGCACCGGACGCGCCGATCAACGGGATCGTTGAGGTCGGGGCGATGATCACCTGCGCGAAAGCAGCCACGAAACCGCCCGCGAAGTAGATCACCAGATAGAGAATTGCGCCCAAGCGGTCTTCAACATTATCGCCGAACAGCCACAGGTAGAGCATGTTGCCGAGGATGTGCTCCCAACCGCCGTGAAAAAACATGCTGCGGATCACGTCGAGGATCGTTTCGAGCGCGAAAGGGTGCGCACTAGCGCTGGCAGGAACCACCGCTTGGTTGATAAACGTCTGCTGTAACTGGCTTTCAGGCATGGTGAGTTGGATCAAAAAGATGATCACGTTGACGGCGATCAACCCGTAGGTGACGATGGGTAGTCGGCGCGTCGGGTTCATGTCGCGGAGTGGGAGCATGGCTGACTCTCCTAATGCATAGCGCAATGTAAATTGAAATGTAAATTAGCACGAATTTAGAAATTGCGCTAGTGGGGGCGAGAGTCCTGTAGGGGCGAACACGTAGGTTCGCCCAAATTGTTCGGGTTGTGCTAGGAATCAAAAGGGCGCAGCAAGGCAATCAAAGATTGCACCGTGCGCCCTACAAAACTTTTGCTAAATTAGCTTAGCGCTGCTCAATCGGCACCCACGGCAGGTCCATTTTGCCGACGTAATCGGCCGTCGGGCGGATCAAGCGGTTGTCCGTCACCTGCTCGATGATGTGCGCTGTCCAGCCCGCCATCCGGCTCATCGCGAACAGGGGCGTGAACATGTTGATGTCGATGTCCAACGTGTACAGGGCAATCGCGCTGTAGTAATCGACGTTCGGGTACAGGTTGCGCTCGATGAAGTATTGGTCAGCACGCGCCAGCTTTGCCAACTGCTCGGCAATCTCGAACCATTTGGTGTTGCCGCTCGATTCGGCGAGGGCTTTGGCGCGGTCGTGCAGAATCGCGGCGCGCGGGTCGAGCGCCTTGTAGACGCGATGACCGATGCCCATGATGCGGCGGTCGCCGTTCTTGATATTCTCGTTGAACCAGTTCTCGACGTTCGAAGGATCGCCGATTTCCATGAACATCTTCATGGCTTCGGTGTTCGCGCCGCCGTGTGCCGGTCCCTTGAGTGTGCCAATCGCGCTGACAATCGCGCTGTGCATGTCCGAACCCGTGCTGACGGTCACGCGCGATGAGAAGGTGCTGGCGTTCAT
>JBBSNT010000453.1:0-2595 GCA_038260485.1 Aggregatilineales bacterium | reverse complement strand
TCAGATACGCCTTGTTTTCTGCCGATAAGCCGTAACTCCATTCATCGTGATTCCCGCGCACCGTCGCAATATTGCGTTCGCGGACGAGTTGAACCACTTTGTCGGGCAGCGGTCCGCGCCCGACAAGATCACCGGCACAGAGGATTTGATCAACGTGGTGATACGCCTCCAGCCGGTGGAGTGCTATTTCTAGTGCAGAATAATCCCCGTGAACATCCGAGATAATGCCAACATTCATCCTGCCATCCTAACGTGTCAAAGTACGCCTATTATATCAGGTTCAATGCGAGACTCTATCGCTGTTTGGGGGATGGTTCTCACGAAAAACTTACACGGCAATTCATGCGAATTCGCGCTGGATGTGCTACACTGCAAAGGTAAATTTCACGTCGTATGAGCGCTGATGACACAAATTCTCTTAATCCGACATGCTGTCAATGACTTTGTAAAGACGGGCAAGCTCGCCGGATGGACTCCAAACGTTCATCTGAACGAGGATGGGCAAGCGCAAGCCGCAGCCTTGGGGCGGCGCTTGGTAGATGTGCCGATCAAGCACCTGTACGCCAGCCCGCTCGAACGAACGATGGAAACCGCCGAAGCGATTCGCCAGCATCACCCAGACCTGAGCATCGTGCCGAACAGCGAAATTGGTGAGGTGCGTTACGGGGACTGGGAGGGGATGGAGATCAGAACGCTGACCAGCCGCAAGATGTGGCAGGTCGTGCAGGAGTATCCGTCGCGCGCGTACTTCCCGAACGGTGAAACGATGCGCGGCGTCCAAACCCGCGCCGTCAATGAGGTTGAACGGTTGGCAGAGGCTCACCCGCGCGACCTGATTGTGGTCGTGAGTCACGCTGACCTGATCAAGATGATCGTGGCGCATTTTCTTGGGATGCACCTCGACAACTTTCAGCGAATCGTGATTTCGCCAGCATCGATCAATACCCTGATCCTCGGCTATGGTCGCCCTTACGTGGCGACCATCAATGACGTGGCGCACGTCACGCAGATGGAACGGGAGCGCAAAGCAGCGCAAGCAGCGGAAAAAACGGAGAACGAAGCGACGGCGACTTAAGAGTAAACTATGCCAAACATCGAAATTGATTTAAATCCAGTTGACTATATCACGGTGGGCACGGTCGGGCCGAAAGGGCAGCGCGTGTTTCACCTGCAAGCAGGCAAGGACGCGCAGGTCATTTCGCTGATTATCGAGAAGGAGCAGGCGTGGGCGCTCAGTGAAGCGATCCGCGAACTGGTCGATGACCTTGAACAGCGTTTCCCCTCACCGGATGACGGCAATGGGGAGACGAATATGGACTTGCACGACCCGATTGAACCGTTGTTCCGCGTGGCGCAGATGGGACTGGGCTACGACGAAGATCGGAACATGGTCGTGCTGGTGGCGCAGGAACTGCTGCCTATTGCCGACGCGGAAGACCTCGAAGAACCCGATCCGGGCATCGTGCGGATGTGGTGCAGCCGCAGCCAAATGCGTACTTTGAGCGCTCATGCGACCGCGACCGTTCAAGCTGGACGCCCTGACCCCAAACAAAACGGACGATTAGTCTACTACTGGACTTGATCGATGAGCGAGAATGATCGCAGTTTGCCGATTTCGTTAGGTCGTGTGTTCCAAGTGCTGGAGAAGGGTGAACTCGACGAGGAATACGGACTCCTGCGTTGGAGTTCCAACTACGCCTTCTTAATCGCCATCACGCTCGATGACCTGAAGCTGACGGCGGTCTACAAGCCGCAGCGCGGCGAGCGCCCGCTGTGGGATTTCCCCGATGGCACGCTGTGCTACCGTGAAACCGCCGCGTTTTTGACCTCCAGCGAGTTGGGCTGGGAGATTGTGCCGCCGACGGTGCTGCGCGAGGGTGAACGGGGCTTAGGGTCGATGCAGTTTTACATCGACCACGACCCAGAGATCAACTACTTCTCGTTTGACGACACGCAAGCGCCGCAGTTGATGCGCATCACCGCGTTCGATTACCTGATCAACAATGCTGACCGCAAGGGCGGTCACTGCCTGCTCGATCAAGAGGGGCATATCTGGGGAATCGACCATGGGATCGCCTTCAACGCGGTTCACAAGCTGCGGACAGTGATCTGGAATTATGCGGGTCAGGCGATTCCTGACGGGATGCTCGAAGATATTGCGCGGCTGTACGCAACGCTTGAAAATCCCGACTGCGACTACAGCATCAAGCTGCGCGAACTGCTCGCCCCGCAGGAGATCAAGGCGTTTCAGTCGCGGATGCGGCATTTGCTCAAGCAGAAGCGCTACCCGATGCCCGGTCCCGGTCCGAATTACCCATGGCCGCCGGTTTAATCTGTGGCGACTTCGCTGATTGCGGGATACGGCACATCGTGTGCCGCCTGATCATCCTCAACACCGCAATATTCTCAACAATCTCCTAACTCTATTTGTCAAATTTGACAATGTTTAACAATGAACTGATTCAACCTTTTGCAGCAAACAGATGACGAAGGTTAATAAGTGCAAAAGCAAGATGGTGAGCGCCGAGAAAGTTGGCATCTTTGCGGTCAAAGCGAATGAGCAGCGCGCGAAATTTGTCGATCCAAGCAAAACTG
>JBBSNT010000452.1:0-2618 GCA_038260485.1 Aggregatilineales bacterium | reverse complement strand
GGGTCACTGTAGTCGAAGAAGTTGAAATGGCGCACCTTGTAGGGGCAGTTGTTGGAACAGTAGCGCGTGCCGACGCAGCGGTTATAGATCATCTCGTTCAAGCCTTCTTCGTCGTGGACGGTGGCTTGGACGGGACAGACGGGTTCGCAGGGGGCTTGCTCGCAGTGCATACAGGGCACGGGCTGGTGGAAGAATTCGGGATGATCGACGTCGCCCTTGAAGTAGCCATCCACGCGCAGCCAGTGCATCTCGCGCCCCGCCTCGACTTGATCCTTGCCGACGATGGGGATGTTGTTTTCGGACTGGCAGGCGATGATACAAGCGTTGCAGCCGACACAGGCGTTGAGGTCGATGCTCATGCCCCATGAGTAGTCGCCCGCCGGAAATTCGGGGTAGAGCGTTGGGTTGTCGGGCGCGTCGTAGCCGAGATGGGGGTCGTCCTGATAGGCGTCGAGCGTGCCCGCGTGGATCAAGTCGCGCCCATCCATCGTGAAGTGGTTCTGCGTGGTGGCGAGGGTGTAATGCTCGCCGGTCGGGTCGAGGGTGACGCCCGTCGCAAACCATGCGGGCAGCGACAGCAGCGGATAGGCGTTGAAGCCTGTCCCTGCGCCGACCTTGCCTGTCTGTGAACGCCCGTAGCCGAGCGAGAGCGTCACGCAGTCATCGGCTTGACCGGGCAGCACCATCACGGCAGTTTGCACCTGCTTGCCGCTCGCCGTGAGCAGGACAAGGTCGTTGGTGTTGACGCCGAGCCGCTCGGCGGTGGCAGGGCTGAGCAGCGCGGCATTGTCCCACGTCAATTTGGTGAAGGGTTTCGGGAGTTCTTGAAGCCAGCCGTTGTTATTAAAGCGTCCGTCCCAGAGGGTCGGGTCGGGTCGGAGCACAATTTCGAGCGCATCGGCGGCGGCGGGTGCTGAGGCTTCCGGCAGCGTGAAATCCGCCAGCGTGACAGCAGCAGGCGCAGCGGCAGAGTCAGCGACGATGCCGTCGCGGAGCGAGGTGCGCCAGAAGGTGTCAAAGTCGTCGGCTTGGGTCACGGATTGCCAGTAAGCCTGCACGATGGCTTGGTCGCTGCGCGCTTCGTCGTCGCCCGTCGCGAGCGTGGTTTCGAGCAGTTCGATCAGCGAACGGGTGTCATAAAGCGGCAGGATCAAGGGCTGCATAATGGTCGCCGTGCCGTCGTAGGCGCGGGCGTCGCCCCACGTTTCGAGGTCGTGAGTCTGAGGCACGTGCCATGCACAGTGGGCGGACGTTTCATCCTCGTCCAAGCTGAGGTGAGCGCTGAAGGGCACGTTCGCCAGCGCGTCGGCAAAAGCGATGCCCGCTGGCGCGGTGTAGACGGGATTGCCGCCAACGATCAACAGTGCGGAGACATTCCCGCTCTGCATGGCGTCGGTGAGCGCGACAAGCGAATCGACCTGCGACGCTGTTTGCGTCACAGGCGGGTCAATGTAGGTGACGGTCTGCCCGACCGCGCCAAGCGTCGCGTTAATCCACGCGGCGAGGGCGTGCACGCTAGGCGGCTGTCCCGCCCCTGCCGTGACCAAACTGGCAGCACCGGACGCGGTCAGGTCAGCGGCGAGGGCGTCAAGCCACGCCGTCCACTCGACAGGTTCATCGGCAAGGGCGGTGTCGTCTCTGCCAAGCCGTGCAGCGAGGGCACGGGCGAAACGCTCGACGGCGCTGGTACGGAGCGCTAAGCGGTGATCCGCCATCGATCCGGTGATGGTGGGCGTGCTTTCGACGACGTAAAGGCGGTTCATGGTAGCGGACGTGGCGTCCGACGCGACGCGGCGACGGTCGGTGAAAGCGCGAGTGTAGTGCAGGCTGCCCGCATCGGCAAACAGGAAGTCGTCGTCAAGCGAAAGGATGACGTCGGCATGGTCAAAGTGATAGATGGGCTTGAGCGCTTGCCCAAAGGCAAGCCCTGTTCCAGCGCTGACGTTATCCTCGTTAATCGGTTCGTACTGATGCCATTGAGCGGCGGGATATTGGTCGGTGAGGCGGGTGATCTGCGCGGCGAGGGTCGGTGAGGTGCTGGTGGTGGTCAAAACGTGAACGCCCTGCCCGCTATCCCCTAATACGCCCTGCCAGCCGCGCAGGAAAGCATCCCAACTGCTCGACTGCCCATTATGAAGTAGATCACGGGCGCGTTCGGGATCATAAAGCGACAGGATCGACGCCTGCGCGAACACGTCGAGCGCGCCGAGACTGGCGGGATGATCCGGATTGCCGTCAATGCGGGTCGGGCGTCCAGTGTGGCTCTCGACGAGAATGCCGGTCGCGTAGCCGCCGAGCAGATGGGCGGTGGCGTAGAACTGCGGCTTACCGGGCGTGAGATCGTCGGGCTTGGTCACATACGGAACGATATGTTTCGAAGGCTGCGGGCTACAGGCGGCTAAGCCCGCCAACGCCAGCGAAGCGGCGGCAAGCTGCAAAAAGCGGCGGCGGCTGACGGGCACATTACGCAAGCCGAGCGGGTATTCGCGCTCGACAAATTTGGTAAATTCAGGCGTGGCGGCAAATTCTTCAAGACTGCGCCAGTAGTCTTTGCCGGTTGCCGCGCCCAGTTGATCGCGGATGGCGTGCAGGTCGATCAGGTCTTGATCTGGCAAGCG
>JBBSNT010000451.1:0-2618 GCA_038260485.1 Aggregatilineales bacterium | reverse complement strand
TGCAGCGGCATCGCACAGTGATGCCCTGCTCGCACTGCAATGCCGGCGCTGTCGAGCATCTGCGCGACGTCATGGGCGTGAATACCCTCCATCGTGAAGGTCGCCACCGCACCTTTGCGCTCTGCATCCGGTCCGTAAAGCGTCAAGCCGGGGACTTCTGCCAAGCGGTCGAGCGCATAGGCGGTCATCTCGCGTTCATGAGCGTGAACCTGATTCATATCAAGCGCCCTCAGGTAATCAACCGCATAGCCAAGTCCGATGGCTTCGGCAATCGAGGGCGTTCCCGCCTCGAACTTGTAAGGCAAATCGTTCCACGTACTGCCGGAGAGTTTGACCGTAGCGATCATGTCACCACCACCCATCCAAGGCGGCATCGCTTCGAGCAAGTCGCGCTTGCCGTACAACACGCCGCTGCCGGTTGGCGCAAGCATCTTATGCCCGCTGAACGCCAGAAAATCCACATCGAGCGCCTGTACGTCTACTGGCATATGCGGCACCGACTGCGCGCCATCGACCAAGATCAGCGCGCCCGCGTCATGCGCCTGCTTCGCCATTTGCTTGATCGGGTTGATCGTCCCCAGCACGTTCGAAACCTGCGTCACGGCGACCAGATTGACCGGATGGTCGCGCAGCAGCGCGGCGTAAGCGTCGAGATCGAGCGTGCCATCGTCTAGCACAGGCACGTACTTGATCGTGAAACCCTTCTCTGCCGCTAGAAGCTGCCAAGGCACAATATTGGAGTGGTGCTCCATCTCAGTACAAACCAGCACATCGCCCGCTTTGAGGTTCGCTCTGCCCCAGGTCTGCGCGACGAGGTTGACTCCTTCGGTCGTGCCGCGCGTGAAAATGATTTCGCGTTTGCTGCCCGCGTTGATGAAATGGCGCACTTTGATGCGTGCCCTTTCGTAAGCGGTAGTCGCTTCCTCGCTGAGCTTGTGAATGCCACGATGGACGTTGGCGTTATATCGGCGGTAGTAGTCGTCGAGCGCGTCGATCACAGCGCTCGGCTTTTGGCTGGTCGCTGCGTTATCGAGATAAATCAGCGGCACGCCTTCGTGATGCTCTTGCTGCAAAATGGGGAAATCAGCACGAATCTTTTCGACGTCGTAGGTCTGGAGCATGGGAAACGCCTCTTATAAATGAAAAGGGCGCGTCTGCTTTCTCGACGCGCCCAGTGATTTAGCTCGTCTGCCCGACGATTTTCGCTTCGAGCGCTGCTCGTAAGCGATCTCGCACCCGTTCAAACGGGATGCGTTCGAGCAGTTCCTCAAAAAAGCCTTCCGTAACCGTCAATTCCGCGAGGTCGCGCGGCACACCACGACTCATCAGATAGAAGATGGGCGCTTCGTCGAGCGATCCGAAAGTCGCCGCGTGGGTACAGCGCACGTCGTCGGCTTCGATTTCTAAGCCGGGGATCGCGTCCATACGCGCGTCTTCGCTCAAGAGCAGGTTACGACAAGCTTGGAAGCCATCGATCTTCTGCATGTCCGGCAGTGACTTGATCATCCCTTGCCAGAGCGTGCGTGCTTGATGCTTTGCCGCGCCCTTAAAGAGCAAATCCGAGACTGTCAGCGGGGCGTTATGGTTCTGCTGGGTATCGAGGTCAAAGAACTGCTTCTCGTCGGCGAAGAACATGCCGCTCACGCGCGCGTGTGCGCCCTGCCCATCGAGGTCAACCTCGATGAAGTCTTTGACGAACTTGCTGCCTATCGTGCCAACCACCCAGTCAAGCGAGGCGTCACGCCCGACGCTGGCGCGCTGATGGCTGAATTCATACGTCCGGCGATTCCAATCCTGCAAACCGACGTAACGCAGATTTGCCGCCTGACCGACCAACAGTTCGGTCGCGCCAATGTAAGCCGACTGCTCGCCCACCTCGGCGGATTGATAATCGACCAGCATCGTCGCTTGCGCCGCTTCTTCGAGCACAACGAGGACGTGTCCCATCGTCGCACCGGCTTTGGTGTTGTACATCACCACATGGAGCGGCAGTTCAACGACTTTTCCGCGCGGCACGTAGAGGAAAACGCCATGTGTCCAGAGCGCCGCGTGCAGCGCCGCGAATTTGCCATCACCCGGTTTGACAACCTTCGTCATCAAACGGGTACGCACGAGATCTTCGTGTTCACGACATGCCATCAATAGGTCGGTAAAGATCACGCCCTGATCAACGAGCGCGGGCGCAAGTTCGCTGCGCACGACCTTACCATCGACGAACACAATCGTCCCCCCCTGCTCGTCACCGATCAACGGTTCGAGCATTTGCGCTGGCACGACGCCAAGCTGCGCGCCATCCGGCGACATCAGCGGGCTGGCTTCGTTCCAATGAATGCTGCGGTAATCGGTACGTCGCCATTCTTCCAGCGTGATACCGGGCATCGGCATGTCTTCGTAGAGTTCCCAACCCACAAGGCGGCTTTCGCGCAACCACGTCGGTTCGTTATTCGCTTCGCTGATCGCCTCGACATCGGCGCGCGTATAGAGCGGCGCTTCCGGCGCAACGGAGCGGCGTCTTCTCGCTACAACCACGTTTTCTCTCCTAAAGTAAAGTGCTGAGTATCGAGTGCTGAGTGCTGAGGAAAAGATAAAATTAGTTCCAAAACACGCGAGCTCGATAC
>JBBSNT010000450.1:0-2666 GCA_038260485.1 Aggregatilineales bacterium | reverse complement strand
GCCGTCTGCATCACGCGGCGACTGTGCCCAAGCGCCGCGAATATCCCGAACTGACTGAGCGCATCCGGCAGGCGATTGAGTTGTGCGTCGTCAAGGGAATGCCTGCCCACCTCGCCGCCGACGAAATGGGCATCAGCCTGCATACGATTCGCAGCTACATCAAAGAAGGTTACCGCATCCTTGAGGCGTACGACGAGACAGAGTATCCGGTCGATATGTCGCCGCAGGAACGCGCCTTCATGCGTTTGACGCGCTTCAACGATGCGGGCGACGACGAATGAGGAAAAGCAGTGCTGAGTACCGAGTACTGAATGTTTAAGGAAATATCCGCCGGAGGCTGAAAGCCATCCGGCTAGAAAGACCAAGCCACCTGAAGATGGCTGAAAAGCAGCCCAACTCTCAAAGTGTCGGGCGTTGCTGAGCTGAAAAATTCTAGAACGTCACGGGTAGTTCGCGCAGACCGCGCAGCACGTAGGTGTCGCGGTAGGGTGGGTCATCCGTCAGCGCTTGCAAATTCGGCAGGCGGCGCGCCAGCGTCGTAAAGGCGATCTGCCCTTCCAGCCGTGCCAGCGGCGCACCGAGGCAGAAGTGAATGCCATTACCGAAGGCGATGTGCGGGTTCGGGTCGCGCGTGATGTCGAGCTGAGCGGGATTGGGAAAACGCGCTGGATCACGGTTGGCAGCGCCCATCATGATAGCGACAGCTTGTCCCTTACGGAAGGTGTTCCCCTTGAACTCGATATCTTCCATCGCAATCCGCGAGGTCAACTGCACCGGGCTGGTATAGCGCAGCAGTTCTTCAACGGCTGATTTCGCCAGCGCTGGCTCTGCCTTGAGCTTCCGCCACTGATCGGGGTTGCTGAGCAGCGCGAACGTCCCGCTGCTGATCAAGTTGACCGTCGTCTCATGACCCGCCACCAGCAGTAGAATACACATCGCCACCATTTCATCTTCGCTGAGTTTGTCCCCTTCGGCTTCAGCGGCAACCAGCGCGCTGATCAAGTCCTCTTGCGGGGCGAGCCTGCGCTGGGCGATCAACTCGCGCAGGTAGGCGTCGAATTCGACCGTTGCTGCCGAACCGCGCTCGTAGACTTCATTCGCCTCGGTCAATTCCAGCGTTCCGGCAAGCTGGCTTGACCAGTCATGAAAGGTGTTCTGATCGCTGGCGGGAACACCGAGCATCTCCGCGATCACGGTGACGGGCAGCGGCAGCGCAAAATCAGCCACCAAGTCCATGTTGCCCTTCGCCAACGCCTGATCGATCAGGCTATCAGTGATCGTTTGAGCGCGCTCGCGCAGACGCTCGACCATGCGCGGCGTAAACGCCTTATGGACGAGCGTCCGCAGGCGGGTGTGATCGGGCGGGTCTTTGAGCAGCATCCACGACTGCTGCATCTCGACCAAAGCGCGCACGTTTTCGGGAACTTCGGGCTGCAAGCCGCGCTCCTCACGGGTGAAGAGGCGGTCGATTTCGCGCCCAAAGCGCGCGTCCTTCAGCGCCGCGACGTTATCCTCGTAGCGGGTGAGAAACCAGAAGCCCCAAGGCTCCCAGAAATAGATCGGGGCATTTTCGCGCAGCATTTCGTAATAAGGGTAGGGATTGGCTTGGAACTCCGGCGACAGCGGGCTGAACTGCACGGCTTGACTCATGGTGATCCCTCAACATTGAACCGATATAGCTTATTACGGTGCAGCCACGAATTTAGTTGCTAGACCGCCGTAACGAGGATCGGTTTGCCATTGGTGACGATGATCGTGTGCTCGAACTGAGCAAAGGTCGAGCCGTCGCGCGTCTTGATCGTCCAGCCGTCATCGGCGGTGAAGATGTGTCCATTCCCCGGCGTCAGGAACGGTTCGAGCGTGATCACCAAGCCTTCCGTCAGGTGGTCTTTGGCGCGGTTAGTGAAGTAGTTCGGTACGGACGGCTTCTCGTGAATATTCCGCCCGACGCCATGCCCGCTCAGTTCGCGGATTACGTTGAAATGGCAGCGCTCGGCTTGCGTTTGCACCGCGCGTCCAATCGCGTTAAGGCGGTTGCCGCTGTGAGCGGCTTCAATCGCGCTGGCGAGCGCCCGCTGGGCGCAGTCCACTAAGCGCTGGTTTTCCGGCTTGATCGGCGGCATCAACACAGTATAACCGGAGTCCGCGAAATAGCCATCGAGTTCTGCCGAGACGTCAATGTTGACCACATCCCCCGCTTGGATCACGCGCGCGCCGGGGATACCGTGCGCGACTTCATCGTTGACGCTGATACAGGTCGCGCCGGGAAATTTGTAGGCGAGCTGCGGCGCAGACCGCGCCCCGCGATCACTCATGTAGCGCGCACCTACGGCGTCGAGTTCGGCGGTGGTGATGCCCGGTTCGAGCGTGTCGCGCATTGCCTGAATCGCCTCACCGACGATCCGCCCGATGCGCAGCAAGCCTGCAACGTCGCGTTCGGAGTCAATCGACATGATGAATACTCCTTTTTGTTCGTGATGTCCCAACCTTAGCGCAAAGCAGCAGCGAATCAAAGCGATTCTAGGCAAGCCAATCGAGGGTAGGTTTGAAACCTGCCCCCTATACTGTATCCATAAATGGGTTAAGTCTGGCTGACGCGCACCGAGTCGAGGATCGACTGGAAGGTTGGCACGAGGTCGTTGCCCGTCGCGTAGGACGAGTATATC
>JBBSNT010000449.1:0-2680 GCA_038260485.1 Aggregatilineales bacterium | reverse complement strand
GCGACGCGCATGGCGGGCTGAATGTGCTGCTGAAGCTGCTGCCAGAGCGCCGTATTCGCCTGATCGAGCGTCTCGTCGTGGATGGTGGCTGACGCCGCGCGCGCGTGACCGCCGCCGCCGAAGTATCGGGCAACTGCGCCCGCGTCAATCGCGTCGTTGGTAGCGCGGCAGACGAGATGCAGCGCTCCCGGCATTTGCACGAGCAGGAATAAGCCCTGCGAGTCGAGCATGTCGCGCAGCCGGTGGGCGATAGTGCTAATCTCGTTCAAATAGTTGTCCAACTGTGCTGCCGCGACGGTAACGGTATAGCCCTGAATAGCGCGCGTCTCGGCGCTCGTGACCAGTCGTCCCAGTAGCGCTTGCTGCTCGTCGTCTAGCGGCGGCTCAAGGAAGCGGCGCACGTCATCCAGCGCAGCGCCTTGATCGACCAGCCACGCCGCCGCGCGCAGGTCGCGGGCATCAGTTTCGCCGTAGACAAGCGATCCGGTGTCCTCGTAGATGCCGAGCGCCAGCAGCGTTGATTCGAGCGACGTGAGGGCAACATTTTGCTGCTGAAGCAGCTCGACTAGCAGGGTCGTTGCCGCGCCTACTTGGTCGCCAGTGAACGTCTCATTCGGCGCGAGTTCGCGCAGCAGCGGATGATGATCGATGATGCGAGTCGGCGTCTCTGGCTGAACGCCTTTGATTTGTGGGACGCGCTGTGTATCGACCAACGTGATCTGCGTGACGTGATCGCTTTGAACATCTTCGCGGGTGGCGAAGTGCAGCGCGGATCGATAAAGTGTGAGGAAACTCTCGACGTTGCTGTTCAGTCGGTTGGGCAGAATCGGAATCGCGTCCGGCGTCAGCTTGTGGGCTGCCAGCAGCGACGCCACCGCGTCGAAATCCGCGTTTTCGTGACAGAGAATAATGTGCATAGACCCTCATCGTGTGCTGCTGAGGCTTATTGTAATGCGTTCAACCACCAAGATGCCAAGAACGCCAAGTAAGAATAGAGATCAACGCTGAGCAACGGGAAAACCCGACGGCGTGAATGTGATCGTCAAGCCATCGACGGCACGGTAGCGGATCGGGATAGTCAGCAGCGGGGTGGCATCCGGAGTCTGCGCCGTCGTCAGAGTCAAGTGAGCGGGTTCGTTCGGATTGGTCGTGCGACGCGCGTGAATGTTGATCGCAGCGAGCGTTTGCGCCAGCGCGTCAGCGGCGGGCGTGATCTCGCTCGCAATCGACAGGTCGAAGCCGTCGGGATAGCCCGCGTTGGCGAGTTCAGCGCGCAGGGCAAGCGGATCGCTCGAATTTGTGCTGGCAGCTTGTGTGGCGGGAAAGGCGAGTGCTAACACCATTTGCTGCGGATCGGCAGCACGGCGCACGATGTCTGCCAGCACCGGGTCATCAAGCGGCGGCAGCGCCGTGTCGATTGCGAGCGAAATGGTCAATGGCGAGGGCGCGGCGGTGCTGTCTGCCCAGTCGCCCAACGCGACAGCGATCTCGTACTGCGTGCCGAGGTCTTCAGGATTGGGCTGTGCGTCGAGTGTCACGAGCGCGGCATGTGAACTGATTTGCTGCTGGTCGGCAGGAGCGATATATGCCAGCGTATCAGGACTGACGGCGTAGCGCAGGGTTTGCGCTTCGGTTGGCGATACAGCGGTGGGGGTTATGGTTGCAGCGGGTTCAAGATTGACGGGAAGCGGGGTGGCTTCGGGTTCACAGGCGCAAACCAGAAGCAGCATCCCCGCTGTGGTGAAACATAGAAGGCGCTTAAACATTCATCCAAGGACCCACAACGTGACGTTGGAGCATACTAATCGAAGTTGTTGCGTTGAAGAAGCACAGAATCGCAAAGGCAATTGAAGCGCTGCGGTCGTCGCGCCCGCGCAGCAAGGTGAACAACCCCGGCACGATCACAACCAACCAACTCATGTAGAGGTAATAGGTGACGATCCGCTCTGGTCGCAGTCCTTGCAGCGTCATGATGATACCGATTAGCAGCACGACTGCCGCTAAAATCGTGATCGTCGCCACTGCACCCCAGAAATTGCCAGAGATCGGTTCGTCGCGCGACGCCATGATCGCGCTCCAGATGCCCAACGCCACCGAGTAGAGAATGTGAGCGTTAAACAGAATATTGTGCAGGTCGTTGAGAGTCATTTTAATGCAGCAGTACCTGCGTCACAACTACTTCGATCAGCCACGCGGCGATGATCAGATTCAGCGAAATCAACGCCTGAATCTGCATCGCGCCGCTGGCATCGACGGTCACACTGCCGCGCATGTCGGTACGCGGGCGGAACAGCATACTTATCGGAATGCTGAGTACAACGACCAAACCCAACCACAGCGGGAATGCACCCTGCACGGCTGCGGCTAACAAGCAGGTAAACGCCAATGCAATCGTCAGATACATCACGCGGCGGGTGTTCGCCGCGCCGAGGATGATTGCCGTGTTGTACAGTCCGGCGGCTTTGTCCATGTCGTAATCACGGAGTTGGTTGTACAACTGCCCGTAGACAGAAACCAGAGTCGCGGCGGCGGCGACGAACCAGACGATGCCGGGGGCATTGTGGTAGATGAAATAGCCCGCCAGCAGCAATAAGCCGCTGAGCATGAGCGAATGCGAAAGCACATCGGTGACGGGCCACGCCTTCAGGCGCACAGGGCGCCACGAGTAGAGGTGAGAGAG
>JBBSNT010000448.1:0-2729 GCA_038260485.1 Aggregatilineales bacterium | reverse complement strand
GAAGGCGTAGGCGACGCAGATGCTCGACAGCAGCGTGCCGATCATGCCGGTGATGGCGATGACCAGCGTATTGCGGAATAGCAGCGGAAAGTTGAGCAAATCCCACGCAATCGGGAAGTTTTCCGGGTGAATATCGAGCGTGTTATTGATCTGAAGCGTACGCCAGCTCCCTGTCCAGTCGATCAGCCCCGCGCCGGGGTTCGAGGGATCGACGAATTGGCTGGTCTGCCGTCCTTTTTTGACCAACGCCCATTCGTGCATCACGCCGTCGTCGGTCGGCACTTGATAGACGTCGTAAGCCTCACCTTCAAAGGTAAACGTCTCTGGTGAAACCGGCAGAATCGGGCTGTCGGTGCTGCCCGCCAGTTGATCCTGACTCTTGAGCGAGATCGTCGCCATGTTGCCAAAGGGCAGGAGGTAAGCGATGGCGATGATGCCGGTCATCAGCGTGACGATGGCGATTAGCCCGAACTTACGGAGTTGATGGCTATACCAAGGGGACGTATTGACTGTACGTGATTGAACTCTAGTTGCGGCAGCCATGCTTAATCTCCGCTCGAATAATAGACCCAGCGCTTGGACGTAATGAACAGCCCAATCGTGAATACAAGGGCGATGACAAAGATGAGCCACGCTTGAGTCGCGCCGTAACCCATATCAAAGAATGCGAAAGCAGTTTTGTAGAGGTGCATGTTGAAGAAATACGCCGCGTGGTTGGGGTTGCCGGTACCGCGCGTCATCACGTAGGGGACGACGAAATACTGCATCAGACCGATGACGCTCAGTACTAGATTGTAGAAAATCACCGGCGAGATCATGGGCAGGGTAATGCGGGACCACTTTGTCCATGCGCCTGCGCCATCCACGTCGGAGGCTTCGTAGAGTTCGGTCGGGACGCCCTGCATTGTCGCCAGCATCGTCAGCATGGCGTTACCGACGCCCCAGAGACCCACCAGCAGGAAACCTACCAGAATCCAGCCCTCGTCTTGCAGCCAGTTCGGGGGATTGGCAATGCCAACCCAGTCGCGGAGGATGCGGTTGAGCCAGCCGGACTGCCCGTTCAGGAAGCTCTGCCAGATAAAGATCGAGGAGATGGCGGGAACCATGTACGGCATGTAGAACAGGACACGCCATATCCGCTTGCCGAACAGTTTCTTGGAATTCAGCAGGGTTGCCATGCCGAGCGGGATGATGATGCCAACCGGCACAGCGATCAGCGCAAAGCGCAAGGTGACACCTAGCGACTGGATGGTCAGCGGGTCGCTGAACAAATGCTCCCAGTTCTTCAGCCCGACGAAGGTCATCGGTTCGGGACTCGCCAGCGAGAAATTCATGAACGAGAACACCAGCGAGGCGACCATCGGTGCCGCCGTAAAAACGGCAAACCCGATAATCCACGGGGACAGGAAAATCCATCCCCAGAGGCGCTGCTGGCGCGCCAGCGATCCCGGTTTGTCGGCTTTCGTCATACCCATTGTCGCTATCGGCGCAGCGCGAGACCGATCAGTACTTGCCATAACCCGTACTCCCAGAAAGACTCACCTGAACAATATCTGTGTCCACAACCAGATCTTGTGATAAGAATAAAGCAATCTTCGATTTTTGACCGCAATTCGGCACTGCGCTGCCGATTCAAAGGTATTTTTGTAGAAATGGGAGCGGGCTTGTGCCCACTCCCACTTTCGATCTGTGAAGCAATCCGCGCAGCGAACGCGCAGACTAGCTGCCAGCGGAGTCGATGATTGTCTGCAAATCCGCTTGGAACGTGTCGATTTCCGCGTTCAGGTCCATCGTTGCGCCAGAGTCACCTGTCATCAGCGACAGGAAGGAGTCTTCACGGCTGACGGTCTGGGCGTAATTCGGAACGTTGGATTCGTGGTGCCACTTGCCGGGGTTGGCATATGCCAAGCTGGCGCCTGCGACACTCCAATCGATGGAACCGGGGTACCGGGTGCTGATGCTGTCAACCCATGCTTGCTGGGCAGCCGGCAGCGCTGGGTAAGCGCCGTAAGCAGTCGCCAGTGCCGGGGCGGCGTCAGTTTCCAGATAGGTCAGAACTTCGAAGGCTTCCGCCGGGTGCTCGGTGGCTTTGACAATGCGGAACGTATCCGCGTCAACCGCGACGTGCTGTTCTCCGTCGAGCGATGCCGGAACCGGAGCGATGTTCCAGTCGAAGTTGCCGACGCTGTTGTCGAGGCAGCAGGTGTACCACAGCGGGGTGATCGACAAACCGAGGTTACCCGATGCGAAACCGCTCGGCTGCAGCACTTCGGCGGCGGCAGCGGTCGCGTCCGGGGAGATGTGCCAAGTCCACAGGGCATCCCAGTACCATTGGGCAGCTTGACGCCACTCATCCGGGATTGCCACCATGCCGGTCTCCGCATCATAGTAGCTGGACGGCTGGAGGTCGTCGAGGATCAGGCGGACACGCGCCCATTGGAAGTTCATACCATATTGAACGGTATTGGCGGGGTCGAAGTCGGCGCTGGTGGCGTCGTTGCCGTTGGCATCAACCGTCAGAATCTTGCTGATTTCGGCGACGGTGTCGTAGTTCCACGGCACTTCGCTGCCATCGGGCATGGTGTACATAGCGCCGAATTCCGACGGCGGGTAGTTCAGACCGGCTTCGTCGAACAGACCGGTATTGTAGTAGGTGACGACCGGATAAACCGCGAACGGGATACCGCTCAGCCCACCGTCATCGCGGCGATACAGTTCGACCAGCGCCG
>JBBSNT010000447.1:0-2742 GCA_038260485.1 Aggregatilineales bacterium | reverse complement strand
GGACAAAGCCGCCGCGCTGGAACGAATCGCGGGGCAGGTGGCTCAGACGCCTCAAGGCGGGTGGATCAAGGGTTACGGGTGGGCGCAGGACGAATGGAGCGACCGTCATTTCCCGACGGCGGCTGACCTCGACGCTGTCGCGCCGAACAATCCTGTATTTCTGCAATCACGCAGCGGTCACGCGGGGTGGGTCAATACGCTTGCCTTGCGCTTAGGCGGCATTGATGCCTCCACGCCTGATCCTGAAGGTGGCGAACTGATGCGTGATCCGTCTGGTGCGCCGACGGGTATTTTGCTGGAATGGTCAGCGATGGATTTGGTGTCGCGCCACATCCTGCCGCAAACGGTCGACTCGCTGGCGACGCAGATGAAAGCCGCCCAAAGGCTGGCGCATTCGCTGGGGATCACGGGCATCCACGACTTCGATGACCAGACGTGTTTTTCGGCGCTCCAGATCATGCGCGAACGCGGTGATCTGGGCTTGCGGGTGGTCAAGAACTTCAACAAGAAGTATCTGGACGCGGTGCTGCAAACGGGACTGCGGCGCGGCTTCGGCGACGACTGGATACGGATGGGCGCGCTCAAGATTTTCGCGGATGGGGCACTGGGACCGCGCACAGCGGCGATGATCGCGCCCTACGAGGGCGAGCCGGAGAATCTCGGGATCGTCGTGACCGACAAAGAGGAAATGGTCGAACTGGTCAGCCGCGCCAGCGCGAACGGCTTCGCCTCGACTATCCACGCGATTGGCGACCGCGCGGTTCACGACGTGCTCGACGTTTACGAACAGGTGCGCGGCGAAGAAGCGGCACGGGGCGAAGGGCGCTCGACGCGGCGACACCGGATCGAGCACGTCCAGTTGATCCACCCCGACGACGTAAACCGTCTTGCGGAACTGGACATTGTCGCCTCGATGCAGCCGATCCACGCGACCAGCGACTACCTAATCGCGGATCGGTATTGGGGATCGCGCGCGCCTTATTCCTACAATCCGCACTTGCAGTTGGAGCGCGGCGTCGTGACGGCGTTCGGGTCGGACACGCCGGTCGAGCCGATGGGGGCGCTGATTGGCATTCACGCGGCGGTCACACGCCAGCGCCGTGATGGATCGCCCGATGCAGACGGATGGAATCCAGCGGCGCGGCTGACAATTGACGAAGCGCTGCGCGGCTACACCTTTGGCGCGGCGTATGCGGTGAATATGGAAGATCGCCTCGGCAAGCTGGCAGCCGGTTTTCTCGCCGATCTGGTCGTGCTCGACCGCGATCTATATGCTACGCCGCCCGCCGAACTCCTCGACACGCAGGTCGTGGCGACGATGGTCGGGGGTCTGTGGCGCTGGGGCGAATTCGCGGGATAAAATAAGCGGAAGGACAGTTTTTAGAGAGCGCGGGTACGGCACGCCGTGCCCCTACGATGCGCGTTGTGTGGGTATAATCGCCTTACTAAAAACCAATCACTCAACACTCGAAAGGAAACTCCATGCGCGATCCTCGTGTTTTTAATTTAGCCGACATCCTCGTCAATTATTCGACCAAGGTGCAGCCCGGTGAATGGGTCGGCGTGCTCGGTGACGTGGCGGCGCTGCCGCTCGTGCGCGCCGTTTACGAGCAGGTGATCAAAGCGGGCGGCAATCCCTCGCTGATGCTGACCGACGAGACGCTGACGCGCGATTTTGCGCGCTTGGCAGATGAGCAGCAGATGGACTGGCTCGATCCGGCGCTGTCGCTCTATTACGACAAGGCAGACGTCTACATCCGCTGCACGGCGTACCCCAACACCCGCGCCATGACTAACGTCGATCCCAAACGGCTGCAAAAGATTCAATCTGCACGCAGCGGTTGGCTGGCAACGCGGATGCGGCGCGCCGCCGACGGCGAGATGAAGTGGGTCGGCACGATGTACCCGACCGAAGGCAGCGCTCAAGAAGCGGGGATGAGCCTCGAAGAATACGAAGATTTCGTTTTTCGCGCGACGTTTGCTGACAAAGCTGATCCGGTGGCGGAGTGGCAGAAGCTCGGCAAGATGCAGCAGAAGAAGATCGACTGGCTCAAGGGCAAGAAGAACGTCCGTCTGAAAGGACCGAACATTGACCTCGAACTCTCGATTGAAGGGCGCACCTTCATCAACGCGCAGGGTGAGCGCAATATGCCCGACGGTGAAATCTTCACGGGTCCGGTTGAGGACTCGGTCAACGGCTGGTATCAAGCCAGCTTCCCGTCGATTGTGCAGGGTAGGGCGGTCGAGAATATTGAACTCAAGTTTCAGGACGGCAAGGTCATCAATGCTCAGGCGGGCAAAAACGAGGAACTGCTCTACTCGATGATTGACGCCGACTCGCGTTCGCGCTATCTGGGCGAGTTCGCTATCGGCACGAACTTCGGCATCGACAAGTTCACGGGCAGCATCCTCTACGACGAGAAAATCGGCGGCACGGTGCATATCGCCATCGGCGCGGGCTACCCGGACACGGGCAGCAAGAACAAAAGCACTGTCCACTGGGACATGATCTGCGACATGCGCCACGACAGCGAAATCCACGTCGACGGCGAACTGTTCTACAAAGACGGGCAGTTCGTCATTTAAGCGACGAATCCAGTCGGAAATCGACAGCTCGATAGCATGCTAGCCTATCGAGCTGTTTTATTACCGGATTTTCTCAATCAGGCGAATAGCATTACCAACCCCGTCTTCGGCGCGAACTTTTTCACCGAGGTTCGTCGCGTACTGACGCATGCTGGG
>JBBSNT010000446.1:0-2748 GCA_038260485.1 Aggregatilineales bacterium | reverse complement strand
GCGAACCTCAGGATACGGCGAGCTGCTGATCGCTTGTTCCAGTTCAGCAAGCTGTTCTTCGGTCAGTTTGTAATCCAGTCGTTTGCTCATGCCCAATCATTCTATCCTGTTGTTGGACGTCTTTCGAACTCTGGCTTAGACAGGCTGCGCCCGCTTCGCCAAACAAGACATTGCCGGGTTTTATGTCACGGTGAATCACGCCATTTTTATGTGCGTAGCCTAACGCACTGATCAATTGCAGCATGATGATTATGGCGTTGGAGATGGGCAGGGGCTGCCCGTCGAAGCCTTTACGGAGCGAGGTGTGCATCAGCCTTATAGCGCGATGTAGGCGTACTCTTGTTCCACGATAGCGTACTGATAGATTGGGACAATAAAAGGATGTTCGAGAGATGCCAGCACTTGTGCTTCTTGTGCAAAGCGCCGTTCGAAGACCGCGCTTTCAGCATCGGGACTTTAGGCATTGAGTTCAATCATCTTCAGGGCAACATAACGTTTGACGCTTGGCTGAAAAGCGCGATAAACAAGCGCTGCGCCGCCACGCCCAATGCGTTCCTCGATGACGAATTCGCCTATCTGCAAAGTCGCAGGACGGTCCAATATGCTTTTATCTCTATTTGTGCGCCTATAAATATAGCATTTCCGCGAGGGAAACCACATTACTTCGCTGTAATAGAGAAGAGAGACGGGACAGCAAAAAAAGAGTCGCTAAGCGGCTTGCTTGTTCTTGTCGATCTACGCTCTGATTGCTTTCTTCGACCTGTAGGCTTGCACGATTTGCGTCTCGTGCAGGCCTACAGGTCGAATTCCTCAATTAAGTGCGTGAACCGCCAACCTTAGTATGTATTAGCTGAACGTCTATCTACGGCGCAGGTTCTTCTAGAATCGCTTGAGCGCGCTCGATATATTCCAAACTCTGATGGCGGAAGTAGGTATTATAGAGTTCAGCGTAGTATCCCCCGTTTGCCAGCAGTTGATCGTGCGTGCCTTGCTCGATGATCGCGCCGTCACGGAGTACGATGATTCGGTCGGCATTCTTGATCGTCGAGAGGCGGTGCGCGATCACGATAGACGTGCGATCCTGCATGACGGTGTCCAAGCCTTCTTGAATCAGCGCCTCTGTCAGTGGATCGACGCTGGCGGTTGCTTCGTCGAGGATGAAGATCGCCGGGTCTTGCAGCATGACGCGCGCCAGCGCGACCAATTGCCTTTGACCCATCGATAGGCTTGATCCGCGCTCGCCAACTTGAGTATCCAAGCCGTTAGGTAGGTTGGCAATCCAGTCGCCACCGCCAATTAGGATGGCAGCGCATTCCACTTCGCTGTTGGTTGCGTCTGCGCGCCCGTAGTTGATGTTGTGGCGCACGGTACCGTCGAATAGGAAGGGCGACTGCGTGACAATGCCTAGCTTCGCGTGATAAGCGCTGAGATCAAGGGCGCGAATGTCTACCTCGTCGATCAGAATATGCCCGCCCTGAAACTCGTAGAAGCGCCCGACCAGCTTGCCGATGCTCGATTTACCCGCGCCTGTGTGCCCGACCAGCGCCAGTGTCTCGCCAGCGCGAATCTTGAGTGAGAAATCTTCGAGTACCTTTTCCTTGTCGGTGTAGCGGAAATCGACGTGATCAAACGTAATTGCGCCGTGAATAGCCGGAAGCACTTTGGTGTCGGTCTGGATGACCTTCGGCTCAGCATCGATCAAGCCAAAGACGCGCTCGCCTGCCGCCAGCCCAAGCTGAAACTGACTCCAGAACGAGGCGATGCTCGTCAGCGGGAACCAGAACAGCGCCAGCCCTTGAATGAACAAGTACCAGTTACCGGGGCTAATTGTGCCCGCACGCGCGCTTTCACCGCCAAAGTAGACCAGCACCGCCGTCCCAATACCGGCTATGATGTTGAGGATCGGGAAGATACCGCTGAAGACGAAGTTTGTCCGCAGGTTGACGCGATAAGACTGGTCGTTGACGTCGAGGAACTCGTCGTAGACCGCACGTTCCTGTCGGAAGCTTTTAGCGACGCCGATTCCGCTAACCGTCTCTTGAATGTGTGCGCTGACGACCGCGCGCACGCGCCGTGACTGCGTGACCGTCGTGCGAGCGATGCGCCGGAAGGCGAGCGCCGTCAGGATGATCAGCGGCGCGAGCGCCAGCGTGAACAGTGTTAGGCGTGCGTCGATCAGGAATAGGTAGCCGACCAGCAGGACAATCAATAGGAGTTGGCTCATCAGATCGAGCGTCAGCGTGACGACGTTGGAAAACGCCTGTGTATCGGACGTGACGCGGCTGACGATCTTGCCCGACGGGATGGTGTCGTAGAAGGACAGGTCGCGCTTGAGCACGGCGTCGAAAGCATCTTCGCGGACTTTCAGCACCACGTCGCCGATTACCTGCGAGGAGAGCCAGCGGCGGATGAAGTTGAAGACCCACGATAAACTCGCTAGCAGTGTGATCGCAATGGCGAAAGGCAGCAGTGCGGTCGTGCGATCCTGCTGAAGCTGATCGATGCCGCGCGAGATGATAATCGGCAAGCCTGTATCGACCAGCGAGGTCAAGACGATTACGACTGCGACCACCGCCATTTTGCGCAAGTGCGGGCGAAAGTAGTTGGCGATGCGCTTGAACAGATAGCCGTCACCGTATTCGCGGTCGTAGGACTCGGCGTCGAGTCCGTCCATAATAAAGCCCATGCAGTCGCTCCTAAGAATAGTGCTGCGTGATGAGTAGCGGGTGCTGGGTTAGAGCGACGTTT
>JBBSNT010000445.1:0-2760 GCA_038260485.1 Aggregatilineales bacterium | reverse complement strand
TTCGATGCCGACAAGTTCACGCAGAGCGGATTCATGCAGTCGATGTCAGAGGACGTTCGCGCCAGCGTGAAGGAATATGGCATTCGTAACGTGACGCTGCTGACGCAAGCGCCGAACGGCACGACCGGAACGATGGTCAACACCTCGACTGGCATCGAGCCGTTCTTCTCGTGGGTTTACTATCGCAAGAGCCGGTTGGGTCTGCATGAGGAGCAGGTGCCAATTGTGCAGGAGTGGTTCGATGATCATCCCGGTATTGAGCAACTGCCGGACTGCTTCGTCACGGCGATGGAACTGAGTCCTGAAGATCACGTTCGGGTGCAGGCGGCGATTCAACGCTGGGTCGATTCGAGCATCAGCAAGACCTCGAACCTGCCGAGCCACTACACTGTCGAGCAGACGCGCGAACTCTACGAATTGATGTACGATCTCGGCTGCAAGGGCGGCACAATCTACCGTGACGGCAGCCGCGATGAGCAGGTGCTGATGCTCAAGGGCGACGAACGCGCCGAAAGCGAAGCGAAGGCATTAGAGAAGCCCGTCGAGCAGGTGGCGACCCCGCATCACGTTTATCCGCGTCCGCAGAAATTGCAAGGCGTGACGGTCGTCTGCAAGACGCCGTATGGCACGGCATACGTGACCATGAACAGCGACGAGCAGGGCTATCCGTTCGAGGTCTTCATCACCGCGCCGGGCAAGGCGGGCAGCGATTTGCAAGCCGACGCCGAGGGTTTGGGGCGGATGATTTCGCTGCAACTGCGGACGACCGCGCCCCAGAACCGTCTCCAGATGCTCAAGTTGGTGATTGACCAATTGCAGGGCATCGGCGGGTCGCGCTCGGTGGGGATGGGCATTAATCGCGTCATGTCGCTGCCGGATGCGGTCGCTGGCGCGCTGCTGAGCCAATACTTCCCTGAGGAGAAGGCACAGCAGTTGAATCTGTTCAACGGCGAGATGCTGACCACAGGTGATATTATTGAACTCCAAGCGACCGAAGACGCCGTCGCTGAAGTGACCAACACCAATGGCTACCTGAGCGGCGCGGACATCTGCCCGTCGTGCGGGACGATCTCGCTGATTCGCGCGGAAGGCTGCCGCAAGTGCCTGACCTGCGGCTATTCCGAGTGCTAAACGAGCAGGGCTGAGAAATCGACTAGGATAGGGCGTTCAAGGCTTGCAACGCAAGCACAACGCCCCTTTTGTTTTCAATCCCACGCTGTACGCTTCTCGCGTGGGATGTATAATGAGCCGCTGTTTCGTCCAGTGGCTTTTTGTTTACGGAGGGGCGCACACCGCGCCGACGCTTTCATGAATCTCTCCGATTTCGACCTATCCGCCTATTGGCAAGAACCCGACTTCCTGCTGGCTGACCTCGTGTCACTGTTGGCGAATAAAGCCGACTCGCAGCTTGGGATCACGCTGATGGTCAAGGGGGCGATCTTGACCGGAACGCTGGTGGGCGAGCGCGACTATCTGAAGCGCGTCAACGATATGTTCAAGCAGATGGCACGCGAATCGCTGAGCAAGGCGTCGAAGGAAGACCTCGACTCCATCGACGATGCGTTCAGCTTCGACGAACTCACTGAGGATAGCTACACTGAAGATGACGATGAGGATGAGCCGGACGAGGAAAGCAGCGACGAAGTGCCGGATGAGGCGGTCGCGGACGAAGGCGATGACGGTGCTATCAAGCTGATCGAGCCGTCGCCGATTCGTCACCTGCACTTGAAAGACCCGATCCTGATTTATCCCGGCGCGACGCTGAGCTTCACCGAGAGCGCGCTGCCGATTTTGCGCATTCGGCTGGCGGCGATTGACGGCTGGATGCTCGGACGCATCAGCGTGATCGCGGACGACGAAGACGACGAACTCCCCGATGTCGGGTTCATTCACTAAATTGCGGTCATTGCTTCGGCGCAGCCGACGTCGCCTTCTGATCGCGCTGCTGGTGCTAGTGAGCGTGTGGCTGCTGGTCTGCGGGGTGTTGGCGCTGGCGGTATACGTTTACGGACAGACCGACCGCGCCGAATCCGCTGACGTGATCATCGTGTTGGGGTCGGGCTTGAACCGCAATCTCACGCCGGGCTGGGCGCTGACGCGCCGTGCCGAACGCGGCGCTGAACTGTGGAAAGTAGGTTACGCGCCCGCGATCATCTGCGCGGGCGGCTACACGGCGGGTTTGGTGCGCAGCGAAGCCTATGGTTGCGCCGAATTCTTGCGGCGTAACGGCGTTCCGGCGGACGCGATTATGTTGGAAGACCGCAGCCGCAGCACCGAAGAAAACGCCCTCTATTCCCACGAAATTATGCAAGCGCGCGGCTGGTCAACGGCCGTGGTCGTTAGCGACGGGTATCATCTGCTGCGCGCAACGTGGATTTTCTCGCTCGAAGGCATCGACTTTTCGACCTCGCCCGCCGCTCAACCGCCGCTGGGTGATCTGGTCTACAGTACCGCCCGTGAGGTAGTCGCGCTGCACTGGCAGGCGTTCAAGACGATCTTCCATCTGCCGTTTACGTTCGTGCCTTATCTATAAACGACGCGGCTTTCGTCAGCCATAGGGCAAGCGTTGATCAGACGCGGGCGAAGCAATCGCAAAAACCCCCTATAATGGCATTATCAGACTTAGAACTGATTCAAACTTTCTGTGCGAACAAATGACGTAGGTTAATGAGCGCAAAAGCGAGATGATGAGCACCGAGAAAGTTGGCATCTTTGCGATCATAGCGAATGAGTAAGGCTCGGAACTTGTCAATCCAGGCG
>JBBSNT010000444.1:0-2769 GCA_038260485.1 Aggregatilineales bacterium | reverse complement strand
TTGGTGCTGGTATTCCTGTCGATGGAACTATTGGTGATTTTCTCCGCCATCGTCGGCGCAGAGATGATCGCGTTGGCGCTCAATTTGGGCATCGCGTGGGTGCTGATCATCGCCCTGATCGGCGTCATCATTCAGTTTGCGGCGGCGCGGTCGCGCGGCGTCGATTTCCGGCGGCGTCCGGTTCGCCGGACGATCTGGGTGCGCCGTTAAAGCGACAGACTGTACAGCAATTCGCCGCCCTTCCTGTGGGAGAAGGGCGGCTTTTTATTTCCGCGCTCCGCGAAAATGGGTAACAGGGGGGGGCGAGTCTGCCGCGCTGTTCGCCGCTGAGGATACCGCCGACTCGGGTGTCTCAGCCCAATCCTTTGCCCTGCGGAACTAAAACGCCGGAGATGCCTGTTCCGGCGTTTTTGCTGATCCCCGCATAGATTTCTATACTTGGCGCATGGATCGAGCAAGCTGAAGCGATTTAAGCCCATGAGCGAACCCATTAGCCTATTCGACAACGCCGAGAATTACGGTCAGGTCGAATTCACCGCTGACCTGTGCATCAAGTGCAACATCTGCACGTCTGCCTGCCCGGTCGCGCCCGTGACCGAACTGTTTCCCGGTCCGAAAACGGTTGGACCACAGGCGCAGCGCTTCCGCTGGAATGACCTGCGCGGCGATCAGTCGCCCGACAAGAGCGTCGATTACTGCTCCGGCTGCGGCATCTGCACGATGGTTTGCCCGCACGGGGTCAAGATCATGGAGATGAACACGCTCGCCCGCGAGAAACTCTACGACGAGCACATCCCGCTGCGCAATCGCGCGCTCGGTCGTTCTGAACTGATGGGCAAACTGGGACACAAATTCGCGCCGCTGCTCAATTTCGGCGCGCAGAGTCGCCCCGCCCGTATCCTTGTCGAGAAGATCGCCGGCATTCACCGTAATGCGCCGCTGCCCGTTTTTCAATTCGAATCCTTTCGCGAGTGGTTCGCCAAGCATAAGCCGCAGCCGCAAGCCCCCTATCACGGGCAGGTCGCCTATTTTCACGCCTGCGCGGGCAACTACTTCGACACAATGGCGAGCAAGGCGGCGGTCTTGGTGCTGGCACACAACGGCTACGACGTCATTTTGCCGGAACAGAACTGCTGCGGCTTGCCGATGCAGTCGAATGTCGAGTTTGATGCCGCGCGGGGCTATGCCGTCCGCAACCTCGATCACTTGGGGCATTACGCCCGCTTGGGCATTCCGATTGTCGGCGCGAGCACCTCGTGTACGCTCAGCTTGAAGTCAGACTATCGCGAAATTCTCGATGTCGATCATCCTGACCGCGATCTCGTCGCGGAAGACGTCTACGACATCAGCGAGTTTCTGCTGATGCTCGACCAGCGCGGCGAACTAAAGCATGACTTCGCGCCGATCTTCGACGCACCGACGACGCTGCTCTATCACGCGCCCTGCCAGCAAAAGGCGCATGGAATGGGACAGCCCGCCCTTGATCTGTTTGACCTGATCCCCGACTTAACCGTGCGCCTCGCCGACGCCGCCTGCTGTGGCATCGCCGGAACCTATGGCTACAAGGTCGAGAAATACGACATTGCCATGAACGTCGGCAAGCCGTTGTTCGATCAAGTCGAGCAGATCGGCGCAAACAAGCCCGTCATCTGCGACAGCGAAACCTGCCGCTGGCAGATCACCCACGCGACCGGCGCGCAGAGCGTCCACCCCGTTCACGTCTTGGCGGCGGCATACGGTCTGCTGCCCATTGATCAGCCGTAGGGCTGCGAGCGACATTCCGCTTGCGGGATCGGTTATAATGCAATCTAACGAAGTAGATGAACAAGTGAATTGCCGTGAAGCTTTCTTTGGTCAAACCATTTCTTTTCGCGCTGCTTGCGCTGCTGATGTCTGCCTGTAACTTGGGGACGGCACAGGACGCGCGCGAAATTCAGATGTTCGCGACGCAGACCGCCGCGCCGGAAGTCAACTTTGCGACCGACGCGGACATCACGCTCATCGACGCCACGCCGGGTGAAATCATCCTCACGCCGCTCGGATCACCCGCCGTAGTAGGCGTACCGGTAGGCGTACCGATAGGCGGGGTCTGCAACAGCCTGCGCGTGGATGTGGGCGACGATCCCGGCAATACGCTGCGCCTGCGCCAGCAGCCGACCAACAGCGCTGAGATCATCCTATTGATCCCGAACAGCACGGTCGTCCTGCGCGTCACTGGCTCGACCGAGACGACGGCGGATGGCTATACGTGGGTCAACGTCCAGTACACCGATCCGAACGGCATTATAGCTACGGGTTGGGCGGCAAAGAACGCCATGCGCGACCGCATGACCCTCAAGTCAGCGTGCTGATCTGATTATGCCATGTAGGGACGGGTTTCAAACCCGCCCCTACGGATACATCAATTTAATGAGGCTGCCCATGCAAACAGCGCTGAAGGATAAAGTCGTCATGGTTACGGGGTCGGCGCGGCGGGTCGGGCGTGGGATCGCGCTTGGCTTCGCCGAGCAGGGCGCGCACGTTGTCATCCATCACAGCAATTCGTCGGATCAAGCCGAACAGACCGCGTCCGAAGCGAGAAGCTTGGGCGTCGAGGCGTTGGTTGTGCAGGGCGATCACACCCATTACAAGAATGTCGCCGCCAACTTCGAGGCGGTCAAGGCGCGCTTCGGGCGCATCGATGTGCTGGTCAACAGCGCGGCGAATTTCAAGCAAACCGATCTGCTCGACATCGCGCCGGACGAATGGGATAACGTGATGCAGGTCAAC
>JBBSNT010000443.1:0-2806 GCA_038260485.1 Aggregatilineales bacterium | reverse complement strand
GACGTTGCCTTGATTCATGCACAACTTCCGTAAAATACTCAGTGACGAGGGGACAAACAGCGCATTACTGGGTGTTTGCCTGCGCCGGAAAGCGAATTGTTAATTTTTACACAAACCGTCTTTCGATTGTACCCAACTCCACTACGATTGGCAAGTAAACTTCACGGGCACAATCACAGGATATGCAGCCCGATTTAGGGGACGCTTTGCCTCTTTGCAGCCGCTTCTACTTTAAACACTCTACTCGAATTTGACAAAGATTTTAATCCACAAGTTGCCTCTGGAACAGCGGCTTGCGCTACAATCGTGCCTAGTCAGACGCGCAGCAGGGAGAAATCGCATGAACGATTCGAGTATTGAGCAGGCGTTAGCCGCGCTCGCCGACCTTGCCAACGGAGACAACGCCGCCCGCGCGTCCGCCCTCCGGCTGCTGCGCGACCAACTGCGCCCCCCGCTGCCTAGCGAAACCGCCACAACGACTCTCATCTCGCTGCTGCGTGACCCGAACCCGACCATCCGCGTCTTAACGGCGGAAGTCCTCGGTCACCTCAGTGACACCCAAGCCATTGATCCGCTGCTCGACACCCTGTTTGACAGTGACGTTGCCGTGCGCGTCGCCGTCATCGACGCGCTGGGCGAATTGAAAGACCACGCTGCGGTCTCGGCGCTGCTCGAAGCGATCTACGACGAGTCGGTTTACGTGCGCTTCGCCGCCGCCAACGCGCTTGGGCAAATCGGTGACTCCCGCGCGGTGATCGACCTGATCCACATGCTCGACAACGACGACATCCCCATCGCCATGATGGCAGCGCAGTCGCTCTACAAAATCGGCACGCCCGAAGCGCTGGCAGCCATTCAGCACTTACGTCACGGCGACGACTACGATTTCAGCGTGCCGCCCCACCTCAATTTGACCCAGACCCACATCCCCCTTCCACCCAAACGAACACCCAAACGCGAGGATGCGCCCGAATCAGCGCCCATCAACGACAAATTCGCTGAGGTAACGCGCCACATCCCCGATGACGTGCTCCAGAGCCTCTACGACGCCGAAGCCGACGCCGACGAGAGGGAGAAATCCACCAAAAGCATAACCCGCGCATCGCCGCTGCCCGCCCCCTCGATCCTACCGCCGCCGCCGCCACCGCCGCCGCCACAAGCGCCACCCTCGTTCGAAGAAGTACCACCCCCCGCCGCGCAGCCCGCCGCGAAGCCCGCCGCACCGAGCGCAAATCCGGTGCAGTTCTCCGCCTACTATCCGCGCGAAACCGTGCCTGACGTCTGGTATCCGCTGCGCGCCTACATCTTTCGTGCCAGCGCTGCTGACGCCGTTGCCACCGACGCCGCCCGTGAACTCGGCGGGCTGCTCTCCGCCTTCCGCGAAGTCGTGCGAACGGCATTAGGCAGCGTGACTACCGGCGCGCTGATCACGGCAACGCCCGAACTTCCCGGCTTTCAGTTCAACCCACCAAGCGCGCAAATCGGCTTCTACGAGGATTGGCATCGCTTCGACTTCAAGCTGCGCCCGACGCCTGCCGCTGGCTTCGCTGACGCCGATCAAGCCAGCAATGGGCACATCACCTTCACGGTCGAAGGCGTGATCGTCGCCGACGTGCCGCTCTCGATCTACGTGGGGGCAGCCGTCCCCACAGCCGACACCAGCAGCGTCAGTGCCGCGATCGCCAGTGCAACCAGCCCCGTCTACAGTTCGATTTTTTGCAGCTACAGCCACCGCGACACCGAAATCGTCGAACGCATCGAACGCGCGTACAAAGCGCTCGGCTTGGACTTCCTGCGCGACGTCGTGACCCTCAAGAGCGGGCAGGACTGGAACGCCGAACTGCTAGAGATGATCGACCGTGCCGACATTTTTCAGTTGTTCTGGTCAGCCGCCGCCGCCGACTCAAAATACGTGCGGCAGGAGTGGGAATATGCGCTTAATCTGCACCGCAAGCAGGGCTTCATCCGTCCCGTGTATTGGGAGCAGCCCATGCCGCCCGTGCCGCCCGAACTCGGCGCGATTCATTTCGCCTATGCGCCCACGATTAGCGATTAAGACGGTCGATCTTGTCGTGGTTGGTGTTACAATAGGCGTATTCTAGTCGGCATTGAATGAATGGAGGTCGTTCGATGAGTTTTATTGGATTAGTGTTAATCATAGTCGCTGCATCGACCGTGATCGGTGTGCTCTACTTCGTCATGAAAGAGCCGCACACCCACGAAGAATACTATGTGCCGCCGCAGCCCGCTTCGCAGTCGGATCATCACACCAGCCCCGACGCCATGATGACCGCCGAGATCACCGGCACAGAGCAGCTCAGCGCGTCACCGATCATCGACGCCGAGCAGAAACGCCGCGCCGAAGAAGAACGCGACTAAGCCGCCGCCCGCAGTCGAGCAGGGGATTGTAGGGGCGTAATATATTACGCCCCTACGTCAAAATCCGTTGCTTGCCGCTAGGAGTCATCCCCCTGAAGCGTCTCAAACGCATAGACCTCGCGCCCCTGCTGCTGATCGCGCTCACGCTGGCGTTCTTCTACAAGCTGGCGTTCACCGACGCCATTCTCGCGCGCGGCGACACCTTCGCCTACTTCTATCCCTACTGGCACGTTCGTAACGCCGCCCTGCTGAGCGGGCAGCTTCCGCTCTGGTCGCCCGATCTGTTCATGGGCGTGCCGCTGCTCGCCAACAGTCAGCTTGGGACGTTCTACCCGCCCAACTGGATCGTCGCGCCGCTCTCGCCGCCGGACGGTATCCGCGTCAGCATTCTGCTCCATATCGTCTGGGCGGCATGGGGGACGTACCT
>JBBSNT010000442.1:0-2836 GCA_038260485.1 Aggregatilineales bacterium | reverse complement strand
GTCACTGCTTCAGCAGCTTCCTGATGAGCAGGTCGAAGTCATTGAATTAGCATTTTTCCAAGGGATGACGCACAGCGAAATGTCGGCGCATCTCAATTTGCCGTTAGGAACAGTCAAAACGCGGGTGCGTTTGGGTTTGCAAAAGCTCAGAGCCTTGTGGATTGAGGCATCAGACGATTGACTAGAACTCATGTTACATCTATTCTGTCCTTTTTAGCGTATTTATAAGCGACAACCAATCGCTTGGTACTTATGCAATGAGCGAGCAAGAACCTCGACAATCTGATTGCGACACGCTTAGGGCGCTGCTTCCAGCTTACAGCATCGGGGCAACGGATGCTGATGAGACGCTGCTTGTGGAACGTCTGCTGCCCTTGTGTCCCGCGGTCGCGGCAGAACTTGATGATTATCAGGCACTCGTGGATGATCTCAATTTTGCTGCGCCTTTGGTAGAACCACCCGTCGATCTCCGTGCGCGAATTTTGGCGTCGGCTGGTGCTACCGCTGAGGCAGTTGATCGCGCTTTGGGCGACCAACCCGTGTCCAATATTACACCATTCCCGACCGATCAACGGTACGTGCCTGTGCCGCGCGAAGGGCGCTTTAATTGGCTTGCGATTGGTTTGACGGCAGTCGCGGCGCTGCTGATTCTGTCGAACGTCTACTGGATAACGCAGGTGAATAACTTGCAAGACCAGCAGCAGGACATGGTCGCGCTGCTGCGTGACCAGCATGATGTGCTCGCGGCTTTGGGAACAGGGCAGACGAAGCAGGTCCAGCTCGTTTCCACTACCCCTGACGATAACACTGTGTTAGCGACCGTGCTGTATCAGCCGCAGAACGAAACCGCATTGCTGGTCACTGATCGCTTACCAGCGCTTGAATCGGGTCGTACCTATCAACTCTGGTTGATCGCAGGCGATCAATCCGTCAGTGCAGGTATTTTCAACGTCGATGCGCAGGGTTTTGGTTCGCTCATTTTCCGTTCAGACGAACCGGTAAACGATTTTACTACGATTGGCATCTCGACTGAACCTGCCGGTGGTAGTAATCAACCCACCAATACTCCTCTCGCCGCTGGTGAAGTCAGCGCTTAAGATAGAGGTTTGCGGCTGATCGCACTGTAGATTTCACTGAGGAATCGGCTGGGACACGCTGAGAGTTGGTGCGTCCCAGTAAAGCCGTTCAGACTGGCGAGCTTATTCCACATCCCCGAAGAAAACGGATAAGGAACCCACGTATTTCCCTGATCCGTGTTGTATTCCACCACAATCAAGCGACCACCCGGCTTTAAATACCCGTACATGAGGCGCAAAACAGGCACTTTGTCCTTGACGAAGTGCAGCGCATTCGCCATCAACACGCCGTCAAGCGGCGGAAGATCGATGGGGCGGGTGAAATCGTCCATATGGTAGGTGACCTGAGCAGTGGGGAAGCGCGCGCGCATCTCTCGTCGCTGCTGATTGAGCGCGCCCGCATCACGGTCGATACTATGAATGATCGCGTTCGCTGCCGGACTGAGCAGATCAGCCAATGCCAGCGTAAATGCCCCTGTTCCTGAACCAAAATCTGCCCATACACTCGGTAGAGTAGGCGCGTTGTCATTCGCTACGCCGCCGCGAATCAGGTTAACATGATCGTGATGATCCAATGCGTACTCCTCTCGATTGTCTCAGTCTAGTCGAACCGTCCGCTAGCGTAAACCCGACTAAAAGTGTAGGACCTACAATAAAGGCAAACACGATGTCGATGCACGAAATCGAGGACTTAGTTGAAGAGTCAGTGCGGATACTGGCAGTACGGAGCGACCTTGATTTGCGCTCGCTGTACTGGCAGTTGTACGACTACCAAAACCACTGGGATACAGGTTTCACAAACTTTCGGGTGATGGATTTGCTGCTGCAAGCCCGCTACACTTACCGGTTTGATCTGAACCAGCATCCCGATTACACGCAGTACCGCGATTACTTCGACGGGCTGACCGGCTTCGACGCCGTGCGAGAAAAGCCGATCGAACCGTACGGTCAACCGGTGCTTGAACGGGAGAAAGGCTGGGTCGTGCCCAACCCGATGGCAGGCTACGCGCGCCCACCTTATCTGTACTGCGACGTTGGATCGCCCTTGTGGGCGCGGTTCGTCAAGTTGGGTGTGCTGAGCAACGGCGACGCGATCCCGCCCGACGCTGGGCTGAACATCGTCGACGCAGCGCTAGCAGTGATGCGGCTGGCGGAACTAGGGGGGGACGTTGTTGCGATCTATGGGTGGTACGCGCTGCTTTCAACCCACATCGCCTCATTCTTCGATCTGGATTCGCTGCGGGATAATGCGGCGCTGGGGGAAATCCTCGACATTACGCGGCGGAATGATGCCTTCGAAGCGGCAAAAGCCCGCGATCCCAAAATGATCAGGCGATATCCGGCACCCCCGTTCGTCTACTATCCTGTGAGCGGTGACACGGCTGCTTATCTCGCCTTCCTCAAGGAGAACATCGGCAGTTATGACGATCTATAATCACTGGATTGCTAGCTGACTCGGCACGTGGGTACAATAGCCCGAAAATCGTTTTTAGTTCACAGGAACGGCAAGATTATGCAGCAAGAACCTTTGCGCGTGGGCGTCGTGGGGTTGGGCTGGGCTGGCGAAACCCACCTAAAATCATACTTACAGCAGCCCGGTGTCGAAGTGGTGGCGATCGCAGACTCGGCGGAGATTCGTTTGGGGCAGATCGCCACAACTTACGAAATCGCTAACAAATATACAGATTACCATGACCTCGTCGCCCGCGACGACATTGACGCGATCAGTGTGGCAACGCCGAACCACATGCACGCGCCGG
>JBBSNT010000441.1:0-2852 GCA_038260485.1 Aggregatilineales bacterium | reverse complement strand
CCCGATCAACTTTGTGGTCAATGTCGTAGCAGGCTTGATTGCCTACCTGTGGCAACCCAAGAAACCCGCTATCAACTGGTCTACTCGTGATGCTCAATCCCTTGCTCTTGTGTGAGAGCTATCCGAAACTCAGGTTACTTAGTCCTTAACGATGGATATAATTTACTGCTTTGATATAACTCTAAGCATTTTGACGCATAAATCGTCTTACCGTTGAAAAATCAACTCTAACTGCTTAACTCACCATTGGAGCACGCCCATGATCACGGACATCGATGCACAATGCGAACACGTTTTGCACGAGAACGGCATTCACGAATTGATCCTCAAAGAGTTCGGCATACGCGGCACGGACGCCTACTTCCTGCAACTTGAACGCCTTTACCAAAACTGGACGAATCTCGATGAGCCGCTGCGGATCATGCTCAACAGTGCAGGTGGCAGCCTGCCGATTAGCTATGCCATGCAGCGTGGCAAAGAACTGAGCGCCAAGTATCCCAAACTTGGCAGAATTTATACCGCAACCCTGACCGATAATGCTATGGAAGCGCATATCGTCGATACATTCCTGCGTTTAGTCCACTTCAAGGGAACACAAGTCCGCTTCTTTGAAAACCGCGACCGCGACCAAGCTATTGAGTGGCTGCTCAAACAGAAATAAGCCTATCCCCTCTGAACCCTTCTGCACACACTGACGTGTGAGGCACTTGTGACCGGAACTTGCGAACTGCGCTAAAGCGCATTACGATCACGCCGTGTCAAGGGAAGGAATTTAGCATGAAAACCATCGACTTACGCAGCGATACGGTTTCGCATCCCACGCCAGAGATGCGCGAAGCAATGGCGAACGCCGAAGTCGGAGACGATGTCTTCGGCGACGACCCGACCGTCAACCGCTTGCAAGAAGAATCCGCAGCCATGTTTGGCAAAGAGGCGGGGCTGTTCGTCGCCAGTGGCACGATGGGCAACTTGACCTCGGTGCTGAGCCACTGCGGTCGCGGCGAAGAAATGATCCTCGGCAAAGAATCGCACATTTTCAAGTATGAAGCCGGCAGCGCAGCCGCTTATGGCGGCGTTCAGCCGAATACGCTGACCGTCCAGCCTGACGGCACGCTCGACCTCAATGAGATTCGAGCGGCAATTCGCCCGGAAAACCCGCATTTTCCGCATACACGGCTCATCTGCCTCGAAAATACGCAGGGCGGCATGAGCGGCGCACCCGTTCCCCAAAGCTACATCCGCCAAGTCGGGGCAATCGCCCGCGAAAATGGCTTGAAGCTGCACATCGACGGCGCGCGCATTTTCAATGCGGCGACCGCGCTCAACACGTCCGTCAAAGACCTGACCAGCGACGCCGACAGCGTGCAATTTTGCTTTTCGAAAGGCTTATGCGCGCCCGTTGGCTCAATGTTGGTCGGTTCGCACGAATTCATCGCGCAGGCGACGCGCATCCGCAAGAGTCTTGGCGGTGGGATGCGGCAGGTCGGCGTACTCGCAGCGGCGTGCTTGATCTCGCTCAACGTCATGAGCAAGCGGCTCGGGGAAGATCACGCCAATGCGCGCGCGCTGGCAGAAGGCTTAGCATCGCTGCCTTACGTCGAAATTGACCTCGACGCCGTGAAGACCAATATGATCAACTTCGCCCTGACGACCGCGTCGCCGCTCAACGCCGAGCAACTCGCAGAGCGGCTCAAGGACGAGTACGACATCCTCGTGCGCCCCGGTGGGATTTATGGCTTCCGCTTCGTGACGCACTACTGGATCACACGCCAGCACGTCAATCAGGTGATCGAGGCGATGCGTAGCCTGCTCACGAGCGCAAACGCAAACGCTCGTTCTCACAGCGCTGCCGACTAAGCGATGACGCCCGACGACTACACGGACATGGAATCCTACCCGGATGATCCCGTCGATCCTATCGAGCCGGATGACCCGCTTGAGGAGCACGCGCGCTACGCCGAGACGATGGCTCAGCGCCAGCCAAATGGCGATAGCTCACGTGATGCGGTGCGCTATCGTGGAACAGGCAGCGACCCGACCTTCGGCTATCTGCTGGCGCTGGCGCTCGCCTTCGGTCTGCTGCCACTGATCCCGCAGAACGCTGATTTGCGTTATACGCTGGTTTGGGGGTTGCTGGGGTTGTTCGGCGTGCTGTCGTGGCTGTTCGGGACGACGACACGCATCGAGCATGAAAAGCTGGAGAACCTCGCTTGGGGGATTGTCTTCGGGCTGATTATTGCCGCGCCGCTGCTGCTGGTGGGCGGCAGCGCCCTCACGACAACCGTGCATTTGATGTTCCAGACCGGCATCGTCGCAGACGTGCGCGCCCTGCCGTCCGGTGCGGTGTTGGCATATCTGCTATTCGTCATGCCGCTGGCGGAAACGCTGTTCTTTCGCGGATTCATGCAGCAGAACCGCTCGTTTTGGCTGGTCGGCATCCTCGGCAGTGTGTGGTCGCTGGTGCTGTTCATCCCCATGTTGGAAGTCGGACGCTATCCGCTCGTCGCCGTGATCATCAGCGTCGCGCTGATCAGCATCAACTTGATCTACAGCTATGTCCGCGAGCGCAACGGACTCGCCGCCGCGTGGGTCTGCCAGATTACGGTCAACCTCGTGCTACTGTTCCTGCCCTACATGACGGTCTGATCAGGGTTCAGTTCAGTTTCACCATCGGCTATAATGTTTGAGTTAAAAGTAGAAAAAGTTAAAAGCGAACTGATTCAAACTTTCTGTGCGAACAAATGACGTAGGTTAATGAGCGCAAAAGCGAGATGATGAGCACCGAGAAAGTTGGCATCTTTGCGATCATAGCGAATGAGTAAGGCTCGGAACTTGTCAATCCAGGCGAAGCT
>JBBSNT010000440.1:0-2879 GCA_038260485.1 Aggregatilineales bacterium | reverse complement strand
GGCTTCGAAATCCGCTTAACCATTCTGGGACACATCCAACGCGGTGGCAGCCCTTCGGCATTCGACCGACTGCTGGCAACCCGCATGGGCGTGAAAGCCGTGCAGTTGGTTAATGACGGCATGTCCGGCGTCATGGTCGCGCTCAGCGGGCGCGAAATGAAGCCGATCTCGCTCGAAGAAGCGATCAGCCAGCTTCGACCGATTGGCAACCACTACTTCGAGATGGCGCGCTTCCTCTCGCGCTAAAAATAGTGAAATGGGGAATATTAAAAGTAGAAACAGACCTGATTCAAGCTTTTGCGTTGCTCACAAACCTCACCCCCCGACCTCCTCTCCATTGCATGGAGAGGAGACGAAGAACGGGGTAACAGCGTCATTTTCAGGTCGGCGACCTGTAAAATTGACAGACGAGATAAAAAACTTGAATCACCTTACAGATAAGGACAGGCTGTTGGTTTTTACCTTCAATTTCTGCTACTTTCTCTTTTAACTACAGTTACTCCGCGTCGATACCCACATCGGCGAGCCTTGCATGCAGCAAGCCGACCAACGCCATTGTCGGCACGCGCAAATCCATGCCCCGCTGCCCCGCGCTGATCAGGATATGCTGGTGTTCGGTCGCGGGCTGGTCGAGAAAGACGACCCAGTTCTTGTGCGTCAGCGCCAAGGCGCTGATCCCGCCGACCTTCAGCCCGGTCAGCATTTCGGCGTCGTTGTGGGTCGCCATCTTGATTTTCTTCTCTCCCGCAACTGCCGCCAAAGCCTTCAGATTCAGGTGACGGCTCGCCGCTAGCATCACCAGAAACGGCTTGGCTTTATTGCTGCCTTCCGGCTGCGCGACCAGCGTCTTGTAGACTAAGAACGGCGGCACGCCCAGCACTTCGGCAATCTCCTCGGCGTCGCGCAGGTTATCCGGGTATTCGACTCGTTCGTAGGGGATTTTGTTCTGCTCCAGCAGACGCATGGAGTTCAATTTCACGGGCACGGAAGGAGTCCTTTGGGTTAAGTCCGGTACTGACGCATCGCCCGCCGCCCGATAAAATCGGGCACGAGCGCATTACCAAGCACGACAAGACGATCAAATAAACGTAGAATGGCGCGGCTTGAGCGGCGTTCGGTCGCCTGAACGATGCCTTCGGCGACTTGCTCAGCGCTCATCACCGGGATTTTGGGCGCTTTGTCGGCGTGCCCCATCATCCCTAAGCGCCGCTGGCTGAACTCGGTTTCCGTCCGTCCAACGATCAAATCGGTCACGGTGATATGATCCGGCATGAGTTCAAAACGCAGCGAGTGCGCGATGCTGCTCACGAAGGCTTTACTGGCGCTGTAAGTCGCAGCGTAAGGCGATACCATATTGGCGACGACCGACGAGACGATCACGATGTGCCCGCCTAAAGGTTCGCCTAAAGGTTCGCCTGACGATTGGCGCATCGCTGGCACGGCAGCACGGATACTGTGCAGCACACCGTCGATGTTCGTCCGCAGCAGCGTTTCCAGATCATCCCAGTCCGAATCGACCAGCGACCCGCGCTGCCCGATACCTGCGTTCGCAACGAGTACGTCGAGCCGCCCAAAGCGCTGAATTGTCTGATCGACTGCTGCTTGCATCGCTGACGCATCGGTTACGTCGGCGGTGATCGTCAAGCAATCACCGTGCGGTGACGGCAGTGTGGCAATTTCGGCTACGAGTTTCGCCAGCCGATCCGCGCGCCGTGCAGTGACGGCAACGTGCGCGCCCCGTTTGGCGAACGCCAGCGCTGTCGCGTAGCCAATACCGCTCGACGCGCCCGTGATCAAGACCACTTGTCCCAAATTGGTTTCCCTAGTCGTCAACGAGATAATTTTGCAGACCCGGCGTCAGCAGCGCTAAGTTTTGTTCGGAAAGCTGCGTCGCTTGGATTTTACGCCCTGCCCGTGCCCACTGAAAGACCAATCCCAAAATTGTCCAACTGGTCGTGACAGCGATCCGTTCGAACGCCGCCAAATTCTCATCTTGATGCTGCCGACCGACTTTTCTTACGCCAAATTCATCCATACCTGCTGTAAAAGCGCGCGCGTCCGCTTCGCGCGGGTCGAGCTTGGTTTCAGTATCTAACATTTTCGCCTGTTTGTCGCTTAACCAACAGAGTCACAAACTTGTTGGTTGAACTGCGCTTGCCTGACACCTACCGTCTTAGAAATAAATGATGCATTAGGTCGAGACAATGCGCCCGAACTTCGTGCGCTTGTTCAGGCTGGTGGAAATCCTCGGCACAATCGGCTTGGTTTTGCCCGCCCCGACCGGAATTCTGCCGATCCTGACCCTGATCGCCGCCGCCGGACTCGTCCTGCTGGTACTGACGGCGTTCGTCGCTTACGGGCGCTTCGTCGCCGTGCCGCTGGCGTAAATCCTCAAGATACAGCGCTGGCGCGCTCCGCTTCCGTTTCAATCGACTTTTTGCGCACAGCGAGCTTCTCCGCCCGTGCTTTGAGTTCCGCGATCATCCCGCCGAAGATCGCGCCGTGAAACGGCAGCAGCGCCAGCCAATAGAGCGTTCCGGCAAAGCCTTTAGGCGCATAATACGCCGTTTGGGTCAGCAGCGTTTTACCGTCGTCCTGTGGATCAATCTGAAATTGCAACCACGCCTGCCCCGGCAGCTTCATCTCCGCACGCAGCCGGATCAAGCGGTTCGGCTGGAGCGCCTCGACTCGCCAGAAATCGAGCGCATCACCCGCCCGTAGGTCGTCAGGATGGCGCCGAATACGCCGGAAGCCCACCCCACCGATCATCCGGTCGAAAATTGCGCGCAGCCGCCACAGCGAGTTAAAAACCAGCCAGCCATTGACCCCGCCGATGCGGGCAACAGTCCGAGAAACGACCTCGGCGGGCGCATCGACTT
>JBBSNT010000439.1:0-2889 GCA_038260485.1 Aggregatilineales bacterium | reverse complement strand
ATCGAGGAAGGCTACGATCCGCCCGGTGAGAATCTCGGCTGGATGGGGCATTACCTGTTGATCAGCGGCTACGACGACGCGACCCAGAATTTCACCTCGCAGGACAGCTATAAGGGACCAAACTACGTCTATTCCTACGATCACATCGCGGAATACTGGCATCACTTCAATAACCTGTACGTCGTGCTTTACGATCAACCGCGCGAGGCAGAATTGATGACGCTGCTGGACAGCGACGCTGACGAGGCGCAGAACTGGAATAACGCACTCGCGCAGGCGGTCACTGATGCGCGCGCCGACGGCACGGATGCCTTCGCGTGGTTCAACGTCGGCACCAATTACGTCGGCTTAGGCGATTACGAACGCGCGGCAGCCGCTTACGATCAAGCGCGCAATATTGGGCTGCCTTGGCGGATGATGTGGTATCAGTTTGGACCGTTCGAGGCTTACGAGCAGGTCGGGCGCTACGACGACATGATCGCGCTGGCGCAGGCGAACCTCAACGATGGCGGCGGGCAGTACGTCGAGGAGACGTTCTACTATGGCGCGCTGGCGCGTGAAGGCTTAGGCGAGCGTGACCGCGCTATCAGCAACCTGAACGGCGCGCTGTCGTTCAACCCGAACTTCACGCCCGCACGTGTCGAACTCGACGCGCTGACGACGGGCAGCTAAGGCTGCGCTCAGCAGGTTAGCTTTAGACAAAACGGACGCCGCTTGGCGTCCGTTTTGTCTTGGACGTGGGTTACTCGGCTGGTTTCGGGTGCGCCTTGAAGAAATCCCAGATGATCTGCGTCGCGTCAACGTCTTGAGTCGTCGCGCCTAGCTGAATCGATGCCTGAATGGGGTGGCTGGGCCATGTATGCCCGCCGAAATAGACCGCATACAGGACGAAGTCGGCGGCGCAACCGGGCAGGGCTTGGCGCATGACACGGGTGTAATCGTCGGGGACGGTATCGGGCAGGGCTTCGAGTTCGAACTGCGGCGTGCATTGATTGTGATTGCCCCAAAACCCAATCGTCTGCGTGGCGGAGAGATACGCGCCTGTGATGCCCATCCATGGCACGATGGGATCATCCGTGCCTTGAAAGACAATCACGGGCACAGGCGGGGCGTTTCCACAGGTCTGGACGAGGTAGAGCGGCATGGTCGAGGCGACTGAGCCGACCGCCGCGAAAACGTCGCTGAGTTCGCAGCCGACGCGGTAGGACATCATGCCGCCCATCGAGTAGCCGGTCGCGTAGACGCGCGCGGCATCGACGTTCAACTGTTCCTTCATGAATGTGACCATATCGGCGAGGAAGATGACATCATCGTCGTTGTTGTTCGCTCCCGGCGCGCGACCATCGTTCCACGCGCCGTTGACGCCGTTCGGGTAGACGACGATGAAATTTTCCGTGTCGGCAAGCGGATCGAATTCGGTAAACGCCTCTGTGCCTTCTGCATCACCACCCGCGCCGTGCATGACGATCACCAGCGCGAGCGGATCTCCATCATCCTGATAATCTGCCGGAATATAAACGCGGTAGCTGCGCTCGCCGTCAGCGTATGGCTGGCGGACGGTATAGCTGCCGGGTCCCGGAAAGCTGAATAGCGCGCCCGCTTCGGCGGTTGCTTGAATAGTGGCTTCAGGCGTTGCTTCGGCGGCGGGTTCGGAAGTTGTGTCTTGCGCGGCGGCAGGCACGATGATCCATAACGCAGCCGCCAGCAGCACGGCGATCAGCAGCGTGTTTCTCCTCAAGATAAGTTCCTTTCGCAATAAAACACAGGTTTAATCGCTCTACTGCGAATCAAGGGGATGCGTTCGAATTCCGTTGCTTGATGCGTGAAGGAGGTGTCGGTTTGAGCGCTGTCCGTAGATGTGATCTGTCTATAAAAAGAACCCGCAGCGCTGCGGGTTCTTAACAAAAATGGAGCTGTTCGGCTGGTCGTGTTGGAAACAGTCCGTGATCGGCTAGTCAATATCGATTCGGCGTCCGCTTGCAGCGGATTGCAGCCCGGCGTCGATCACTTTTGATTCAGCGACGCCATCGGCAAAGTTCGGGTGAATGACGCCGCCTTTTTCTACCGCATGCAGAAAATCGACGACGGCGTGGGTGAACTCGTGCTCGTAGACGATGATGTGTCCCGGCGGCCACCAATGGCTAACGTAAGCATGAACTGGCTCGGTCGCCAAGATGGTACGGAAGCCCTGCGCGTAGGGCGGGTCGTCTACGGAGTAATATTGAAGCTCGTTCATGCGCTCAAGATCGAAAAGAAGGCTGCCCTTTTCGCCATAAATTTCAAAGGTATTGTGGTTGCGGCGTCCGGTGGCAAAGCGCGAGGCTTCGAACGAGCCAAGCGCGCCGTTGGCGAAGGTCACTAGCATGAACGCCGCGTCCTCGACCGTCACCTTGCCCATTTCGCCGCTGGCATTTGATCCAGCGCTGAAAGTCGCCGCGCCCGCGCCCGGCAGTGGACGTTCGGTGACGAAGTTGGTCGTCATCGCGGTCACGCTGGTGATGTCACCGACGAGGAAGCGCGCAAGGTCGATGCTGTGTGAATTGAGGTCGCCCTGTGGGCCAGAACCCGCCGTCTCCTTCTTTAAGTGCCACGTCAGCGGAAAGTTGGGATCGGTGATCCAGTCTTGCAGGTAAGCGCCGCGCCAGTGATAAATGCGCCCGATTTTGCCTTCGTCGATCAACTGACGGGCGAGCATGACCGCCGGAGTCCGCCGATAATTGTGGTTGAGATAATGGACGACGCCAGCTACTTCGGCGGCGTCAAGCATTTCCTGAGCCTGCGCGAGGTTCAGCGCCATCGGTTTTTCGCAGAAGATCTGTTTGCCCGCTTTGGCGGCAGCGACCGCCACGTCGCGGTGTAGATTCTGCGGCAGCGCAATATCGACAATAT
>JBBSNT010000438.1:0-2912 GCA_038260485.1 Aggregatilineales bacterium | reverse complement strand
GAAGACCCCGATGCAGGCACGCGAAAAGTCCCCTTCTCGCGTGAACTCTACATCGAGCAGGAAGATTTCATGGAAGACCCGCCCAAGAAGTTCTACCGCCTCTCACCCGGCAAGGAAGTTCGCCTACGCTCCGCCTACTTCATTACCTGTGACAAAGTCATCAAGGATGCCGACGGCAGTATCACCGAACTGCGCTGCACCTACGATCCCGCCACGCGCGGCGGCGATTCGCCCGATGGGCGCAAAGTCAAGGCGACCCTCCATTGGGTCAGCGCCCACCACGCCCTCGAAGCCGAAGTCCGCCTCTACGATCACCTGCTCACTGCCGCCGACGCCAGCGAAATGGACGCCGACAAGGACTTCCTCGACTACCTCAACCCGGACTCACTCGACGTGATCGAGACGGCATACATCGAGCCAAGCGTGGCGGGCGCAGAAGCAGGCACACGCTACCAGTTCGAGCGCATCGGCTATTTCGTCGTCGATCCCGACTCGACCGCCGACAAGCTCGTCTTCAACCGCACCGTCACCCTCAAGGACGAGTGGGCAAAGCTCCAAAAGCAGGGTGCAACCAGCTAAATCGCTGTAACAAGCTCCCCTTTCCGTTCCAACAATGGAGAGGGGAGCTTGAAGTCACGCCGCCTCCGCGTCCAAATCCACCCTGCGCAGCAGTTGAGCATTGATCGCCACGATCACCGTACTCAGCGACATCAGCACCGCGCCCACCGCTGGCGAGAGCAAAATCCCGACAGGCGCAAGCACCCCCGCCGCCAGCGGCAGCGCGATCACGTTGTACGCCGTCGCCCAGATCAAATTCTGGATCATCTTGCGATAAGTCGCTCGGCTGAGAGCGAAGATTTTTACCACGTCAAGTGGATTGCTCTTGACCAGAATGATCCCCGCTGACTCGATGGCAACGTCCGTGCCGCTGCCAATGGCGATACCGATGTTAGCGCGCGTCAGCGCCGGCGCATCGTTGACACCGTCACCGACCATCGCGACTTTCTTGCCCTGCGCTTGCAATTCGCTGATCTTCTGATCCTTGTTTTCCGGCAGCACTTCCGCGAACACCGTGTCGATCCCGAGTTGGCGCGCGACAGACTGCGCAACCGCTTGGCTGTCTCCGGTCAGCATCGCCACCTCGATCTTGAGCGCGTGCAGCCGCTCGACTGCCTGCTTGCTCTCCGGACGAATCACATCCGCCAAAGCGAACGCCGCCGCAAGCTTATCGTCCGCCACCAGAAAGACGACCGTCTGCGCATGATCGTTCGCCTGCTGCGCGAAGTCCGCCAGCGCGCCCGACGGCGTAATTTGGAGCTGTTCGAGCAATCGAGGACCGCCAACGTAGACGGCGCTGCCCTCGTGCTTCGCCTTGATCCCGCGCCCCTTGATCACCTCGAAATCGGTGATAGCAGCGGCTTTCACCTTGTCCGCTTCGGCTTTCTCGCGCATACCCCGTCCAATCGGGTGTTCGGAGTCGCCTTCAACGCCCAGCGCCAGCGCCAGCGCGCTCGGCTCGTCCCAATCCGCCGCCGTCGAGATGCCGACCACGCCGAAACGCCCTTCCGTCAGCGTGCCGGTTTTGTCGAATACCACCGTGTCGATCTCGCGCGCCTGCTCCAGCGCGAGCCGGTCACGGACGAGAATGCCATTGCTCGCCCCCAGCGCCGTGCTGATCGCCACGACCAGCGGGATCGCCAAGCCGAGCGCGTGCGGGCAGGCGATCACCAGCACCGTCACCACCCGCTCCAGCACGTCCAATTTCCAGCCAACCGCCGCGACCCACGCGATTGCCGTCAACACCGCTACCGTCAACGCGACGTAGAACAGCCATCCCGCCGCCCGATCCGCAAGCAGTTGCGTGGGCGATTTGCTTTTCTGCGCTTCCTGCACCAACCGCATAATCCCTGCCAGCGCCGTCTCATCGCCCGTCGCCATGATGCGCACGCGCAGGCTGCCGTCACCGTTGATCGCCCCGGCGATCACTTTTGCTCCCGCCGCTTTCGAGACTGGCTTCGACTCCCCTGTGATCAGCGCATCGTTCACGCGCGATTCACCGCTTTCGACCTCGCCGTCGGCGGGAATGCTTGCCCCCGGTCGCACAAGAATCAAATCGCCCTGCTTCAATTCGCTCACCGCCACCGACTGCGGATTGCCGTCCGCATCGAGCCGTTCGGCGCTGTCCGGCATCAACTTTGAAAGTTCGTTAAGCGCACCCGACGCCTGACGCACGCTGCGCATCTCCATCCAGTGACCGAACAGCATCACATCGATCAGCGTCGCCATTTCCCAGAAGAAACCTTTGCTCGTTCCGGTCACCGCCGCGAAGACGCTGTAGACAAAGGCGACCGTAATCGCAAGCGAGATCAGCAGCATCATGCCGGGTTGACGATTCTGGATTTCCGGCAGCGCCATTTGCAGAAACGGCAGCCCGCCGTACAGGAAGATCACCAGCGCGAACACGGGACCGATCCACCCGCTGAGCGCGAATTCTGGCATCGAAAAACCGAGCCAATCCTGAATCATCGGGCTGAACAACAGCACCGGAATCGTCAATACAAGGCACCCCCAGAAGCGGCGGCGAAACATCTGCTCATGCCCGCTGTGATCCGCGTGCTGCATCGCTGCGTGGTCGTTCTGCGTGTGATTCATGGGATTGCATCCTTCATTGCGACTTGAGCTTACGTCTCTCCACGATCAGACGCAGGAGATCAGGAATTCTTTCCTTCAACCTTATTTTTAGGTGCAGCTAAATTTTACCCGAAAAATCCTTGTCCCACCTCACCGGACTCTATTAACCTGAGTTTCGGATAGGGGTGGGATACCTTACAAGAAGCGGTTAAGCTTCGTGTTACCCCTAACACGAAAGGTATCCCAATATGAGTTTACTCGCGCTGTTCTGTGATGTCGAT
>JBBSNT010000437.1:0-2914 GCA_038260485.1 Aggregatilineales bacterium | reverse complement strand
CTCCCCGTGTTTGCCCGACCAATGGCGCGTCACCAACGCCATCTGGCTGGCATAAGGCTTGTCCAGCGTTGTGTCGTCGATGACCAGCAAACCGCTGCTGCTCTCCACACAAGGCTGCACTTCCGCCCACAATGCCTCACTGTCCGGCGGCAGGCGTTGCAGCAGGCGCGTGTAGGCGTCATGCGCGGGCTTCTGTGCGCCCTCCGGATGGCTGCGGGCGGCTTCAACGGTGCTAAAAACCCGCTGCGCCGCGACCAGAAAGTTGATGTAGTCCTGTTCGGTACATTTGGGAGCGTTCATGCCGCCGATTCTAGCTCGCGTTTTTCAACTGCGTAACTTCTAATATTACGCCCCTACAACAAGACGTCGTGATGAGAATGGCGCCTCTACGCTTCGGGTTCGCCGATTTTCTCGGACGGATAGCCGAGTTTGCCGAGCGCTTCTTGGGCGGCGTCGCGCATCTTGTCGTTGTGCGATTCCATCGCGCGCAGCAGGGGTTCTATCGCGCGCGGGTCGCCCAACTTGCCGAGTGACTGCGCCGCGTGCAGCGGCGTCTGGTAGCCGGGTGCATCTAAGGCTCGAATGAGCGGCTCGACGGCACGCGGGTCGCCCAGTTTGCCGAGCATCAACGCGGCACGACCACGCACAATCAAGTCTTCGTGGTGGTTTGTGACGACCATCATCAGTGTGCGGACGGCTTCGTCGCCGCCTAACATCCCCAGCTTCATCACGGCGGTACGGCGTTTCTCTTTACTGACGTCGCGCAGTTCAGCGATGATTTGCTTCACCACATAGGGGTCAGGGTCGGTCATGATATAAGCTCCTTCACCGACTCTCGTTTGGTAACGATGAGTTTATGATCGTGTATCCGGCAGATAGTGTCTGCCAGCGGGACGATCTCCGGGCTGTGGGTCGCCATAATGAGCGTGCGCCCCATGCCTGTCGTCAATTCTAGCAGAAGGTCAAGGATAAGTTTACCTGTCTCTTCGTCGAGGTTTCCGGTAGGCTCATCTGCCAGTACGACCGCTGGTTGATGGACCAAAGCTCGTGCGATAGCGACGCGCTGCTGTTCACCGCCGCTGAGTTTATCGGGAAAATCGTTAGCGCGGTCACCCAAGCCAACGGCATTAAGCAGGTCTAGGGCGCGCTGTTCGCCGCCCGTGTGACCGCTCAGTTCGAGCGGCAGGGTGACATTTTCGAGAACAGTGAGGGTGGGAATGAGGTTGAAAAACTGGAAGATGATACCCAGATGATCGCGGCGGAACAGTGTCAAGCGGCGTTCGTCCAACTGTGTGAGTTCAGTGTCAGCAACGATGATGCTGCCCCCGTCGGCTTGATCAATCCCACTGATCAAGTTGAGCAGCGTGCTCTTACCGCTGCCACTTTTCCCTAAGAGGACAAAGAACTCCCCTTCGGCAATGTCGAGGTTAATCCCCTCTAGGACAGCGCGGGCACGCCCTCCCTCAGCATACAGCTTGCTGAGATCGCGGATTTTTACTATGTTCCGCTCGCGTGAGCCGTTCGTGTGCATCTGATCCCGTTTCAAATGATTGTGACCAATTTCACATCATCCTATCACTGCCGTATGAGCCTCACATGATAGCGCCCTTCCGTTTCCATCACTATAGATAAAAGTCTAATGAAAACGGCGTTGAGATTGGGTAAATATTTCGAAATGTTTAGCGTGCTTCGATCTATAGCAGAAATGAGCGGTTTACGCTAGAGGTTGGTTATGTCCGAGTTGCCGCGTAGGTGAAGGGTTGATCATAGATTAGACGTGGGCGCGGGGGCTTTATTGGGTACTAACCTCACCCCGTGCAAACCTGCGGTTTGCCTGCCCTTCTTCTTAAGAAGAGGGGCGCAAAACACGCTTTTTCTCTTGACCGTGTGCAGAAACGACGGTTTTGTGACGGGCTTAGAGGTTTTTAAACATCCTCATGTAACGCCTTTACAACGCCCCTTCGAGATCAGCCTACCGTTGGCGCGGCGCGGGTTGGGTCAAGCGGGCTGGCGCTGCCGCGCGTGATGGTGAGCGTGCCGGGGATAGTCGCGTTCGCGTCGAAACTGCCTACCCAGATGCTGACGCCGCCCGTCGAGAAATTGCCGATCACGTCGATGGTTGGCTGGCGCGTGTTGAACGAATCATCATTGCAGTACCACGATCCGTCGGGCATTCGCACGATCAGCGCCGCATCCACACCGGCGGCGTCCGAGACGAAAAAGACGCGCAGATGCGCGGTCGGCTGCGGGAGCATAAACCCGAACGACGGTTGATCCTGCACATAACCGGGACAGGCGGGGTTTTGCGCGGCTATGTCAAGCATGCCGCCGCCGACCACACCGGGGACAGCGTAGGGATCGGGCGCGGTACTGTCGAAAGCAAAGGCTGATACCTGTGGTGTCAGCCCATCAATCGCGCTGGTCGCATCCGTGCCCGCCGCCGGGCGAACTGTCTCCGGCGAGTACATTTTTTCGGTGACGTAGAGTACGCCCAAGACAGTCTGGTCGGGCGTCGTTTCGTCGCTGACCCAGACGTTGTAAATTCCGGCTGAGGGGTTGATAAACTCGACCTGCGGGCGGGTATAACCGCCGCCCGCAAAATCACGGTTGCAGCGCCATATTGTATCCGGTGCTTGCACGATCAGTGCTGAATCCTGATCGTCGTCGAGCGGCGCGAACAGAAAGCGTAAGCGCGTCGATTCGCCTGACCAGTTGAGGCGGAAATCGGGCGCGCCGTGCGTGTAGCCAATGCAGTCCGCGCCGGTGACCGAGGCGGTCACGTCGAGCGCGCCGCCGCCTGTCAGCACCGTCCAATATGGGTCGGGCAGGAAGCCCGCGTTTAGTGATTCGACGCCGGAACGGGGCGCGAGGCTGCCGTTGAGCGCGGTTGCTGGCAGCGGCGTCGCGGTGGGTG
>JBBSNT010000436.1:0-2958 GCA_038260485.1 Aggregatilineales bacterium | reverse complement strand
TGGGCGTCATCGAGATCACGGCGAAACGCGGTCATGCCCTGCTCTACCGGATCACGAGTTAAGCAGCATTAACAGCGCATTCAGCATTGACGTGAGCAGCGCCAATCGCTAGAATGCTCTTACTTTCTGACCGTGTATGGCAGCAGCCTGTTTCCTCAGGGCATATCTTGAGGACATCCCCTGAGCTAAGGAGTTTGTCTCGTGGCAACAACCTATAACATTGAAGCTGCATCGCGCAGCATCGTCGGCAAAAAAGTGAGCCAGCTTCGCGTGCAGGGACTCGTCCCCGCCGTGATCTACGGCGCAAGTTTCGAACCCGTGAACGTGCAAATCCCGTATCGCCCGCTTGAAATCGCCCTGCGCGATGCCGGTGGTACGCACCTGATCAACGTCAACGTTGATGGTAAGCCACAGTCGGTCATCACCCGTGAAGTCCAGCGCGACATCATTCGCGGCACAATCCTTCACGTCGATTTCCTCGCTGTCGATGCCTCGACCCGCATCACGACCGAAGTCGCCGTCCATCTGATTGGCGAAAGCCAGATCATTGAACTGCGGCAAGCGGTGCTCATTCACACGCTGTCTACGCTCTCGGTCGAAGCGCTGTCGTCCGGCTTGGTCGACTCGATTGACGTCGATATTTCCGGGCTGACCGCAGTCGGTGACGCGATTTACGTCCGCGACCTCACCTTCCCTGAGTCGCTGACCATCCTCAACGACCCCGACGACATGATCGCCCGTATCAACCCGCTCCGTGCTCTGGTTGATGAAACGACTGAAGGTGAAGAGGGCGAAGAGGGCGCTTCCGAGCCGGAAGTTATCGCCCGTGCCCGTGCCGAAGAAGAAGAATAGCCTTTTCTCACTTCAGCATCCTTTATTTTGCAAAAAACAAAAGCCCCGCACAATGCGGGGCTTTTTAATTGCCATGATTTATGGGAAGCTGTTTAGGAGAACTTACGCTTCAGCGACGCTGCCGTCGCTGGTGATCACGTCCACTACGCCGTCATCCAGCGATCCATCCGTCGTGGCGATCTCGCCGTCTTCCTCATCGTTTACGCTGTCGCTGGTGCCGTCCATGATAGCAACGGCGACGATCACGTCATTGCCCGCGAGGTCGATCACCTTAACGCCCTTCGTGTTGCGCCCGATCTCCCGAATCTGCTCCAGCGACGTGCGCAAAATCACATTGCCACTGGTGATGATCAGGATGTCGTCTTTCGCGTTGATGCAGTGCATGGACACAACCGGCCCGGTCTTTTCGTTACGCGCCAGCGTCAAAATACCCTGTCCATAGCGCCCCTGCACGCGGTATTCCTCAATCGGTGTGCGCTTGCCGTAGCCATCGCGCGTGATCACCAGAACGTGCGTATCGTCCTCGTCAACCACGTCCATGCCGACGACCACATCCTCGCCCACCAGCCGGATCGAGTTCACACCCGCTGCTTGACGCCCCATGACGCGAACGTCTTTCTCGCGGAAGCGAATGCTTTGCCCATTTTCGGTAACGAGCACAATGTGCTGCTTGCCGTCGGTGTGCTTCGCCCAGTTGAGCGTATCACCGTTGTCGAGCGAAATTGCGATCAACCCGCTGGGGCGCACGTCAGCAAAATCTTGCAGATCAACGCGCTTAATCCGCCCGAACTTGGTCGCCAGCACGAAACAGCCTTCGCTGTCGAACGACGACACCGGCACAATCGCCGTAATGTGCTCGTCCGCCCCCAGCGCGAGGATGCTGTGAACCATCGTGCCTTTGCCCGCGCGCGCCGCCTCAGGGATAGCAAAAGCGCGCTCGCTGTAGACCTTGCCCCAGTCGGTGAAGAACAGCAGCGTATCGAGGCTGTTGGCGGTCACAATATCCACTAAGCCGTCTTCTTCTTTAGTCATCATCCCCATCACGCCTTTACCGCCGCGTCGCTGCGCACGATAGGCGGTCGAAGGCACGCGCTTGATGTAGCCGTAGCGTGACAGCAAAATGGCGACTTCTTCGTCGCGGACAAGATCAGATTCGTCAAAGTTGGTCGTCACGCCATAAATCACGTCGGTACGGCGGTCGTCACCGAATTTCTCGGCAACGTCAACAATGTCCTCACGGATCAGCGCGAGGATTTTTGCCGGAGATGCCAGCAATTCTTCGAGATAGCCAATCCGCGTCATCACTTCGTCGAATTCGTCTTGGAGCTTCTGTTGCTCCAACGCAGCGAGACGGCGAAGCTGCATGTCGAGGATCGCGTTCGCCTGTGGTTCGCTCAGTTCAAAACGCGCCATCAAGTCCGTGCGTGCGCTCTCGGTATCATCTGCAGCGCGGATCGTGCGGATGATCGCGTCGAGGCTCGACAGCGCCTTGAGCAGTCCTTCGAGGATGTGTGCGCGTGCCCGCCGCTTGTCGAGTTCGAACTCGGAGCGCCGGACGATCACTTCGTAGCGATGCTCAACGTAAATTTGCAGCATGCGCTTGAGGCTGAGCGTGCGCGGTTCACCGTTGACCAGCGCCAGCATTTGAATGCTGTACGTGCTTTGCAACTGCGTGTATTTGTAAAGCTGATTCAGCACTTTGAGCGGCTGAGCGCCCGCCTTGAGTTCGACCACCAGCCGCATCCCCTGCCGGTCCGATTCGTCGCGCAGGTCGCTGATCTGCGTGATACGGTCTTCACGCACCAACTGCACAATCCGCTCGATCACGGAAACCTTATTGACCTGATACGGAATCGCGTTAAAGACGATCCGGAAGCGGTCATTCTTGCCTTCCTCGACTTCGGCTTTGGCGCGAATGACGACCCGTCCACGTCCGGTCGCGTAGGCTTCCTTCATTTCGTCGCCCGCGACGACCAGTGCGCCGGTCGGGAAATCGGGTCCCGTGACGAACTGCATCAGGTCATCAACGCTGATCTCGTCGTAACGCTCGTAGTTGTCGATCAGGTAGGCAATTGCCGCCGCTAGTTCGCGCAGGTTGTGCGGCGG
>JBBSNT010000435.1:0-2977 GCA_038260485.1 Aggregatilineales bacterium | reverse complement strand
TGTCGAAATTCGCGGTAAATCCCAGTGGTATCGCGGGGAGTTGGTGCGCGTGGTCGCCATCCGCGACATCACCGAGCGCAAAATGCAGGAAGAACTGGTCGTCGAACGCGAAAAAGTCCTCGTGCTTCAGGATTTTATCGCCAACCTCTCCCACGACCTGCGCACCCCGCTGTCGGTCATCAACACGAGCATTTACTTAATTAACCGCTTGTCGCAAGAACCCGAACGTCAGCACCACCAGATCGAAGTTTTGCAAGCACAGGCGGTACGCATGCAGCGCCTGCTCGAAGACTTGCTGAGCATGGCACGTCTCGACAAAGCCGATACCCGCGATTTCCGGTTTCGCTGGCTAAACATCAACGAGACGATTGATCATGCCGTCGCCGATCATCAAAATCTCGCGCTCCGTAAGCACCAAACGCTCACGTGTGCATTCACAATCCCCCTGCCCAATGTGCTGCTCGATGCCGAGCAATTCACGCTCGCCATTAAGCACCTGATTTTGAATGGATTGAGCTACACGGCGGAAGGGGGCGCGGTCGTCATTTCGACCTACGCCGAAGCCGCCGACGTGGTCATCGAAGTCCGCGATAACGGCGTGGGTATCCCGCCGCTTGACCTGCCTCACATCTTCGAGCATTTCTATCGTGCTGACCGTGCGCGCGGGGATGCGGGTGGCACGGGCGTTGGCTTGACGCTCGCCAAGAAGATCATCGAGGCACACGGCGGCAAGATCAAAGCCGACAGCGAAGCGGGCAAGGGCAGCGTGTTCACGATTTACCTGCCCATCCCGCCTGACGCGCAGGAGTGAGCCAACTGGATACAAATGCGCCGCAGCAGGTCAGCTATGGCAAGCTGGCGCGGCTGTTTCTGCGCCTGAGCCTGTTCGCCTTTGGCGGTCCGGTCGCGCACGTCGCCATCGCTCAAGACGAACTCGTCACGCGCCGCAAGTGGCTGACACACGAGCATTATCTCGACTTGATCGCCGCCACCAACTTGATCCCCGGTCCAAATTCGACCGAGGTCATGATCCACGTCGGCTACACGCTGCGCGGTATTCCCGGCGCACTCCTAACCGGCGCGTGCTTCATCCTGCCAACCTTTTTCCTGACGCTGGCGCTGGCGGTGCTCTACGTCAGCAGCGGCACGATTCCGGCGGTCGAAGCCCTGCTCTGGGGCATTAAGCCCGTGATCGTCGCCGTGATCGCGGCGGCGGGTTACCGGCTTGTGCCCAGCGCCCTCAAATCACGCTTGCTCTGGCTGACCTGCACGGGTGCAGCCGCCGCCATCCTGTTCCTGCACGTGCCTGAAGTGGTCGCCATGCTCGGCGCGGGCGCGATTTATGCCGTGATCGCCACGCGCATCACGCCGCCGTTCGCCGCGCTGCTGGTGTGGATGCCCTCCGCGCAGGCAATCGCCCAAACCGTTGCCGCCGGTTCGCGCGCGGGCGTCAGCGACGTGTTCTTCTACTTCCTGAAAATCGGCTCCGTCCTGTTTGGCAGCGGCTACGTCTTGATCGCCTACATCCAGCAGGATTTGGTCAACAGCTTCCAATGGCTGAGCAGCCGCGAACTGCTCGACGCGATTGCCATCGGGCAGGTGACGCCGGGGCCCGTCTCGACGACGGCGACGGTCGTCGGCTACATTGTCGCCGGCTTTCCGGGCGCGTTCGCCGCGACCTTCGGCATCTTCCTGCCCTCGTTCATCCTCGTGATCCTGACCGCCCCGCTGATTCCCAAGCTGCGCCGCAGCCGCTTCATGAGCGCCTTTCTCAACGGCGTCAACGCAGGCGTGATCGCGGCGATCACGATCACAGTGGCACGCTTGGCGGGAGAGGCGCTCCAGCCCTTGAATGGCATCAGCCTAACCAGCGCCGTTGCGGTCGGCTTGGCAATCGCCGCGCTGATCGCGCTGGTGCGCTTCAAGCTCAATGCGACGTGGCTGATTTTCGCGGGCGCGGTCGTCGGGCTGCTAGTGCAGGGGATAGCAGGTGGCGTGTGATTTGCTTTGTTGTAGGGGCGATTTGGTTGTGTAGGGGCGTAATTATATTACGCCCCTACGGACGTCGGTTTAAGGGGCGTTAATCGACCAGCGCGACCGTCTCGATTTCGACGGCGATCCCCATCGGCAGCTTCGAGACTTCGACCGTGCTGCGCGCGGGCGGCTCGTCGCCAAAATAGGTCGCGTAGACCTCGTTCATCTCTGCAAAGGTGCTGATGTCGGTCAAAAAGACGGTCGTCTTGACAACCTTGTCGAGGCTTGATCCGGCTGCTTCGAGAATCGCTTTGACATTCTCCATCACCTGTCGCGTTTGTGCGCCAACCCCGCCCTCGACCATCGTTTTCGTGCCGGGGATCAACGCGCCCTGTCCGGCGGTGTAGACAAATCCGTTGGCGATGATCCCTTGCGAATAGGGACCCACAGCGGCGGGTGCTTTATCGGTGCTGACAACTTGACGGCTCATCGTGATTTGCTCCTCTTGGCATTGCAAAGCGTCCATTATGACGTCTGCGCCTCGTCCTCGCCAAATGGTTCATACGTTTTACGCATCTCGACAGGTTCATTGAAATATTCGCTGCGGACGCCTATAATGGATTCAATTCGAATGGGAGCGGTTATCTATGAACAAGCTGATCAGCTTAGCGATTGGTGCGGGCGTTGGGGCACTCTTAGGCGGCGCGCTGGTGCTGCTGTTCGCGCCTGTCTCCGGCGATGCTTTCGTCAAGAACCTCAAACAGGGCTACGCCGAAACGATGGAAGAAGCACGCACCGCCGCCGAAGTGCGCCGCAAAGAACTCGAAGCGGAGCTTAAAATCCGGCAGGGCGCAGCCACCCGCGCCATCCAGAAGGTCTAAGAAGCCATTTGAATATTCGATGTTGCTCCCCTAATCTTGGATTGATCGCGCAGTTTTTCAGCCTGCTTCAGCAGGCTTGGGTTTCGTAGCCCTACCCTTTCAGGGTAGGGTGGCATCCCCCA
>JBBSNT010000434.1:0-3018 GCA_038260485.1 Aggregatilineales bacterium | reverse complement strand
CTGAATTTATGCCCGCGCTGAGATTCGAACTTGTTGGTCGCGCGGATCAAGCCGATGTTGCCTTCCTGAATCAAGTCGAGGAAGGGCACGCCGCGCCCGATGTACTTCTTCGCCACGCTGATGACGAGGCGGGCGTTTGCGCGGATCAAGTGTTCCTGCGCCAGTTCGCCATCGTAGATCGTGTCGCGCAGCGTATAGACGTCGTCGAGCGGCAGGTCTTCACCGGATTCCTCAAGCAACTGGCGCGACTTCTCAGCCGATTCCATCCGCTTCGCCAGCGATACTTCTTCTTCGGCCGTCAGCAGCGGCACGCGACCGGCTTCCTTGAGGTACAGCCCGACAACATCGTCGCTGTCGAGCGCCTGCTGGTAGCCAGCATCATCAATCAACTGTGCGTTTGCCATCCACGCAAAGTCATCAGAATCGTCTTCCTCAACGACTTCATGTTCATACTCCGCATCACGCTTTGAGGGCGGGGAATCAAAAACCGCCTCATTTTGGACTCCGTGCGACACCACATCAACACCTGCGTCAAGCAGTTCGTCCATGAGATCATCGAGGAGGGCAATATCACGTTCAGCTTCCGGGAAGGCAGCTAGAATATCATCGTAGCTGATCACGCCCTGCTTACGCGCTTTCTCTACCAGTTGGCTGCGAAGTTCGTCTCTGTTCATTACTGCAAGCATACGTCACACACCACACACTTTGCCAATAGACAGCAAAGATCAGACTCAATTATCACATTGTATCTTACGTCTTATTAATTATGACGTAGAATCGGTGGATAAACAAATGAGGTTATGGATAGAAATTTTCTATCCATCTGAGCAATGCAAACAAGCAGAATACCGTGTATTACGGACTATGTCAAGTTATTGGGGGATTCTTTAATCGAGAAATAAGGTAATCAATGGCGGGGCGCTCCAATAGATAGAGATCGCCGCGGTCGTCGATCAAGCCGTAATAACTGTTATCGGTTGGCGTGCGATAACCGACCGCGACGGCGTGACTGGTGCCGTTGCTGAGCACGAATTCAATCGCGAAAATGCCTTCGGGCGTGAAGCCGTAGGTCTGTAAATCTTCAGCTTCGCTCAGCGGCAGCGTGCGGCTGAAGGGCAGCAGCACCATCGTTTGAGCGATGCCGTTGGCGTCGGTGGGGTTGAGCGTGCCCGAAATTTCCGGCAGCGTCCATGAGCCGTCAGCGGCGCGCGCCATGCTAAGACTGTCTCCGGTGACGGGGTTTCGTAGGCGAATCGCCTGAATGTCGGTGGCTGCGACTTCCGGGAAGACGAAATGATAGGCGACTACCGGCGTCGGGCGCACTTCGGTTTGCTGCGTCCGCTGGAACGCCAGCAGGGTCGCCGCTACGACGAAAACCATCGCTAAAATGATCAGCATCCGGTTGGAGGTTTTGCCGCGTTTCATCGCCGCGCCCGCCTCATCCAGACCGCCGCACCGGCAGCGAGCATTGCCCCCGGCAGCAAAATCACCGTCAAGAACTTGATCACATCGAGCGTCTGGGTGCTGACGTAGATCAGCGGCGTGCCGACGCCGTAAGCCTGCGGCGCGAAGTGAATTTGCTCACCGAGTCCGGTCAGCCACGCCATGCTATCGGTGAACAGGACGCCGTTGCCGCCGCTCAATACCAAGCCGTTGCTGACGAAATTGCTGTCGCCGACCATGACGATCTTGGCTTTCGTTTGCTGGTTGGACGCCCAAACCACCGTCGCCAACGGACCAACGAGGTCAATGCCGGCGTCGTAGTGATAGGTATTGGTTTCACCGAGCGTCGTCAAATCGGTTTCGCCGAAGCTCTGCTGCGACGACAGGATCACCTGCCCGTTGACGACGTCTGGTGGGGCGCTGTCGAGGTTGATTTCGAGCGGTCGGGCGATGCTGAAGACCGTCGGGTTGCTGGATGGGTCGAGCCGCGCGCCGATGTCTGACTGGGGAAAGACGTAGGCGCTCATCACATCGAGCGCGGTCTGTCCGCTGACCGCCGGATCGACCACCGCGGCGTCGAGCGCGCGAATGCCGAAATTGTCCCATAGATATTGGCTGAACGTGCCGTCCTGCTTCAGGAATAGATCGTCGTTAAAGAGCACGTCGGGCATCAAGAACAGCGATCCACCGCTCTGCATGTAGCGCTCGATGACGCCGACTTCGGCGTCGGTCAGGTCGCGGGTGGGGCGCGCAAAGACCAGCGCGGCGGCATTGTTGGGAATATCCTGCCCGCTGCTCGCCAGCGCGCCAATGTCGATAGGGTAGGTGATGAGTCCGCTTTCGCGCACGCCCGCGTTGATGCCGGAGATGCCTTCCTGTGTCGTATCGAGCGGGTCGCGCTCGCCCATGCCCGTGTCGAAATAGACCGTCAGCGTCCCGGCGATCAACAGGCGCGATACTGCCTCGGTCATGTCGCGTTCCTGATTGGCACTGCGCGGCACGCGGGAAAGCGTATTGAGGTCGGTCGTTCCGTCAGCATTGACGTAGGAGAGGTAAACCTGTGCGTCCTCTTGAACGCCGTAGCGCTGTGCTAGCGCGGGCTGTTCGTCAGGGTCAATGTAAACGCGGCTGATCAAGCCGTCTGTGCCTGCTTCGTAGAGCCGGAAGAACTCGTCGTCAACTTCACGGTCGCTTAAGGCGCGCGACGAGTAAAATCCGGTGATGCGCATTGGCAGCGTGACGTGATAGAGCACCGCTTCGGTTTCCGAACTGAGCGTGAAACGGTTGGCAAGCGTCATGTCGAGCGTCAGCGCGCCGCGCTGGAGCAGCAGGTAGACGACCGCCGTGATGCCGACCAGCAGCATCGTGCCGAAGACCGCGCCGGTACTGTGGCGCATCTGCCGTCCGGTGACCACGCCCGCGAACTCGCGCGGCGCGATGATCACCCACGCGGCGATACCGATTATCGCCACCACGAAGGCGATGCCGACGTAGGTCGTAAATCCGCCTTGCCAGATCAAGCCAATCACGCCGATGATCAGGGCGGCGACGCCGATAAAGCTGGCGATTTGGGCG
>JBBSNT010000433.1:0-3039 GCA_038260485.1 Aggregatilineales bacterium | reverse complement strand
TAGCGGTCGTCCGTCGCGCGCCGGATGTCGAGACAGGCTTCGATCTGGGCGCGGGCTTCGTCAAAGTGCTGCTGGTGTGCCAGCACCGCGCCGATGTAGTAGAGCGACGTTGCCATGCTGTCCGCGTCGGCGAGCATTGTGGCAATCCTCAGGCTCTCATTCAAGTCGGCGTGGGCTTCGTCATAGTCGCCGACGCGGAACGCCGCCATGCCGAGGTTACGCTGCGCCCGCATCACCGTCAGCAGGTCGCCGCTGGTTTCACCCACGCCCAGCGCCTGTCGCAGATGATCGCGTCCCAGTTCCACGTCGCCCAGTTCGATCAACGCGCTGCCGGTCAGGTCTTTCACCGCGCCCCACAAATGAACCTGCTCCGCATCAGGCGCTTCGACCGGGAGCGTATCAATCACACGGTTGAAGAAGACAATCGCTTCGCGGAACGAATGGACGTCATATGCCTGCTGTCCGGCGATATAAGCGTAATGCTGTTCCTGCTCGGCATCCCCCGCCATCGACCAGTGATAGGCGAGCCGTGCCGCCTGTTCGTTCGCGTCGCTGTAGATCACTTCGATGCTCTCGGCGACTTGGCGGTGAAGCTGCATCCGTTCGTTGACGGCGAGCGATTGCAGCATCCCTTCGCGCAGCTTATCGTGCGCGAAGTGCCATCTGCCGTCTTGAACTTCCAGCACGGCGGCGTTGGCGCAGGTGTTCAGCCACCACTCCACGTCAAGGTCAGGGACGATGCTGGTCAGCAGCGAAATGCTCAACTGCCGCCCGATCACAGCGGCGACTTTCAGCGCGTGGCGTGCGTCTTCCGGCACGTGATTCAGGCGGTTCTGAACGACTCGCCAGATTCCGCCCGCAGAGACGTGGCGCGGCAGCCGCATCTGACTCACGTCGCTCAATCTGCCGCTGCGTTCTGCCAGTTCGCGCACCACTTCGATGATGAAAAAGACGTTGCCTTCGGTTTCGTTGGCGAGGAAATCGACGAATTCCTGCTGCTGACCACTTTCGCCCAGAATCGACGCGCTCAGTTCAGCGATACTCGCCTTTTCCAGCCGTTCCAGCTTCAGCAGTTCCATTTCGGCTAAACGCCGCTGCAAATCGGGCGCTTCGTCGCTGCGGTAGCTGCCCAAAATCAGAATCGGCAGGTCATGGACGCTCGCGAGCAGGCTTTGCAGCACGACCAAACTTTCCTCAGCAACCCAGTGCAAGTCTTCGAGGATGATGACGACCGGACGGCGCTGATTGTGCAAAATCCGCAACAGCAGACTGGGCAGCGAGTCTTTGAGCGCAACGCTGTCCGAATCGGTATCGTCAATCGGGGTATCGTCCAGCAGCGCCGCGACGTTAGGAATCAGCATGCGCAGCACGCGAACATCCTGCGGATCGAGCGGAGTCATCAGCGCGAGGCGGCTCAGGATGTGCCGCCAAATCTGGTAGATCATCCCGCCTTCGCTAATCGCCTGTCCGCGAATCACCTGTGCGCCCTGCACCAGCGCGTGAATCCGCAGTTCCTCGATCAAGCGCGACTTGCCAACGCCGCTCTCTCCGGCGATCAACCACGCGCTCCCCACCCCGGCGACCGCGTTGTCGAGCGCCTGCACCAGCGTGTTGAACTCGGTCACGCGCCCGACAAACTCGGCGGCGTGCAGGTAGCTGTCGCGGATTTCGGTCGTTTCTTCAGGGAACGGTTTGCCGACGGCGGCGCAGAGGTCGATCATGACCTCTTGCACGGTGCGGTAGCGGTCTTCCGGCGATTTTTGCAGCAGCCGCTGGATCACCAGCGCGAGGTCGATACTGACGTTGAGCGCCTGAATATCGGGCGCTTCCTTGAGGATTTGCCTTAAGAGCGTGCTGAAATCGCTCTTGTGGAAGGGATGTGCTTCACGGATCAACTCGTACATCACCATACCGAGCGAATACAGGTCAGAGGCGACGGTATACGTGCCGCTCAGCGCTTCCGGCGGCACGTAGGCGAGCGTCCCCGAAATCTTTTCTTCTGGCGCAAGCTGATCCTGCCGAATCGACAGCCCGAAGTCCAGCAGTTTGACCCGCCCCCCTTGAACGAGGATATTGCTCGGTTTGAGGTCGTGGTGCAGGATGTGGCGTCGGTGCAAGTACGAAAGCGCCTGCATCACCTGAAGGATCATCTCGATCTTCATCTCCAGCGGCAGCGACAACCCCGCCTCGAAGATCGTCTGCGGCTGGTCGATGTACTCCATGATGAAGAAGGGGTAACCGGCGTCGTCGAAACCGTAATCGAGGACGCTAATGATGTTCGGATGCCGCAGCGTCGCCAGCGTTTTGAATTCGCGCGCAAGCGTAATACGCACGTCATCCCCCGCTGCCGCGTGAGATGCGCTGACGTTGCCCATTCGCTTCAACGCGACGATCTGTCCGGTCAGGCGGTCGAGAACCTTGAAGACGTTCCCCATCCCGCCGGAACTAATCAGTTTTTCAATCGTGTAGCGGCTGTGTTGATAGTTAGTCCATTGATTGGGAGTCACCATGACCTCCCTGCATTCTTCTTAATGACAATGGTTATGAGTCTATTTTTAACGTTGTACCGAGCTATTATAACGCAGCGTAATGCGCTGGCGGCAGGCACTTTATCAGATAATATAGTCTGGTTCGATTAAGAATTGAATCATACCCATAAGCGCGAGCGCGCGGTTTACACTTTTGATATTAATTATAGCTGTTAAACAGGTTTGCAGCCTTGCGATTGCCCTGATCAACGCAGATCAAAATGAGGCGCGCCACGCATCTGCTGTTCGCGCTGCCAGCGGCGAATGACACGCGGCAGAGCCGCCTCGATCAGGGCGTTGCACCTGACCCACACGGGCTTGCTCGCTCAGCAGTACGCCGACGCCAGCAGCTTGCCGCCGGATGACACTCCTTAACCTGAGTTTCGGATAGCTCTCACACAAGAGCAAGGGATTGAGCATCACGAGTAGACCAGTTGATAGCGGGTTTCTTGGGTTGCCACAGGTAGGCAATCAAGCCTGCTACGACATTGACCACAAAGTTGATCGGGCT
>JBBSNT010000432.1:0-3072 GCA_038260485.1 Aggregatilineales bacterium | reverse complement strand
GACACCTGTGTCCACACCTGAGCCAATACACACCGAGGTCGTGTCTGCCTTCTCAATCCCGGTACTTATTGGCAGTCTCAACGTCGCTGACGCGCCGGGGATTCCGCTCTACCGCGAACCATCACCTGATGCCGAGAAAGTCGTTATCATTCCGGGCGGCACGGTCGTTCACGCTCAGCGGCGTACCAGCGATGGCACTTGGATCGAGATTATCACCGATCAGGGCGCGGTCGGCTGGGCAGCCGCCCCTGATGTTTTCGCTGTCGTGGATTTGGCGTCGCTGCCGTCTATCGGCGGCGAAGTACAGCCGACTCTGATCGCTGCCGCTCCTGATATTTTGCCCACACTGACCATTACGCCGACGCTTAATCCCGTGCCGACTGCTGTCACCCTCGGCGACGTTCCGGCGATGGAACAGCGCTTGCGAGAGACACCGATTCTGCTCAATCTGACCAGCGAGCGCACCTACTGGTTGTTCCAGCGCGGGCGTGACTTCGGCAAGCGCCCTGACGTGTTCACGACCATCGGCGACAGTAACACCACCAACGGCGACTACTTGCAGCCTATCGGCATGGGTGCGGATACTTACTGTACATGGGGCGATTATGCCTACCTGCAGGCGACTGTGGATTATTTCTCGGTCGCGCCTTCGGATGAGTCCTCGAATTCATTTGTGCATCACAGCGAAACTGCCCAGAAGGGCTTCAGCAGCGCTGCTGTTCTCGATCCATTTTGGGCGGGTGGCATCTGTCGCGGCAGCGAGTCGCCGCTGATGTGCGAATTCCGCACCATCCAACCGATTGCTGCAATCATCATGATCGGCGGTATCGACGTCAACGACCTGACTACCGCTGAATATGCAGCCAATATGCAGACGATTGTCACGACCTCGATTCAGCAGGGCGTCATCCCAATCTTGACCACCTTCGTCGTTTTGCCCAATCGTGATGACGTCTACGAGCGTTCGCTTGAATTTAACAATGCGCTCGTGGATATTGCCACCACTGAAGGCACGCCGTTGATCAACCTGTGGGCGGCAGCGCAGTCGCTCCCCGACGACGGCATCGGACCGGATCATACCCATCTCAAGGCGCAAGTTGGCAGCTTCTGTGCCTTTGACGGCGCACAGCAGCAATTCGGCGGCACGCTTCGTAATTTGCTCACTTTGCAAGCCCTCGACGTGCTGCGTCAGAACGTGCTATCGCGTTAAAAGAGTCAACACAAAGACGCAATGGCGCGAAGAAAGGAAATGATGCGTTGCGTCTTTGCGTTAGGCTTTTTGCCCTTCGACATTGCCTAACTGCTGTTGTACCAGCGGTTCGAGTTCTTCCCACTCGATGCTGGTCTGTCGCCCATTGTCGAACTCGCTCGTGATCCACTGGTTGACCGCCAGCAGATCAGGATTGTCTTTCGGCAGGTCGGTGCCGAGGTGCTGCTTGATCAGGAAGATCAACCCGGCGATGCCGCTGTCCTTCGTCAGCGACACTTCGAGCGGACGACCGAGCAGGACAGGCACATTGAACGGTGCGTACATCCACCAGAACTTGTTCAGCCCATCGGCGTGGACGCCCGCCCGCGTCCGGTGCGCGTCGCGCCCGTAGAGCGGGTACTTTGGCGGCACAGGCTGACCCATTTCAGCGTACAAATCGACCAGCGCGTTCAGTACTGTGAAATCCGGCTTGTTCTCGGCGTAATAGCCCATGCCGATCAAGTGCATCAGCACGCCTTCGAGCGGCGCGTTACCCGTTCGTTCGCCTTTGCCGAGCGACGTACCATTGATGACGGCGCAGCCTTCCCGCACGGCGGCGAGGCAGTTCGGGACGACCATCCATGTATCGTTGTGCGGGTGAAATTCCAAGTCCTCAGGCGATAAGCCGAGTGCCCGCAGTTCGCGGAAGATGCGCGGAATACTGCGCGGTAGATCGACGTCATCATAGGGCAAGCCTAATCCCATCGTATCGCAGACGCGGAACTTGGGGCGCAGGTCATCTCCATAAGGTGCGCAAATCTCCTGTACGCCGGCGATCAATGGCTTGATGAAGTCCATTGGCGCGCGTGTCGCGTCCTCAAGGTGGAGGCGCGGGCGAATCCCCGCTGCGACTGTTACGCGCACGGCGTCGAGGTAAACCTGCGCTGCTTGGTTGCGCCCGCCCGGTTTGAACTTGTGGAACGTATGATAGTCCGACGCCGATGCTAGCATTCCCGTTTCACGCACGCCCAGCGATCCGATCAGGGCGACGTCCTTCGCCGTCGCCCGAATCCACGTCGTCGGCTCAATCGGTGATCCACTGTGATAGCGTTGTAATGCGCCTTCCAGCGCGGCTTTGTCTGATGAGCGGTAGACGAAGAACTCCGCCTGTCGGATCGCACCGGACGTTCCTGTGAAGGCGCACAGCAGGTCGTAAATCTTTAGGCTCTGCTCGACGGTCAATGGCAGCCCGCCTTGTTGACCATCGCGGTGGGTCGTCTCGGTCGTCCATACTGCGGGCGGCATGGTAGGCGGACGATCTGTCCATGCGTAACGCGGGAAGTCGTCGCGTGGGAATGAGTCGAGAAAATAGTTAGGGCTTTGCGGTTCAGGAATCATCTCTATGTATCCTTATCTGTTTACACTTGAAATCATAGATACACATGGATATACTGTCAATCTTGATTGATAAATCAATATATTGGCGTTTAGCCATCAGCTAAACGATGCCCCTTGAAGCATCGCTATTTAGTTGAGGGCGCGCCCATGCTAATCGCTAAAGGGTCATAGTTATGAAACGTTATCTTTCTGCCGAGCAAGCCGCTGAACTGCTCGGAGTCAGCAAATCGACGCTCTATGCCTACGTCAGCCGGGGCTTAATCCGTTCTGAGGAATCGACCGTGAGCAGTCGGGCGCGCCGCTATCTTGCTGAAGACGTGCGGAAGCTCAAGGATCGCAATGAGTATCGCCGCAATCCCGCGCAGGTCGCGCAAGATGCGCTGCATTGGGGTACGCCGCTGCTCGACTCGGCGCTGACGCTGATCACAGGGGAGCGGCTCTACTATCGGGGGCGGGATGCTGCCGACTTAGCACGAATGTCCACG
>JBBSNT010000431.1:0-3080 GCA_038260485.1 Aggregatilineales bacterium | reverse complement strand
ATAACTTCAGCGCGCGCGTCTATGACGAAGATAACATCGAAATTCCGACGTTCTTGCGCAAACGACGCTAAATCTCGTGCGTGCCGGGTATCGAGAGCGATACCCGGCATTTCATCACCTTTAGAACTCAGCAGTAAGTGATCACAGCGCCTACTCGCTCACGGGAGCGGGGTATGGTTAAAGCTGTCTCTTTCTCTCGTGGGTGAGTCAAATTTGGGGCGATTTTTGAGGGTTGCGCGATGTGGGATTCTTGGTAAAGGTGGGAAACCTGCGCGTATTCAGAACCATTTTCTAACCGAACTGATGCGTAGTTATAGTGGACAAGAACATCTGGTCGTGCTACATTTTGTTTAATGATATTAAGCATATTTCTTATGTTCTTTTTACCTCACTGACACCTGAATGCTGGTCCTGCTACCGCGTGAGGGGATCATTCGGCGACACCTGAATCGCATATCCTGATGAACGGCTCTTTTCATTTTGAAGCCGCTTCATTTTTGTTTCACTATTGTTTCATTTGTTTTTTGTTACAATCGTTCGCGGCATGTTAATGTAGCTCGTTGATAGAGGGGTAAAAGTGCGATGGTTCAGCCCGCCAAAGCAAAACAGCGTAACCAACTTCACGACTTAGGCTATAAAATTTTTCTGGATCGTTATGCCCAGAAAGATATAACCCGCTCGACGCTCAGCGTCGGTGATAAGGTGATCGTCGTCGTCAACCCAGAGACGGGACAGCGGGAGATTGGGAAAATAACGGCGCTGGAACTCCCGAAAGTGACGATTAAGCTGCTGGACGGTGAGACGGTCACCCGTGATATTGAGAACGTCGATAAACCGCTGGAAACGGACCCCGGTCAGATGATGGATCGTGTTGCTGCGGGCATCGCGGCGGTCGAGGCGACGCCAGAAGCTCAGCAAGAATGGGCGAAGCGTTTTCGCTGGCTGCTGGATGACTTCAAGTTCGTGCCTGCGGGTCGTATTTTGGCGGCAGCAGGGACGGATCAAAACCTCACTTATTACAACTGCTATGTGGTGCCTTCGCCGCGTGATTCGCGTGGCGGGATCATCGAGACACTGCGGCAGATGACCGAGATCATGTCGCGCGGCGGCGGCGTCGGCATCAATATTTCGTCGCTGCGTCCGCGTCAAGCCTACGTCAAGGGCGTGAACGGTCGGTCGAGCGGTGCGGTGTCGTGGGGGGCGCTCTACAGCTTCGTCACTGGCTTGATCGAGCAGGGTGGTTCAAGGCGCGGCGCGTTGATGCTGATCATGAACGATTCGCATCCTGACGTGTTCGAGTTCATCAACAGCAAGCGTGAAGCTGGAAAGATCACCAATGCGAATATCAGCGTGGGTGTTTCGGATCGGCTGATGGAAGCGGTCAAGGTTGATGGCGATTGGGAATTGATGTTCCCGGATACCAGCGCGCCGGAATATGACGATCTGTGGGATGGCGACCTCGAAGCGTGGGTCGCGGCGGAGCGTCCTGTGCTGCATTATCGGACGATCAAGGCGCGCGAATTGTGGAACGCGATCATCGAGAGCGCGTGGGCGAGCGCCGAACCGGGTGTGTTCTTCCGCGAACGCTACAACAAAATGTCGAACAGCGCCTACTTCGCGCCGATCATATGCACCAACCCTTGTGTCACTGGCGATACGCTGATCTACACCTCGCGGGGAATGCGACGTGCCGACGAGATTTTTGGCTCTGAGACTGCCGTTGACGTGGTGATTGATGGTCGATTTGGGCACTCGCAGACGACAGTCGCTGCTTCGCGTGTGGTCTTGACGGGCAAAAAGCCTGTGTACCGCCTTCGCACAAAAGAGGGTTATTCGCTACGCGCGACTGCTGATCATCGCGTTATGACCTCGAATGGGTGGGCAGAACTTGGTCAACTCGTTGCCGGAGACCAGATTCACATTTTGAACCGCAAGGGTGGTTTTGGTGACGAGGGAACGCTGGAATTGGGGCGCGTTCTGGGATGGACAATTGGCGATGGTACCGTCAAGCGCGATGAGGTCGTTCTCTCATTCTTTGGTGACGAGAAACGCGAACTCACTCCAATGTTCGCTGAGCACATAAATGCTTTGGTTGAACCTTTAACAGCAACGGCACATACGTACTTGGTCGGGGTCGGAAACGTCAGTGGACGTGACGAAGCGCGGGTAAGTTCTGTTCGCTTGCATACTATTGCTAAACAATATGGACTGACCGAGGTTAAGCAGCGTGTTCCCGAAGCTGTTTTCAAAGGTAGGGAAGCCATGCAGAGAGGTTTTTTGCAGGCGTTGTTTACCGCTGATGGTAGCTTCCAAGACGGCGGCGTAAAAGGGGGAAGCGTCCGCTTGGCGGCGAATGCGTTGCAATTAGTGGAGGAAGTTCAGCAGTTACTCCTCAACTTTGGAATCGCCAGCTGTATCTATCAAAATCGGCTGCCTGATGCCAAGCGCAATTTGAAGGATTACTGGTGTGAAGCTCAGCACGAACTAGTGATCAGCAAGCAAAACCTGATCGTGTTTGCTGACGAAATCGGTTTTCTGATGGACTATAAGCAGCAGGCGCTGGTTGACTACACTTCACGCGGGAAACGTGGTCCCTACGCCGAATATTTTATGGCTATCGTAGTAGCGATTGAGCCTCAAGGTGTCGAACTGGTCTATGACCTGACTGAACCTCTGACTCATTCCTTCGTTGCGAACGGGATTGTCGTTCATAACTGCGGCGAGCAGGGACTCCCGGCGTGGGGCGTGTGCAACCTCGGCGCGTTGAACCTCTCGAAATTCTACGACGAGGAGAGCCACGACGTCGATTGGGATAACCTCGACGTGAGCGTGCGCTATGCGACACGCTTCCTCGACGACGTGATCGACAGCACGCCCTATTTCTTCGAGGAGAACGAGCAGCAGCAGTTAGGCGAACGGCGCGTCGGGCTGAACAATATGGGCTTGGCGGAACTGATGATCCGGCTTGGCATTCGCTACGGCAGCGACGAGTCTGTCCAGTTCATCGATAAGCTGTACGGGTTCATTACGCGGGCGGCTTATGAAACGTCGGTTGAACTGGCGCGTGAAAAAGGCGCGTT
>JBBSNT010000430.1:0-3090 GCA_038260485.1 Aggregatilineales bacterium | reverse complement strand
TGAATGCGACGCGACTGAAACATGCCCATCATCAAATAGATCAAGTTCGTCAAGCGCGTATCACACTCATCCGGGATACGTTGCAGCAGATACCCGTGCAAGCTACGATAGAGTTCGGGAATGGGAACAGATCGCATCGGCGTTTCTCCAAGTTGGTTTTGCCTCACAACTCAACCTTACTTGAAGATCGACGGCTTTCCAACCCATTCCTCTCGCTCATCTGTTCAGTGTCCGGTCGCTAGAAGTAGGGTTATAAACACCCAACCATTATCAGTGCCTTTGACGCTATTCTGAGGCTCAATGACTTTCGACTACAACGAAGCGGACACCTGCCGACTGTATGTAACCCCTAAACTGCGCGAGGCGGGGTGGGAAACCTCACCATTCTCCATTACTGAGCAACGCACTTTCACTGACGGTCGTATCGTGGTGACCAACGGCAAAAGCAAGCGTGGTGAGGGCAAACGTGCGGACTACATTCTGCGATATCGCCGGGATTTTCCTATGGCGGTCGTTGAAGCTAAAGCGTACCGCGAACCTGCTTCAACTGGATTGCAGCAGGCGAAAGAATATACTGAAATCCTCGGCTTCAAATTTGCTTATGCCACTAACGGGCGTGACATCATCGAGTTTGATTACCTGACCGGGCAGCAGCGCGATCTCGAACGGTTTCCGTCGCCGCAAGAGTTATGGGCGCGCCTGAGCGGTGCCGAGCAAATCGATGTACAAAATGCGGCACATATATTAGAGCCGTATCAACGTGAGCAGGGGAAAACCCCGCGCTACTACCAAGAAATCGCTATCAATCGTGTCGTGCAGGCTGTTGTTCAGGGACAGCGGCGCGTTCTGTTGACAATGGCGACGGGCACTGGCAAGACGTTTGTCGCTTTCCAAATCTGCTGGAAACTGTGGAACTCACGATGGAACAAGGACGGAGAGCATCGCAAACCGCGTATCTTATTCCTTGCCGACCGGAACATCCTCGTTGATCAACCCAAAAGTGGTGTGTTTGCGCCATTTGGCGATGCCCTTTACAAGATTGAGGGCGGTAAGACGAGTAAGTCACGCGAGATGTACTTCGCCATTTATCAGGCGATTGCGCCGCGTGATGGTCGTCTCGGGCTGTATCGCCAATTTCCGCCCGATTTTTTCGACATAATCGTGATTGATGAGTGTCACCGGGGCAGTGCAAGAGACGATTCGAACTGGCGGGAAATCCTCGAATACTTTCATCCTGCTTATCAATTAGGCATGACTGCGACACCGCTTCGCGCCGACAATTCAGACACCTATCAATATTTCGGCAATCCAATTTATACCTACAGCCTGAAGCAGGGTATCGAAGACGGTTTTCTTGCACCCTACACCGTACATCGTGTGGTGACCGATTTGGATGCGACCGGATGGCGACCCGCAGAAGGGCAGCTTGATCGCTACGGGCGAGAAATCCCCGACCAAGAGTACGCAACCGAGGATTTTGAGCGCGTTGTCGCGCTGCGAATGCGAACCGAAGCGATTGCGCGCCATATCACCGCCTTCCTCCAAAAAAGTGACAACCGTTTCGCCAAGACCATCATTTTCTGTGTCGATCAAGAGCACGCAGCGGAGATGCTCGCGGCGCTCAACCGTCACAACGCCGATCTCGTGCAGCAGTATCCCGACTGGGTATGCCAAGTCACGGCGAATCAAGGTGACATAGGCTTGGGACACTTATCACGATTTCAGGATGTCGAAACACTTACCCCCGTGATGCTGACTACATCGAAACTGCTGACAACCGGTGTGGACGTACCTACCTGTAAAAACGTTGTACTAGCACGGATCGTCAATTCGATGACAGAATTCAAGCAGATCATCGGACGTGGAACGCGAGTGCGTGACGATTACGACAAGCTGTTCTTCAACATCCTCGATTACACGGGCAGCGCAACACGGCTCTTTGCCGACCCGGATTTCGACGGCTACCCGGCGATCATCACACAAGAGGAAATCGACGGCGACGGCAACGTGGTCGTCGCTGAGGTGGTTGAACCTCAAGACCCAACTGCGCCCAATGAACCTATACCGCCGAGCTTCGATGACGATGAATGGCAGCCGCGCAAGTTCTACGTCGATGCAGGGGAGGCACAGATCGCTGCGGAAGTCGTGTATGAACTGGATGCCAGCGGCAAGCGGCGCATTGTACGCTTCACCGATTACACGGCAGAGCAGGTGCGGACGCTGTACCCGAACTCCGCTGAGATGCGACGGCTGTGGGCAGATCCGGCGCAGCGCGAGCAGATCATCAAGGTGCTGACCGAGCGGAACATCGACTTTGAGCGCCTCGCTACCGTGACTAACCAACCCGATGCTGATCCCTTTGACCTGCTGTGCCATGTGGCGTTCAATGCGCCCATCCGCACACGACGCGAACGGGCGAACCGGGTACGTCTCGAAGAAAGTGCCTTTTTCGGGCAATATACGGGCAGAGCGCGGGATATTTTGCTTACCCTGCTGGAGAAGTATGCCGAACACGGCACAACCCAGTTTGCACTGGATGTGCTGAAAGTGCCGCCGCTCTCGGACTTCGGCACGGTCGGAGAGATTGCTCGCTTGTTTGGTGGGGCGGATCGGCTCAAATCAGCGGTTGAGCAGTTACAGACCTTGTTGTACGCGGCATGAAAACGTTCTGACGAGTACCTCAAAAGGATAAGCATCTTGAACCCTGATCACACCCAACGCTTAACACGTGTGGTGACCGAAGCGAAACGGTTGGCAATGGAATATTACGCGATCACCAAACGACCGCTCGGTATCACGGGAGAGATCGGCGAAATTGAGGCGGCGCGTTTGCTCGGTTTGCGTTTAGCTGAGGCGCGCCAATCCGGTTACGATGCTGTCGATCCGCTGACAATGAAAACCTACCAGATCAAAACACGCTGTCTTATGGATGGCGCAAGTCGAAGCCAAAAACTTGGAGCTATCAAAGATAAGTACGAATGGGATGCTGTTCTCGTTGTCATGCTTGATAGCCAATTGGAACCGCTGACGATTCGTGAGGCACCCCGTTTGGCGGTCGTTGAGGCATTGAGCATTCCGGGTTCAAATAGC
>JBBSNT010000429.1:0-3114 GCA_038260485.1 Aggregatilineales bacterium | reverse complement strand
CTGGTTTGGGGCAATCACGGGGCGTATTCTGCCGCGCTCTCTGCTGACGCCGCAGTGGTTGGATATTCTGGCGACCAATCGAACGGCGCGTTTGGGCAACGTTTTCCGCTATTTCGACGTGCATCCCCAACGCTTCGAGGATACGCTGCTGACATATATGCGTGGGCGGCATTATGGTTTGGAAGTGGTGCGGTATACTCTTAGCCGCCGACCGAGAGTGACTTAACCTCTACTCAAATGGACTGGAATAATGGTAACAATTGACCTTCGACCGCTGCGCTCACTTGATGAATTGAGACCAGTGGTCGAACTGCAAAAAGTTTACTGGGGCGATGATCTCGAGTCGGTTATTCCGGCGCACATGTTGTTCTCGATTGCCAATCACGGCGGGCACGTATTGACAGCATTCGACGGCGACCGTCCGGTGGGCGTGCTGGTCGGCTTTCTAGGCACCAATATGCAGGAACCACGCCGTCCGGCGATGGCGAACTTGCAGTTCGTCTCGAAACGGATGGTGGTGCTGCCGGAGTATCGTGGGCAGGGAATTGGGTATCGCTTGAAATTGGCGCAGCGTGACCTTGCTATCACGGAAGGCGTCCGCCTCGTCGTCTGGACGTTCGACCCGCTGCTGGCGATCAACGCGCACCTGAACATTCGCAAACTGGGCGCGATGTGCAGCGCCTACAGCGAAAATTATTATGGCACGTCGAGCGAAGGCGGATTGGCGACCTTTGGTATGTCGGATCGGCTGATGGTAGAGTGGTGGGTGACGAACCGGCGCGTCGAGGAACGCATCTTTGGCAGCCGCAGCGCGCTGACCCTGAATCATTATCTGGAAGCAGAAACGGCGATCTTGAACGCTTCGATGATGTCTGCGGATGGGCTGCTGCTGCCCGCCGAGAAGACGCTCGCGCCGTCGGGGTCGCTGGTGCTGCTCGAAATTCCGGCGCAGTATCGCGTCATTGAGGCGAGTAACGAGCAGTTAGCGGTGGCGTGGCGGCTGCACGTTCGTAAGGTATTCCAGCAGATGTTCGCGCGCGGGTACATCGTCACGGACTTCCTGACCGAACAGCACGAAGGGCGCGAGCGCTCGTTCTATCTCCTGGGCTACGATGGTCCGCAGTTTGAATCGTTCAGCATGAACTAGCCGTTTATTTTATCGATAATCTTCAGGGAGAGCTGCGGTGGCGCTAGAGAATAAGACGATTTCGTTTATCGGCAGCGGCGTGATGGCGGAAGCTATAATCAAAGGGCTGCTCAACAAAGAACTACTGACCGCTGATCAGTTGATCGCTGCCGACCCGCGCGAGGAGCGCGGTCACGAATTGGTCGCGCGCTACCATATCCGCTTCACGACCGACAATGCTGAAGCCGCCGAAGCGGCTGATATTCTTGTGCTCTCGACTAAGCCGCAGGTGATCGGTGGTGTGCTTAATTCCCTAAACGGGCAGGGCAGTAAGCCGTCGCTGGTGCTGAGCATCCTCGCGGGCGTTCGTATCAGTACGCTGATCGATGGGACGGGGAATCGCAGCATTGCGCGGGCGATGCCGAATACTCCCGCGCAAATCGGCGAAGGGATCGCGGTTTGGACGGCGACGCCGGACGTGCCGGAAAGCGAACGTGATCAGGCGAAGGTGCTGCTCGGCGCGCTCGGCGAAGAACTGTACATGGACGATGAAAAATTCCTCGATATGGCAACCGCGCTGAGCGGGACAGGGCCTGCTTATGTCTTCCTGTTTATGGAAGCGCTGATCGACGCGGGTGTTCATATGGGCTTCTCAAGGCGCGATGCTGAACGACTGGTGCTGCAAACGGTGCGCGGCTCGGTCGATTTCGCGCGCGAGTCAGGGATGCACCCAGCTGAACTGCGCAATCAAGTCACCAGTCCCGGCGGGACGACTGCTGAGGCGCTCTACAAACTTGAGAAGGGCGGACTGCGGACGGTACTCTCGCAGGCGGTCTATGCGGCGTATCGGCGGTCGGTTGAATTGGGCAAGGCGCAGGAAAAAAAGGACAAGAGTTAGCTGATTTGGTAACATACGCCGTGAATTTACGACGAACAAGATTTCGTTCGTGAAAAAGTGGACAAATAAGGAGGGATCGTTTAAAATTGTTTATAAAGTACAATTGCTTCTCTTTAATTCTATAGCAAATGTGGTCTTTCGGTGCCCGCGCTGGCACTTAGAGCAAGTTCTGTACTCTCTATTCTAGCTTTTAGGAGACGCAAATGGCGGACATCTCCAGCAACATCTCTGATTCGCTTCTCAGCGTAATTAATGATTACAGCCCTAGCCTCGAATCGGTCGAGGTCGGCTACGTTGAAGAAGTAGGCGACGGTATCGCCCGCGTCAGCGGGATGTACGATATCCGCTTTAGCGAGCTGGTGCGCTTTAGCAATGGCGCGGCGGGTATCGCTTTCAATCTTGAGCGGGATAACGTCGGTGTCATCATTTTGGGCGAATACGACACTATCAATGAGGGCGACGAAGTTCGCCCGCTGGGTCGTATTGCCTCGGTTCCCGTCGGCAAGGGTATGGTCGGGCGTGTTATCAACGCACTCGGCGAACCTGTCGATGGTCGCGGGCCTGTTCCGCAGGACGAATTCTACAATATCGAGCGGATTGCGCCCGGTGTGATGCAGCGTCGTAACGTCAACCAGCCGGTGCAAACGGGTATCATCGCCATCGACGGTATGACGCCGATTGGTCGTGGTCAGCGTCAGTTGATCATTGGTGACCGTCAGACGGGCAAGACCGCGCTGGCAATCGACACTATCTTGAACCAAAAAGGCAAAGACCTCTACTGCATTTACGTAGCTATCGGCAAGCGGCGTGGCGAGATCGCGCGGTTGGTGGCGCAGCTAGAGCAGAATGGCGCGATGGAATATACGGTTGTCGTCACGGCGACGGCTTCGGATGCGGCAGCCATGCAGTACATTGCGCCGTATGCGGGCTGCGCGATTGGCGAGTGGTTCATGGAAAATGGCATGAACGCGCTGATCGTTTACGATGACCTGTCGAAGCACGCATGGGCTTACCGTCAGGTTTCGCTGCTGATGCGCCGTCCGCCGGGACGTGAAGCGTACCCCGGTGATGTGTTCTATCTGCACAGCCG
>JBBSNT010000428.1:0-3120 GCA_038260485.1 Aggregatilineales bacterium | reverse complement strand
CCAAATTGACGATCAGCAGCGCCGCGCCAATGCTGCTGATCAACTGCGAGATGCGCGGCGCGTTGCGGCGGCGCAGCGGCATGAAGGCAACCAATTCCAGCAGGATGCCCAACACGCCCGCGCCCAACATCGCGCCGACGAAGGCGACCGGAACCGAGACGTTCAAGCCGAGGATCAGCAGCAGCCCGATCACGGCGCCGGAGGTGAAGATCGCGCTGTGGGCGAGGTTGAGCACACCCAACACGCTAAAGACCAGCGCGTAGCCGAGGGCGAACAGCGCGTAAATCGTGCCTAGCGAAAGCGCATTGATCAATTGTTGTAGCAGTTGCTGGGTGGTCGTCATAAAATCTATTTTCGGTGCGAATTAGGAATGAAAAGAAAACTTCACCCCTAAGTCCCCTCTCCATAAAGAGAGGGGACTTAAAAGCCTTGAAATTTGTTTTTACCCCCTCTCCTTACGGAGAGGGGAAGGCTTCCGGGCTTGCGTAAGCAAGCCCGGAAAGCACGGGGTGAGGTTACATCCCTGCGTCAACGACCGACGCCAACGGCACGAACTTGCCGTCCTGCACGATCTGGGCAATCGGTTCGTGGACGGGTTCGCCAGTCGCGCCGAAGCTGAACGCGCCGAGCGGTGTCTCCATCTCGCTGATGCTGCTCAGCGCGTCGTTGACCGCCGTATGATCGACCGAGTCCGCGCAGCGCACTGCCGTCGCCAGCAGCCACGCACCGGTGTACGCCTGCGCCGCGAACTGATCGGGGCGGTTGCCGTAAGCGCTTTCGTATTCCTGCGCGAACTGCTTGCTGCTCTCGCTGGGGTTCGGGTTGTCGTAGTTCCACGCGCCGCCGACGATCAAGCCTTCGGCGTTTTCGGCGGTCTGGCTCAGCACGGCGGGCGAGTTGAAGCCGTTGCCACCGATAATCGGGCCATCATAGCCCAACTGCCGCGCCTGATTGATGACCTGTACCGCTTCGGCAGCCAGCGCCGAGACGACCAGTGCATCAGGGTCTTGGCTGATCAAGTTGGTCAACTGCGCGTTGAAGTCCACATCGCCCTTAGCGAACGTCTCCGTGCCGACGACACTGACGCTGTTGTCATGCAGCGCTTCTACGAACACGTCGTAGCCGCTGACCGTGAAGTCGTCGTCGTTGCCATAGAGCACGCCGACTTTCGTCAGACCAAGCAGTGTGGTCGCCTGAGAAATCGTGCCGGGGATCACGACTGCTTCGGGCAGGCTGTCGCGGTGATAATAGTCACCGATGATTTGGCGCAGGTTGCTGGCGGTGTTGCTGACGCCCAGCACCGGCGTTTCGGCATCCATCGCTACCGGGTCGGCGGCGGTCGCCTCGTTCGAGAGCGTCGGGCCGATCACCGCGACGACCTGATCATCTTCGACCAGCTTGGTCATGGCGTTGATCGCGCCTTCAGTCGTTCCAGTCGAATCTTCGAACTGGAAGTTGATCGTCGTACCATCGCCCAGATAGCCCATATCGTTGATCTGCTGCTCGGCAAGCTGGACGGCTTGCTGCTGCGGGCCGCCATAGACCGAAATCGGGCCGCTCAGACCGAAGATCGCGCCCATGTTGACGCTGTCGGGCAGGTTCATCGGGGCGGGGCAGGCTTCCATCATGTCTTGCCCGATCACGGGTTCGCCCATATCCATCATGGTCGCTTCGGGGGTCGCGTCCTGCGCAAATGCGGTGAAGGGCAAAACGAGCGCGGTAACCAATAATAAGGGGAGCAAAATTTTGGTGTTACGCATTTAAAAACTCCTCATGTTGTTTACTCACTGCGAGGGTATAGCCGTGTGCACCAAATAATATTATCCCAAGCCAACATTTAAGACAACATTTCAACGCGCACGCTGATCGTGCCGCCCGCCTCACCGTAGGCGTTCACGCGCAGGCGATACGTGCCGTCGGACGGCAGCAGCGCTTCGAAATCAGGGTTGAGGCTGTCAGCGCTGTCGTCGCCCTGAGCAATGATTGATCCGGAGGAGTCGAGCAGCACGGCAACCGGATCAAGTCCCGCATTCTGCGCGCTGTCAAGCGCTTCGACGCGGATGTGAACGCGCCGTTCCGCCCGTCCCTGAAACGGATAGTCGAGATAGGTCTGCGCCGGCAGCAGATCATCAGCAGAGAGGATTAGCACGGCGGGCGCAGGCGTTGGCGCGGCGCTGATCAGCCGCCATAGCAGTTGATATGTTCCTGACCGTGCAATTCCGGTCGCGTAGAGTGCATAGCTTCCGGTCTGCGGCGCGTCATACGGACGCGACATTACCCCTTCTAGCGTACTACTGCGCGGTGCTGCAATTTGCACATCCGCGTCCTGCGCTTCAATGCTGATCGTGTCGCCAGCGTTCAAATCGAGCGTCCACCGCTGCCGGATTCCCACCGCCGCACCGCCCCCAATGACCGCCACCTCAGGCGGAATCCCGCCCAGCAAATCATCGACATAGGTGCTTCCTCTCCCGTAGCCGATGCTGTAAGCGCCGCCATTCCGCCCTGCGTCGCTCACAAACAGCGCATACGATCCGCTCTCGATCACGCCCATACCGGGAATCAACACCTGCCCGCTGGCGTCACTGTTGGTCGCCAGCATCAGCTCCCCCGCCGGATTGTAGATTTCGACGTGAGGAATCAGCCCGCCCGTGAGAGGGCGCACGCTAATCGTCAGCAGGTCGCCCGCTTGCGCAGCGATGAAATAGCGGTTGAACGCACCCGGGCGGTCGATGCTGCCGATCACCGGAACGTGATCAGCAAGCGGACTGTCCGGCGCGGCGGCAATCGGCGTGGTCGTGCCCAGCGGCGGCGATGCGGTCGCCGTGGGCGTCGGCTGACCGAGCGAGAGGGCGGGTACTTCGGCTTGCACGCTGATGCGGTAGCCGCCTGTGCCGCCGCCGAGCGCCTGAATGATGTAATCGCCGTCGCTGGGCAGCCGAATGTCGCGCAGCAGGGCATTGTGTTCGCCTACGGTTACGCCGCCGCTGTTGTCGTCGGTGGCGAGTGCGCTGCCCGACGGGTCGAACAGCGTTAGCACCGGATCGACCGAGCCAGAGGTGCTGACCATCGACACGCTGATCTGCTGTCCGGCGCGCCCGCTGAACAGGTAAATGTGCCGCT
>JBBSNT010000427.1:0-3133 GCA_038260485.1 Aggregatilineales bacterium | reverse complement strand
CTCGGGTTCATGTCGTTCTTCACCAAGGCGGCGGTTGGCGCGCTCAAGGCGCGCAAGGGACAGCTTGATCTGGTGCGGGCAATGGCGCACATCCCTGATACGCGCTGCGTGATCGTCGGCAGCCTGACGCTTGAGCCGCAGTATGCCGCGCAGGTGCAAGACGAAATCGCGCGGCTCGATTTAGGCGAGCGCGTGTCTCTGACCGGACGCATCCCCGACGACGCGATCATGCGCTACTACGCTCAAGCGGACGCTTTTGTGATGGCGTCGCGCAATGTCGGCTGGAAGTTCGAGGGCTTCGGCTTGTCGCTGCTGGAGGCGAGCGCGGCAGGCTTGCCCGTGATCGGCACACGCGACTGCGGCGCAGAGGACGCCGTGATCGATGATGAAACGGGCTTGCTGGTCGGACAAGATGATCTCGAAAGTGGGCTTGTCGAAGCGATCAAACGGCTGCTGGCTGATCGGGCACTTGCGGCGAGGATGGGCGCGGCAGGGCGCGATCACGCACGCGGGCAGACGTGGGATCGCGTGGCGGTTCAAATGCTGGCGCTGTACAAAAGCCTCTGCTCATGATTAGAATGTCCCCATACTCGACCCATGCCGCTGTTATGCTCAATCCATGATCCCACGCGCGCGCCAATTTCTCGGACGGAAATTCGTACAGGATACGCTGATCTTGCAGGTCGGCAAGATCGGGACGGTGCTGCTCAGCCTCGTCTCGTCGGTGCTGATCTGGCGCTTGATGGCTCCCGCCGCGTATGGGGTGTACGGGTGGGCACAGTCGCTATTGGTGATCTGGCAGTCGCTTGACCTGACCGGCGTCGGCACGAGCACGAGCACGCGGCTCGCGATTGCGATTGGTGCGCAGGACGAAGGCGCGATCCTCGACCTGATGGCGTTCTACGTCAAGGTGAGCACCGCTGTCAACGTGACGCTGACGATCCTGATCGGGCTGTTGGGGGCTGCGCTGGCGCGGCAGATTTACAATGGCAACGGGCAAATCGGCGTGCTGGCGGCGTGGCTGTCGGTGGGGTCAATTGCCGATGCCTTCTACGGCTTGATGATCATCGCGCTGCAAAGCCGCCGCTCGATGCGGACGATCACGCTGATGCAGAACATGAATCAATTCGTGCTGACGCTTTCGCTGATCGTCGCCGTGCTGATCAGCCCGACGCCGGAAGCGCTGGTCGCGGGGCGGCTGTTCTACTCGTATTCGACGCTGGTGATCGCGCTGGTCGTTTATCACCGCCTGCGCAGACAGGGGCAGGTCAGCTTTCCGCCGTTCGGGGCGGTGCTGCGGCGCGCGCTGACGGTCTCGCCGCGCCCCTACTGGCGCTTCGGCGTCGCCAATGCCATCGATAAGAATATCGCCGCGCTGTTCACACAGATTCCGCTGCAACTGGTCGGGATCACGGCGGGCGCGCGGGCGGTGGGCTTTCTGACGCTGGCGATGAGCGCCATCGGGCAAGCGGGGGTGTTCACGTCCGCCATTTTTGATAATATGCAGGCGGTCGTTCCGCAGGCGGTCGGGCGGCGCGACTTCGCCGGACTGCGGCGCAATTTCGCGCGCGTGCTGGCAGCCATGACGCTGGGCGGTCTGGTCTTTTACGGCGTGCTGATCGTAATTGCGCCGATTGTGATCCCTCCGATATTGGGTTCGCGCTGGATTCCGGCGATCCCTCCACTGATCGCGCTGGCGATCTACGGGGCGGTGACGACGGTTGGCGGCATTTTTGGTCCGCTCTATCGGGCGTTCGATCAGATGCGCGCGATCATCCTCGTCAAGCTGATCGCGCTGGGTGCAGGGCTGCCGGTTGGGATTATGATCCTGCTGAGCGCGACGACAAGCGCCGGAGTCGAGCGCTTCGCGGGCGCGGGGGCACTTGTGCCTTACGGCTTGATCGGCGGCGGCGCTGGCGCGCTAGCGGGGGCGCTGATGATCGACCTTATCTTCTCTATCTCGGTCACGTTGACGGCGGTGGTCACGCTGCCGGAATTATGGAAGCGAGCACGATGACGTCCAAAAGCACCTTCAAAGAAACGCTGCGAAATTCGCCAATACGCCCGGTTTACCTATGGACGGCGAATCGCTATCGTGGGCTGCGCCGCCTGTTCGCCTACCCAGAGACGGCACAGGTTGGGGTTGTCGATTATGACGTGTACTGGGATAACAAAGCACAGAGTGGTTTGGGCAAGCTGTCTCCTTGGCGACTGCGGCGGGCGCAGGTCTTTACGAGCCTCGTTGAAAGCGGCGACAAGGTGCTTGATCTGGGGGTGGGTGATGGCGCGCTGCTCCAGTACATAATCGAGCAGCGCGGGATCGACGGCTACGGGCTGGATATTTCGCAGAAGGCGGTCGATTTCTGCCGCGCGCAGGGGTTGAACGTCGGGCTGTCGGACATTATTCGCCCGATCGGGGAAAATCTCGCGGAACACTTTCCGGAAGTCGAGCAGTTCGACTACGTGATTCTTTCGGAGATCATCGAGCACATCCCCGACCCTGAAAGCCTGCTCACCAGCCTGCGCCCCTACGTGCGCAAAAGCATCATCGTGTCGATTCCGAACACAGGCTTTCACCAACACCGCCTGCGGCTGCTGACGGGACGGTTTCCGCTTCAGTGGGTGGTTACGCCGGGAGAGCACCTGCGCTACTGGACGCTCGCCGATTTTCGCTGGTGGGCGCGGCAGATCGGCTTTAGCGTCGTTCGAGCCATCCCTTACGAGGGGACGCCGCTGTTCAACCAACTCTATCCCAGCCTGTTCGCGGCGGCGTTCGTCTACGTTTTACGTGACAGCACCTGATGTATCTCGCTGGTGCGCATACCATCCCCTGTACAAATCGCCCTAGACAACGCAGAATGAGCGACCAAAGCTAGAGAGAGCAGAGGTCGCTTTGTGAAATATCACCCATGAAGCGGGCGAACATCTGATGAAAAAGCAGGCGGCTTTTAGCGTATAGTACACATAGTTTAGGGATGCGAATTAGGAAAAACTTTTTCACTGGGCTGAGCTAAGAGACATTTCGTTGATTTTTGAGAGGAGCAAGGCGTGCGTCCAGCATGCTGGCAGCTTATGAGAATTTTAGTTATCGGCGGAACACGCAACTTAGGGCACAAACTTGTGCATCGGCTCG
>JBBSNT010000426.1:0-3144 GCA_038260485.1 Aggregatilineales bacterium | reverse complement strand
TCGAACAGGAAATCGCCCGCGCGCACGCCCTCGCCGCTAATAATCACCATTGACGGGTTAAACAGATTAATCAGGTTGGCAACGCCCTGTCCTAGCACCAGTCCCGCATCGCGGAAGATGCGCAGGGCATTCTCGTCCCCATTTTGTGCCGCGCTCACCAGATCGTCGGGTGTCGTTACGTCGAGTTTGGCTTGCTTGGCGCGGTAAACCAGCCAGGGATCGGCTACGAAGGTTTCCAGGCAGCCCATGTTGCCACACGAGCAGCGCAGCCCATCGGCATCAACTACCGTATGCCCGAACTCGCCACCGCCGCCGTTCGCCCCCCGGTAGATTTTGCCATTGCAAACCATCCCCATGCCGATGCCGAGTCCGACCGTAATCACGAGGAAATTATCGTTATGCTGCCCCGGCCCATACAGGCGCTCCAGCAGCGTCAGGGTGTTCACGTTGTTGTCGAGGTAAACCGTACAGCCCAGCCTATCCTCAAGGATTTCGGCGAAGGGGATGTCGCGCCAGTGGGTATGCGGAGACATGCGGACGATGCCGTTTGCCGAGTCGATCACTCCTGCCGTACCCACCCCCACCCCAATCAGATGCTTGCGCGGGACGCCTGCTGTCGCCAGCAGGTCATTGATCGCCTTCGTCATCAGGTCAGCCACAACGGTCGGTTCGGTCGATTCGAGTGGAAGCGTATTGCGCGCAACGATCTCGGCGTTCAGGTCGGTCAGCGCCAGCACGATGTGGGCTTCGGTCAGCTTGACGCCAATCACGTAGATCGCGCTCGTCGTCAGCGCCAGCAGAATCGGTGGACGACCGCCACGCGAGTCGCCTTCCTGCTTTTCGTAAATCAGGCCATCATCGATCAGTTTGCTGGTTTGCAGCGTCACCGTCGCCGGACTGAGCTTGATCAGGCGGGCAATATCCGCCCGCGCAATCGGCCCATGCCGCTTGACCACGTTCAAAATCGCCGAGCGATTAATCGCTTTTAATAGAGTACGTCGTGCCATAGTTTATTCATCAAATAAAGTAACTATCCCAAATTATAAGTAAATTTCTGGCTCTGTCAATAACCTGATCGGCATCATGAGTGCGATCCATGATGATCGATTATTCCCGCACCTGCGCGTCAGGAAATCATATCATGCGGCAGGTGATCGACCCGGTTGACGTAGCGCAGCAGCAGATAATCCGGCGTGATACTCAGGCAGGTGATCGCGGTGTTGTAGTGCGTGAAATAATACTGGCGGTTGGGTAGTTGACCGAGAAATGCCTTGAGGATCTGGTCGATGAACGTCCCGTGCGTGACAATCGCGATCCGCGCGTCCTTGAATTCCTTGTCTTCAGTCGCGCGACGGCGCAGTTCCAGCACCACCTTAATCGCGCGGCCTGCGCTGGCATACAGTTCCTCGTAGCCGCGTGTCGCATCGTACCAGCCCGCGTCGGTGATCGTCTGCGGCAGCACGTAATCCGGGAATTCGCCCAGAATTTCAGGGCGCGTCATGCCGGGGAAGCCGACTCGGTTGCCGTCCTTGTCTAAATACATGCCGCCCTGTTCGCAAAACTATTCTCAATGTTCGTTTTGAATGTCTCTATTCCTTGGGGCAATCCTGTATTTTGGCGGTCGGAGTTATTCCGAACTTCCTGTCAACCAACGCGCATCAGGACAAATAGACATAATTAGCACAACAATCACAAATGGTGATAATCGAGACAGTGACGCCTTTAGCATAAATAATATGTATTGGTATGGTTGACATCTATAGAGAAGTGGTCTTACCCCGAATAGACGGACACAGAAAATGTCAGGGACAGGCGAGTTGCTCAAAGGCGCAGGGGCTGAGATAGCCCAGAGCAGAATGCCGCCGCTGACGGTTATACCAAACTTCAATGTACTCAAAGAGGGCTTGCCGAGCGAAGGCTCTGGTTGGGAAGGTGTGGTCAGCACATTCGCGTTTCAAGGTCGCCCAGAAACTCTCTTTCATCGCATTATCGTAACAGCGTCCAACAGCACTCATGCTGACTTGCACCTGAGCCTTTTGCAGCAGGGCTAAATAGGCATGAGAAGTGTATTGGCTGCCCTGGTCGGAATGATGAAGATCGGGTGCGCCGCGCTGAGCCAGCGCCATACGGAGCGCGTCACAGACGAGCGGTTCGGTGAGTCGCTCACGCATCGACCAACCCACAATGCGTCGCGAGTAGGTGTCCAACACGCCTGCCAGATATAACCAGCCTTCGCGTGTGGCGATGTAAGTAATGTCCACCAGCCACTTCTGGTTGGGGCGTGTCGCACTGAAATCCTGAGCGAGCAGATTAGGTGCGGGCGTACGGCGTGCGTTGGCTTGGGTCGTGACCCGAAAGCGTCGTTGACAGCGGGTTTTCAAGCCCATCCGGGTCATTAAACGTGCAACCCGGTGTTTGCCTACGACTTCCCCTGCCTCACGCAATTCGGCGTGAATACGCGGATAGCCATAGGTCTGGCGGCTCGCTTCATGGATTGCCCGAATACGCAGTGCCAACGCTGCATTCGCCTGCTGCCGTTGGCTCGGTTCGCGCCGCACCCAGTCGTAAAATCCGCTCGCGGCTACCCCCAGCACCGCACACAAACGCTGCACGGGATAAATCCGGCGATGGTCAGCGATGAACTGGTAGCGGCTCACGATTCCCCCCGCGAGAACACGCGGATGGCTTTTTTTAGGATATCTCTTTCTTGCCGCGTGATTTCCAACTCGCGTTTCAACCGACGGATTTCCGCTTGTTCGGCACGTCCTGCACTCGGTTGCAGCTTATTCTCCGCCACCCGATAGCGCTGCTGCCATTTGTAGATCAGCCCCGGCGTGATGTCTAAATCGCGCTCCATCTGGCTGACACTCCGCTCTCCTGCTGCAACCATTGCCAGCACTTCTTGCTTAAACTCATCGCTATATTTCTTGTACTTTCCCATTTCTTGCTCCTTACTTTCAGTCTAACGGACATTTTTCCTCTCCGCTAAACTGGGGTAAGGCCAAGGCAGCTATACTCGATAAAAAAGGAGTATAGCCATGCTCAACTTAAGCGACGAGGAACGCCGTCAAGTGGAACGGTTTATCCGCCGGGGCAAAGCGAAGGCGCGGAGTATCACGCGAGCACGCATCTTGTTGAAAAGTG
>JBBSNT010000425.1:0-3154 GCA_038260485.1 Aggregatilineales bacterium | reverse complement strand
GGATGTGCGCAGTTGGTATCCACAGTTAGGCGCGTTCATCAGCGACGAGGATGTGGATAATGCGGCGCGTGTTGCGGTGCTGGGTACGACGACGGTCGATCGGCTGTTCGGTGACAAGACGTTTGATCCGGTGGGGCAGGTCGTGCGCATCAATGAGCGCGTCTTTACCGTGATAGGCGTGCTGACCGAGCAGGGCGGCGGGTTGGGTGCGCTGGGCGATCAGAACGCGGTGGTTTACATCCCGCTTTCGACGGCGCAGACGCGGCTCGACCGCGCCCGCACGCGCGACGGCGGCTATCAGGTGGATGTGCTCGACGTTCAGGCGGTCAGCGAGGCAAAGATGGCATCGGCGTCGCTGGAAATCGAGACTTACTTGAGCGACGTCCACGACATTCACTTTCAGGGTGAACAGGATTTCACGATCATCAATCAGGGCGACTTGCTATCGTCGCTGGGGGCGGTTACGGGCATTCTGACGGTCTTTCTGAGCTTGATCGCCGGAATCTCGCTGCTGGTTGGCGGTATTGGCATCATGAACATCATGCTGGTGTCGGTGACGGAGCGCACGCGCGAGATCGGGCTGCGCAAGGCGGTTGGCGCGCGTGGGACAGACATCATGCTGCAATTCCTGATCGAGAGCCTGATATTGTCGATTCTGGGCGGCGCATTGGGGATCGGTCTAGGTGGGCTGATCACGGTGATCGGCGGCGTCCTCGTGCCGGATTTGCAGTTGGCGCTGACAACCGATGCGGTCGTGCTGGCGACGGTCGTCAGCAGCTTGATCGGTATCTTTTTCGGACTGTATCCGGCGAGCCGCGCCGCCCGAATGCGTCCGATTGATGCGCTGCGGTTCGAGTGAGGGGGGAAACGCTTCCTTATCTGACCCCACTTCCGGCTGTACCGAGCCTAGCGAGGTTCAGCTTTCCCCTCTCCGAATTCTAAGGAGGGGCGAGGACAAACGCCGTTGGGTTGCTCAAACTATAGGTGGAGCCAGCTATGTTTGCGACAAAGCAGCTAGGAAACTCAAGTCTGCTTCAGCAGACTGCGGATCATTGGCTCGTTAACGTTTTTTTGTGACTCTTGTCTGGATGGGGATAGCGGTTGTGGCTTACAGTGATTTTGAACTGGCGCAGATGCACGTTGACGCCCTATTTATTCACGATGCAAACGAGAAGCTGGTGCAGATCAACGAGCCGAGTCCGAATGATCCCGCGCCGCGTTTCTTCCTCACGCGCACGGCGGCTGGGAATTTGTGGCGTACACGGTTCGATTTGCCGGACGATCTCGTTGTTAAACTCGAGTGGCTTGCCACCGATGAACCCGTTGCCCGCGACCTGCACGCGCCGCTGAAATACGCGGCGGCTTATGCGAGACTTCTGATGCAGCACGCCGATTTGCAGCAGATGGTGGTTGGACCGACCTTCACGCTGCCGGAACTCGACGCCCCTGAGCGTACTATCCGTATCATACCGGAGAATGCGGCGCTGCTGGGACGGCATTTCGGCTGGCTGCAAGGTGACCTTGACGGCTATGCGCCTATCGTCGTGGTGGTCGCGGATGACGCAGCGGTCGCCCTTTGTTACTCCTCACGGCTGACGACGGTTGCAGGCGAAGCAGGAGTCGAGACTGAGCCAGCCTATCGGGGGCGCGGCTTTGCGCCGGATGCTGTGCGCGGTTGGGCGGCTGGACTTCGCGCAATGGGCAGACTGCCGCTTTACAACACATCGTGGACGAACCATGCGTCGCAGGCGGTGGCGCGGAAACTCGGTGGCGTGCAATTCGCAGTGGATTTCAGCATCACATGATCGCTTCGGTGCTGGAAAACGTGCGCGTGGCGATCATTGGGCTGCGCTCGAACAAGCTGCGCTCGGCGCTGACGATGCTTGGCATCACGATTGGCGTCGCGGCGGTGATCGTGCTCGTGTCGATTGGGCAGGCGGTCGATACCTTCGTGCGCGGGCAGTTCCTCGGCTTGGGAACGAACCTCGTGATCGTCTTTGGAAGCGATAACTCGCGCGGCGAGATGGTACGGCTGACCTTGAGCGAAGCGCTGGCGCTGGACGACCCTGCGCGCGTGCCGGACGCGCTGTACGTGATGCCACAGGTCAACCTGACCCGTGTGGCAGCTTACGGCGGACGCGAGGCAGCGGGGCGCGTTCGCGGCGTGACGCCAAACTTTCCTGAAGTCCGTAGCCGCGCTGTCACCGTCGGGCGCTTCTTCGACCAAACTGAAGTCGAGGGTTTAGCGCGTGTCGCCGTGATCGGCTTGACGGTGGTGGATCGACTGTTCCCCGACACGTATCCGGTCGGGCAGACGATGCGGATTGGTGGGGTGAACTTTCGCGTGATCGGCGTGATGGCGCAGACGAGCAGCGTGGGCGGCTTCACGGGCGACGAGAACGACCTGATCTACGTGCCGATCACGACCGCGCAGACCCGCTTGAGCGGCGAACGCGACTTGAGCGGCGACCGTCCGATCAGCAGCTTACTGGTTCAAGCGCGCGACGACAACAGCATCGGCTTGGTCGCGTCGGAAATCCGGCAAACGCTGCGCGAGGAGCGCGGCATTAGTTTCCGCGACGAGGACACCTTCGAAATTTTCACGCAGACTGACCTGCTCAAATCGCTGGAGCAGATCACCGGACTACTGACGATTTTTCTCGCCATCATCGCCGGAATTTCGCTGCTGGTGGGCGGCATTGGCATCATGAACATCATGCTGGTGACGGTCACGGAACGGACGCGCGAGATCGGGCTGCGGAAGGCAGTTGGCGCGCAGAAACAGGACATCGTGCTGCAATTCTTGGTCGAAGCGATGGCGATCTCGCTGTTTGGCGGGGGAATTGGGATTGGGATCGCGGTGGCGGGCGCGCTGCTCGTTTCAGCGCTCGCGCCTGATTTACAGGTCGCCATTCAGGGGCAAAGTGTACTGCTGGCGACGGCGATTTCGGTCGGCATTGGCGTGTTCTTCGGTATTTATCCCGCGAATCGCGCCGCCGCCTTGAATCCGATTGACGCGCTCCGTTACGAGTAATTGTATCGGTCACTTAGTATTGCTACAATTATATCAGTTAACTACGGGGATTATTGGCATGACGGCGAACGGCAGCAACAAAGCGCTGTTGAATACAGTCCACGATAGTATGCTCGATGG
>JBBSNT010000424.1:0-3196 GCA_038260485.1 Aggregatilineales bacterium | reverse complement strand
GGGGCGCCGCGCGCGGCGCCCGCCGAAGCAGAATACCCCTCAGTGAACCTTCTTAACCGTGTCTCCAGTTTGCATCGTTCCGGCTTGCACGACACGGGCGTTGATGCCGCGCCGGTTCAGGTGCTTGATCTCGTTGGCGTTGACGAAACGCAGCGCCGCGTGACCGAAGTGTGCGCGAAACTGCGAGCAGCCCGTGTGCGGCAAGGCGGTGACTTCCAGCACCACCGTGCCAATCGCCAGCCGCGAACCAGCCGGCAGGTTGTCGGTGCTCAGGTCGAAATCGACAAACAACTGATCACCAGCCTGCGCCCACAGCGCTTGATCCTGTGTGATCGCCTGCATCACGCGGCTGTTCATCAGCGTGATCTGCGCGTTGGCTTCGGGTCTGCCCAGTCTGTACTCGCGGGTGCGCCAGTTGTCGCCGATCAAGCCGTCCTCAACGCTGAATTCCGCTTGTTCTACGAGTTCGCGTTCGCCCGGTTGCGGGCGGCGCACGATCAGTTCCACCACGCCTTGCTCTCTAGGCGACTCGCCCAGTTCTGCGAGGCTTACGTCAAGGTCGTCATACGAAACCGCTTTATCCATCGTCATTCCCTCTGCGCCGCCGCGCGGCTCTCTGCTCATTGGTACTTCTGCCGGACGAACATCATAGAGCCGAACAAAATCACCATCAGCGCCAGCCCGCCTAGCCCGATCAGCAGGGCGCGGTCGGCTGGCTCGGTGCTGACGAGAAATCCCAGTGTACCGAAAAACAGGCACGCGCCATACAGCACAAACAGCGTCCAACGCTGGCTTAAGCCGAGGCTCATCAAGCGGTGCGACGTGTGATCCTTGCCCGCTTGTCCCGGTGATCGCCCTTCGCGGATCCGCGTAAACACCACGAGGCAGATGTCGAAGATCGGCAGCGCCAGCACCAGCAGCGGAACCATCCACGTCACGCTCGGCGGCTGCGCCCCGAATTCGAGCTTGATCCCTAGCGTCGCCAGCACAAAACCGAGTACCAGCGCGCCCATGTCGCCCATGAAGGTGCTGGCGGGGTTGAAGTTGTAAATCAGGAAGCCGAAAGCGCTGCCCATCAGGGCGGCGGCGAGCGAACTCACCAGCGACAGCCCTTCGCTGTAGGCGATCAGCATGAAGAATCCGGCGGCAATCGCGCTCAATCCGGCAGCGAGTCCGTCCATGTTGTCGAGAAAGTTGACGGCGTTGGTCAGCCCGACCACCCACACCAGCGTCAGCGGATAGTCGATTAGCGGGTTGTTGAACATCTGAACATGAATGCCAGCGGCGATCAACACGAACGTGGCGATCACTTCCGCCACCATCTTGGATTTAATGCCGAGCGTATAGCGGTCATCGACTAAGCCGACCAGCGCCAGAAACGTCACGCCGGACAGCAGCGCGCCCAGTTCGACGAGGTATTGCGGCGGGCTGAACAGCAGCAGCGTCAGCGCGAAGCCGACGTAGATCGCCAAGCCGCCCATCATCGGTTTGTTGTCGAGGTGGATTTTTCGCTGGTTCGGTTTATCGACCACGCCCAACCGCATCGCAATCGCCCGCGAAAGCGGAGTCATGCCCAGCGATGTCGCAAAACCGACCACCAGAATGGGGACAAATTGGAGTGCGTCCATTTGCGCCTCTCTGACATCGAGGGCAGTATACCGCAGTTTGCGCGCCGGGATAAGGCTAGGGTGCGGTGCGGCGGATGGTCGTAAAGGCAGGTTTCAAACCAGTGGTGCTTTTTTTTAACCCCTCACCCCGTGCAAACCTGCGGTTTACCTTCCCCTCTCCCACGCAAGCGGGGAGAGGGGGAAGATCGCGGGTTTTTGTCCCTCTCTCCGTTTACGTGGGAGAGGGACGGCTTGCCAAAGCGAAGCGAAGCAAGCAGGGAGAGGGGAAACAGTCGTAAATGATCTAGCACCAATCGTTTCAAATCCTGAAATCCTGCCCCTACAAATCCCGCCTGTGGCGTTATTCTGCCTCAATCATCGTTCGCAAATGCGCAAGGGCGTTTTGATCGTCGGGATGCGCGCTCAGGCGACGCAGATCGCGCTCGATGCCGTACAGCCGCAGCCGTTGGTCGAGTCCCTCCTCGTTGAGCAGCAGCGGATAATCCTCTTTCAGCCACGTCTTGAGCATCGGCGGATCGTCGCGCAGCAGAGCTTCCAGTTCAAGTTCGCGCGGGGCGTAAATCGCGCTGCCGAAGTCGAGCAGCGCCGTAATCCGGTCTTCGTGCCACAGAATCCGGTCGAAGTTCAGCGCGCGGTGGATAAACCCCCACCGCAGCGGCGGCGTGATCTTCACCATCGTCTTGCGCGTAATGTGGGCGACGGCGTCCATCAGCGCACCGTCACCACCCGCTTGATCTTTCAGCCGCGCCGTCAGCGCGGCGATCTCGGTGGGCAGTATCGCCGTGAACCACCCCGGCGACAGTGACGGCATCCCGCTGACGCGCGTCTGATGCAGGTTGATCAAAATCGCCGCCAACTGCTGCGCCGCCGCGCGCTTTTGGGCAGTGTCGAAGCCCTCCCAGCACAGCCGCAGCGGGTTCCCCGGCAGCCGTCGCTGAATCAGCCAGCTATCGCCGCTGGTGATCACCGTCGAATGCGGGACTCCGGTCGATAGGTAGCGCAGCAGTGTGGCTTCCCGTGCGAATCCGCTGCCCTTCGGGTGAATACGCACCACGTAGGGTCCATAAAACCAGACTTCATCCGGCTCGTTCTGCCCATCGAAGCCAGAGCGCTTCGGCGGCGCTTCCAGCGTGTAAATCGTGTCCAGATGTGCCGCTTTAATCACGGCTTCGGCGCGTTCAGCGGGCGTCAGGTCGGACGGGAGCTTCGATGTTGGCTGCGTCATGAATCTTTTGCTCCGCTAAAAATGGGTACGGTCAAGCCGAACTTTCGTAAACAAGATTGTCAAAACCGCTCGCACCCCCCTATGATAAAGCGAAATGGGTTCTATGCGTGCAGATTTGGTTCCGAGTCGCTTAGAAACCATTTGAGAAGCGTTTTTACCACTCCCGCATTTTTGCTTTTGCACTGGGGTGGGGTTAGAAGCCATTTGAATATTCGATGTTGCTCCCGTAATCTTGGATTGATCGCGCAGTTTTTCAGCCTGCTTCAGCAGGCTTGGGTTTCGTAGCCCTACCCTTTCAGGGTAGGGTGGCATCCCCCAAACCGCTGCTTCGTCGCCTTTCCGT
>JBBSNT010000423.1:0-3230 GCA_038260485.1 Aggregatilineales bacterium | reverse complement strand
GTGCCGAGATCGCTGCCGCGAACTTCATTCAAGCGCACATGACCAAGCCGATCTACGCTTGCATTGTCGGCAGAAGCGCGCCGGAACGCACCCGAATGGGACACGCGGGCGCGATTATCATCGAAGCCGAGACCAGCGCCCCGTCAAAAATCAATCTCCTACGCACGGCTGGCGTAATCGTCGTCGAAAACCCCGACGAACTCGTCGATTACCTGCTCTAGTGCTAGGCTCACGCTAGGCTCATGCTAGGCTAGCGCCCCAACAAGGCGCAAAAATTGGTGGGGTTTGTCCCGCACGACGACAGTGCCGTGCCGACCAACCAGACCATCAACGCCACAAATCCACAGCCACCGATGAGGACGAGACAGCCGCACCATGTTTGGGGACCGCCACTGACGACGTGCAGCACCATCGTGACCAAATGCCCAAACCCCGCCAAAATCGCGCCGACGAAGTGCAACCCCGACAACAGCACCGGACCGACGGTACAGAGTATGCATAACCCGATCAGCAGGATGGCTGCCGTCCCGCCGCCGATGTGAAGATTTTGGAGAAAATCCATCGTCTATGCTTACCCCTAACATTCAGCGCTGGTGCTGCTCGTCAGCGACCACGCGGCATCCGCACCAGCGCGGACGTAGCATTCACAGTAGCTCAACGGCTCTGCCTGCCCTGTCCAGAGCAAGAAGCGCACGTCGGTTTCGACGCACAAGGCATTGTCGCTCGTCTGAGTGACGGTGCTAGTCGAAAGCCCAAACCCGCGCTCGTCCGCCTCGCTGATCAGCCATAAGCGCGTCTGCTGCCCCGGAGCGCTCCCCTGCGAAATGACGATCTCCTGCTGTACCGCCAGCACGATTAAGGCGCAAGGCAGGAGCAAAACCGCAAACCAGATCACCAGCAGCAGCCCACAGCCGACCCGACGAAGCGGACTGCGGCGTGAGGGTGGCAGCGCTGGCGGCGGTAGCATTGTTTCTTCAGTCACAAATAATCACCCATCTCTACTCGGCAAAGCGCATCTGCATCACGTCACCTGCGTCGTAACTGACATAGACGAACAGCGGCGGATCACTCGGCTGCATCGCCAAAATACGCGGCAGCAGAATCGGCAAATCTTCAACGAGATCGAGCCCGAACAGATCAGCACGCGCGACCCAGTGGAGCGATCCTTCACGATCTTCGATCACGTCACGGCTATCACTGACCGCTGTGAAGACAAACAACGTGATGCCCGTCGCTTCGCCCGCATCAATATTATAGACCGCGCGCAGCGTCGTGTCGCGCACGTCGAGTCCGGTTTCCTCTTTGATCTCGCGCCGTGCTCCGGTCAGCGGGTCTTCATGGCGCTCGATGTGACCGCCGACCCCATTATAGCGATTGGGAAAGACGCGCGAGTGCGCCGCGTGTTTGAGCAGCAGTACGTCGTCAGCGCTGGTGATGAAGCAGAGTGCGCGCGGGATCGTCAATCAGCGGTCGGTCGTTGCGTCTGCGCCTTGTTCCTGTGCGCCCATGAATAACTCCTCCTCACCCTTTGACCCGAAATAAGCGCCCTTCGCGGTATGGTCGGTCACGTTGCTGAAGGGTTCAGCACATGTTAAGCTAAGCACATCATCGACACAGCAGATCGAGTCTCTTTTCATGACCGCGACGGAACGACTCCATGTTCCAATGCCCGACTTACGGATCGTCCCGGTCGAGGCGCTACGTCCGCACGAAGAACATGACAGCCAGCGATCCGAGCCACTGGTCGAGCGCCTTCTCAGCGAAACGACCATGATTAATCCGCCGCTGGTCGCCACGATTGACGATCAGACCTTCGTGATCCTCGACGGTGCGAACCGCGTGTATGCCTTTGCGGAACTCGGCTATCCGCACATGCTGGTGCAAGTCGCCAATTATGACAGCGGTTTAGTCGAGTTGAGCAATTGGCAGCACATCGTTTCAGGCTGGAACGGCAGAGAGTTTATCCAACAATTGCGCCAAATACCCGAAATCTCACTCGATGCCGACGCTGGAGGAATCGCGCAACTGCACTTTCACGGCGACGATGTACTCACGCTGTGCGCAACCGCCCAGACGAGTGGCGCGCGTAATGCGCTGCTGCGGCAGGTCGTCGCTCTCTATCAGCAGAACGCCCGCCTGCACCGCACCGCACTGACCGATCCGGAAGAAATCTGGGCGATGTACCCTGACGCGCTGGCGCTGGTGACGTTCCCACCCTACCTCCCAGCGGACATCATCGAGGCGGCACGCGATTGTGCCTTTCTGCCGCCGGGGATCAGCCGTCATATCGTGCAGGGTCGCGCGATTCGCGTCAACTACCCGCTGGATCAGCTGCGCGATCCGTCCGTTTCGCTTGATCAGAAAAACGCTGATCTGCTGGCATGGGAGCAAAATAAGCTGGCAAATCGACAAATTCGGTATTATGCTGAAGCGACTTATCAGTTCGACGAATAAGCGAGCAGTGGATGGCACAAACCGTTGCCCAAGCCCTTCAGACGGGCACCCTCTATACAGACGATACGCTCTACAGCATGGTTCATCTGCCCGCGAATGCGATCACGGCAGCGGCAGGTGTTTTGGCGCAGTTGAGCGAAGCCTTCAGCGCCATGATCGTCGATAAGGACGAGGTCACGCTGATCCTCCCTGCCGATGCCACTGAGGAATTCGCCAGCCGCTTGCGCGACCATCGCGTCAGCACAGCCAGCTACCGCTTGATCACGTTCGACCTCCAACTCGAGCCAACCCTGATCGGCTTCATGGCAGCGGTCGCGGGCGCGCTTGCTGACGCAAACGTGCCGATCATGCCCTTCGCCGCCTTCAATCGCGATCACCTGCTCGTCCCGGCGGATCAGTTCGAAGCGGCGTGGGATGCGCTCAAGCAGTTGCAAGCCAACGGGTAAAGACACGCATGGACATTCAATTCTACGAGGGCAATCAAGCCCCGAAGCCCAAAAACGAAGTCAAAATTGAGGAACTGGAAACGGTCGTCTATCCGGATCGCTTTCGCGTCTTTATGCACATTCGCGTCACGCTGTTTCAGGAGCGCCCCAACCTGCTGCTGACTGCTCGCGCCAATGACGGCAGAGTCGCCGCCGAACTGAGCATCATCGAGACGATGCACCACGACATGGAATTCACGATGCACCTGCGTGGGCAGGACGATCCGGCAGACATGTACACGCTGACCGCCGAACTCTACTACGAGACGCGCAACCCGCCGCAGGATCGCC
>JBBSNT010000422.1:0-3255 GCA_038260485.1 Aggregatilineales bacterium | reverse complement strand
GCTCAAAACGCGCATCAGCCGTTCCTTGACCGTTTTGCCTGACTTCGCGCTCGTCGGAGCGCTAGCCGGAGCGCTAGCCCCAGAGTTGGACGAAATTCTTTTGCCAATTCGTAAGTTTTTAAGCTGGCTTAATCGCCATAGTTTCACAGCTTTACTTGCCTCCCGTGACCCCATATTTTCGAGGATGTTTGCCGCAATGTCGCAGACGCGCTGCATACTCCAATCCGGTTGCTCGATGTCCTCAAGGCATTCGATCAATCGGCTGAACGCCGCTTCACTGTCGGAATTTTGCAGCGCATTGACCGCCGCATACCGTTCTTCAACATCGTCGCTGTGCGTGAACGCCAGCACCAGCGCGTCAGCATCGGGGCGTTTCATCTGCGCCAGCACTTCCAGCGCGTGAATCCGCTGCCGCCGTGACTCGCTGCCGCGTTCCACGACGTCGCGCAAGTCCTCGAACGCCTGCGCGCCCATCCGTGCCAGTGCTTTCGCGGCGGTTTTGCTCACCCGCCAATCGTTGTGCGCCAGCGCCGTGACCAGTGTCGGAATCGCCGTCGTGTCGCCGATGCACCCCAGCGCTGCAATCGCTTCCGTCACCAGCGCGCGGTCAGCCGACTCCATCAGTTCGACCAGCAGCGGCACGGCGGCGGTATCCTTCAAGTCGCCGAGCGCTTTCGCCGCCTCTTGCTGAAGTTGGCGCTGTGGCGTATCCAGAAAGTGCAGCCACACGGCTAACGAGCGTTGAACCTGCTCTGGATTGCTGATCGCGGTATCAGGTTGCGCGTCGCCGTCAGCCGAAATGCTCGCAGAAGCGAGTGCGACATCCGGCGCGAAAGCCTGATACCGCAGCGTGTGTGCTGCCGCCATCCGTTTGTCCCAATTCGCATTGCGCGCCGTGTCCAGCAGCAGGTCGCGCGCTAGCACAGGATCATGCTTGACCAGCACCTTCGCCACCGCGATCCGGTTATCGCGCTCCAGCGTATTCGGCTGGATCAGGCTTCGCAGCAGCGCCTCATAGGTCGCGTTGTCGATCTCGGCGCTGCTGAACACGCTCGACAGCGCCAGATACGGATCAACCGCCGCAATCGTTTTCACGAGTTGGGTCGGTTCATCGACCAGCCCGACCAGCATCTGCACAATCGCATCCCACTTCTTCGGGCGGCGCTGATAATCCGCATCGAACTGCGGCACAGTCAGTCGCCGCGTGATTTCAAGCCGCATCAGTGCAATTGCGGCGAAATACTGCTGCAAGAGTGGATGCGTAAAACGCACGCGGTAGCCGGATTTATCCGTTTCCAGTATTCGCGCATCCAGCGCCGCGCTCAAGATTTCGGTGCCCTCAAGCGATGCCAGCGCCTCTTGCCGCGCCACCGTGACCGGGCTATCGGCGTCTGTTAGTGTGTAGGCGAATCCGCTCAGCACCGCCTCAATTGTGGCGTAGTCCGGCGCGTCGTTCACGGCGGCGTAATCCGCCCACACCGTCTTGACCAGCCAGCGCAGCAGATCGCCAGTGCTGACTGGTAGATCGTCCGCACCACTGCGACGTCGCAGGATCAGCGCCGTCAGCAGAAATGGATCGCGCGCCATCTGCTGCCGCGCAGCAGCGGCGATAATGTTGGCGTCGTCCAAAGCTGCCAGCAGGGCATCGGCGGCGTCAGCATCGAGATACTGCCGCACCCGAGCTTCACTTTCGCTCTGGTCGAGTTCGGACAGCAGCACGACCGGCAGCCCCAACGCGGCAGCGTATTCGTAATTCGCCGAACGGCAGGTCATCACCACCCGTTGCGGCGCTTGATCGCTGCTCAGCCATTCCCGCAGCGCGTCAATCTGCGCGTTTAGCCGCAGTTCGCTCATGCCGTCGAGATAGACCGCGATCTCCCCGTTGGCGATCAGCGCCAGCGGATCGCCTTCGAGTGCTTCGCCGTAAACCGTCCACTGCGCCGCGATCAAATCGGCGAGCCGCGTGTCGCCGTTCCAGTCCGCGAGGTTGATCAGCATCGGCAGCGGGGCGCTATCCGGCGCAGCGTTGAAGCGCCGGATGCCGTCCAGCACCAGCGAACGCAGCGCGTAAGTTTTTCCAGCGCCTGCTGGCGCAGCGATCACGAATTTGGGCGTTTCGCTGGCGGCTTGCTCGAGGCTGACCAGCGCCGTCGAAACACCGTCGAGGCTCTCATTCTCTATCTCACCTGTCGCCATCAGAACAGAAATCGTGCTCAGGGTGTCGCTCTGCCCTAAAATTGGCGCGTCCTGCCCATTGAGAGCGCTTTCAAGTTGTTGTAAGACATTATCGGGAGTTTGCAGTTTGCCCAGCAGGGTAGTCACGTATTGCCTGATCGGCTCAGGCGGTTCCGCGTCCTGCTCACCGATCAGCGCCATCAACGCCTGAAACTGCGTCGCGTAGGCGTCCGCGTCCTGCCACTGCGAAAAATCAATCACGTGATCGCTCTCAGGCGCTCGCCAATCGCCTTCTGGCAGGGCAGCCAGCAGGATCACGATCACGGGCTTGTCCGCTTGCTCGAACAGCGCGATTTCGTCTTGGCACGCCGACGAATTCACGTAAGCGGGGCTGAAAATCCTTAGAAAAGCCGCGCTGCGCGCCCGTGCCGCGATCATATCGTCTGACCAGCCCTCGTTCAGCGCATCCAGCCTGTCGATCCATAAGGTGATGCCCTTATTTTTGAGATCGACAGCAAGTCGGAGTGCGAAAAACGCATCCGCCTTGCTGTAACTCAGAAAAAAGAGGACATGCTCGTCCATTACCAAGTGCTCTAACATTATAGAATGCGCGGCTAAAATATGACTTTTGATAATATTTCACATACTAAAGATTAACGACATTTTCCCGTGAGGTCAAGATTTGGTTTGTAAACCGTATGAATTAAGTGATTGTCTTTTTTTAGGCAAAAAACCTCTCATGATACGGTCTGTTATTTGTGAAATATGTAAACGATTAATAGATGCGAGGCAGAAAAAAACCCCTAAGGTGATGGGTGAATCTAGATCATAAGATTGAAATCGTAATAAACAAGACTGCTCAAACGCACATCTTATCACGAATGATGATTGATTTTAGCATTTTTTCACAGAGTCATGGGTTAGTAGGTTGTAATATATCATTGAACTGATTCAAACTATTTGATTGAGCAGGATGGATAGTGCATCATGAGAGAAAAACCTGACCAAAGGTGATTTCTCATGAGCACTATCCCGACCAGTGTAACCGAAGAACAATTCGATCTGCATATCCGACCGTTG
>JBBSNT010000421.1:0-3264 GCA_038260485.1 Aggregatilineales bacterium | reverse complement strand
TTCGACGAGCCGCTGTTCGGTGATTGGGCTGGATTTACCCCGCGCGGCGTTGCGCTGGTTCAAGCGGGTTACGTCGTGCTGGCGATTGACGCCTATGCCTTTGGTGAGCGCCAGCATCAAGGGGCGGCGGGCGAGCGCGAAGCCGGACGTGAGACCGAATACTCGCTAGCGAAGCGCTTTTTATGGGAAGGCACATCGCTGTGGAGCATGATCGTCTACGACGACCTACTGGCGCTGAATTATTTGCTCAGCCGCCCGGAAATCGATCCGGCACGGGTAGCAGTAACGGGCGCAAGTATGGGCGGCAGCCGTGCGACGTGGATCGCCGCACTGGACGACCGAGTGAAGGTGGTCGCGCCGGTGATTCAGTACACGCGCTACCAAAATTTGCTAGCGGCGGGTGGACTCAACGGGCACAGTTTCTACTATTATGTTCCCGGTGCGCTGAACATGGGCTTCGATATGGAAGACTTGGTCGCGCTGTCGGCACCGCGCCCGCAGATCGTGCTGGTCGGGGACAGCGATCCGCTTTCGCCCGCTGACGGCATCGCCCTCATCAACGCCTATGTGGGTGAGGTTTACCAACTGTACGGGGCTAAAGATCGATTTGAGCCGCACGTTTACGCGGGAATCGGTCATTTGTACACGCTGGAGATGTTCGCGGTGCTGCTTGAATTTCTGAAAAAATGGCTTTAAATTGTTAAACTTACGGGATTAACTGGTTATCAGGGCGCAGCGTACTGCGCCTTTGTCTTGATTCTACCCACAAGGAAGTTGTTGCAGATGAAAGCTAAGATCACGGTTTTGGCGGGTGATGGCATCGGCGTTGAGGTAACGGCGGCTTCGGTGGCGGTTCTGGAAAAAGTCGCTGCGAAGTATGGACATGAATTCAGTTTCGAGGACGCGCTAATTGGCGGCATCGCCATAGATAAGACGGGAACGGCGCTGCCAGATGAGACGCTGCGAACGGCGGAACAATCCGACGCGATTCTGCTCGGTGCGGTTGGTGGACCCAAGTGGGACAACCCGACAGCAGCCGTTCGCCCCGAGCAGGGCTTGCTCAAAATCCGCAAGCATTTCGAATTGTTCGCCAACCTGCGCCCGGTCAAGGTTTATCCGGCGTTGACGCAATATACGCCGCTGCGCGCCGATCTGCTCGAAGGCGTCGATCTGCTGTTCGTGCGCGAACTGACGGGCGGCATTTACTTTGGTCCCCGTCAGGAGCAGGGCGATGGCGACAGCGCTTACGATACCGAAATTTACACTGTGCCGGAAGTTGAGCGCGTGGCGAATATCGCCTTCCGTGCGGCGCAGGGGCGGCGCAAGAAGCTGACCTCGGTCGATAAGGCGAACGTGTTGGCGTCGATGCGGCTGTGGCGTCGGACGGTCGTCAAGGTGCATGAGGATTACAGCGATATTGAACTGGAACACTTGCTAGTCGATTCTTGTACGATGCACCTGCTGACGCGCCCCGCGAGCTTCGACGTGATCGTCGCTAGCAATATGTTCGGCGACATCCTCAGCGATGAGGCGTCGGTGCTGGCAGGATCATTGGGGATGCTGCCGTCGGCGTCGCTGGGTGCGGCAGGGCTTGGACTGTACGAACCCGTTCACGGATCAGCGCCGGACATCGCAGGGCAGGGCAAGGCGAATCCGATTGGCTCGATCCTCAGTTCGGCGATGCTGCTGCGCTACAGCTTGAAGCTCGAAGATGAGGCGAAAGTGGTCGAAGCGGCGGTTGAAGGTGTTTTGGGTGAGGGCGCACGCACGGCGGATATCGCGCCGCGTGGCAGTTCCTTTGTAAGCACGGGCGACTTTACGGAAGCAGTGATCGCTAAGCTCTAGGAATCAATAGGGGCAGAACTCAGTCCTGCCCCTACACGAAATCCCCACGATTTGACGGTTACTGGCGGAAACGCCACTCCCATACATCCTGCAAACTGTAGACCTTGCGGCGTGGCTCGATGATTTCGAGCGCTTGCTCTAAGTCCTTGAGTAGATCGTCCGCGTCCTCGATGCCGACAGCGAAGCGCACCAGTGTGTCCTTGATGCCGAGCGCCAGCCGTTCTTCGGTCGTCTTGTCCCAATAGCTGACAATTGCGGGCTGCTCGATCAGGCTTTCAACACCGCCCAGACTGGGTGCGATGTAGGGAATACGCAGTCGGTCGATGAAAGCGCTGGTCGATTTCAGGTCGCCCTTGACCTCGAAGGTCACGACGCCGCCAAAGCCGCTCATCTGCTCGGCTGCGACCTTGTAATCAGGGTGAGAGGGCAGCCCCGGATAATACACGCGGTCAATAGCGGGATGCGCTTCAAGGTAGCGGGCGACGGCGAGGGCGTTGGCATTTTGCTGACCCATGCGGACGCCGAGCGTCTTAATCCCGCGATCCAGCAGATACGCTGCATGCGGATCGACGACGCCACCGAGAATGCCGCGCGCCTCACGGATTGCTTGCATCCGGCTGCCGCGTCCGACGACGACGCCCGCGAGAATATCGTTATGCCCGGAGAGGTATTTCGTCGCGCTGTGCAGCACGAAGTCGATGCCCCATTCAAGCGCACGCTGATTAATCGGCGTGGCGAAGGTGCTGTCGATGGCGGTCATTACTTTATGGCGCTTGCCAATTTCACTGATTTGTTGCAGGTCAGCGATACGAAGATAGGGGTTGGTCGGGCTTTCGGAGATGATAATGCGCGTCTGCTTGGGGATAATAGCCGCTTCCATCGCTTCGTAATCGCCCATCGGCACGACGGTTGTTTCGATGCCAAGTCGTTTCAGGATGGTCTGACAGAATTGGCGCGTGCGGCGGTAACAGTCATTGGTCATGACGATGTGCGCGCCCGTTGGTAGGATCGTCAGCAGTAGGGATGTGACCGCCGCCATACCTGAGGCATAGAGAATGGCATCGTCTCCGCCGTCGAGCGCCGCGAGTTTGCGCTCTACTGCATTGACGGTTGGATTGCCATAACGCCCATATTCCTCACGATCTTCACCATCGCCCCACGTCTTGCGCTCCATATAGTCAATCAATTCCTGCGTGTCGCGGAAGGTGTAAGTCGCGGTTTGGACGACCGGGGTTGTCAGCGAGTTGTAGCCTTTAGTGCGCTTTGTGCCGCTGTGAACTGAGCGCGTGCTGCCACCCTGTTCTTTTGGCTCGTCGTCGCGGTCGAACAACTCGTTGAGGGCATTAAAGTCGAAATCTTCTACCATTTCCTACTCCTGTCGTGGGTTACTCCGGTCATAAGCCGGGAAAACAAAAAGAC
>JBBSNT010000420.1:0-3286 GCA_038260485.1 Aggregatilineales bacterium | reverse complement strand
GTAAGGGCTGCCACAGCGAGAGCCGCCCGGTGGTGCGCAGGCTGACGGCGCCGACGTAAGCAGAATTGGTCAACCATTGGGCTTCCTTACCCACGAGGGTCAGGCTGGGGTCGCTGTTGAGATACCCCTGTGACGCGAAAACCGCTGCCAAAATGATGACCAGCAGTTCCGCGACGACGCGCTGCGGCGAAAGCACCGACATGCTAATTTGAAATCACCCTTTGTCGCTGCACGTTCGCTCCTCAGCTTTGACGACACCCGCGAATCGAGCCACAGGATCGCGTCGTTACCTTCCATACTAGGGCGGACACCAGAATCCTGTCAATGCTGATTTCCGCCTGTTTTCCGGCGGCGATTCTCTTGATCGAGCCAGCGCTCAGGTTGAAGCAGATACAACGCGCACGCGAGCGCCGTCGCCAGCGTGACCGCGCCGCCCAGTTTGAGCAGCGGCGGATCGTAGACGAACAAGACGCGATGCGGGATGCCGCCCTGCGGCAGCCTCACGCCGATCAAGCCGCCGACCGACTCCAGTTGAGCGGGCAAGCCGTCCATCGTGGCGCGCCAACCGGGATAAGCGAGTTCCTGCACGACCAGCACGCGCTCGATGTAGGGATCGCCCGTGACGATCAAGCCGATGGCGTCGGTTTGTCGGGCGAAACTCGTGATCGGCGTGGTCAGCAGCACCGGCAGCGGCTCGTCAGCGCGGGCGAGCGCCTCCCGCCCGATAGTGAAGGCGTAGCTGAGCGTGTCGGCATTGCGCATCAAGCAGGGCGCACGCCCGAACAAAACCGGACTCGGTCTAAAGAGGCGATACCCGCGCATGAACCAGAACGACTGCTCGTCATCCTTGAAGCTGATCAGATACTCCGGCGGCGCGAGTGTCAAATCGTAGGGATAGATCGTCGGCGTGATCGGCAGCACGCGAAAGTCGGCATTGATGTTGGGGAAACGAATCTCGCGCTGAATGTAGAGCGCGACGCTGTAGTAATCCCTGCCAAAGACCGCTAAGGGCTGATCAGGATAGCTGCGGCGCAGCCAGTCAACGCAGATTTGGGTCGTGAAGTCGATCCCTGCCGTGCCGCCTGTGGAGAACCACGTCTCGACCACCTGCTTAGATGCCAGCGCGCAGACGCCGATCAACGCCGCGCCGAGAACGAGGTGCGGCTTGACGTTACGGCGCGCGAACCGCGCTCCCCATCCGTTCAGGCGACGGTGGATCACGAGCGCCTGCCAGAGCGCATCGACGCGCAGCGCCGCCAACACCGCGATCCAGAAGGCGCTGACCGTCAGCATCCGCGAAAGCACGCGCCACTGACCGATCAGCGGCAGGTTGGCGTAAATCCATTTCATGATCGGGTTTGTGCCTGTGCCCCACAACAGGAAGAACAGGATCAATAGGATCGCCAAAGCCAGCATCCGCCGCTGAACAGACGGATCGCTGAAGCGCTGAAGTTTCGGACTGATCGGTGGGAACAGCACGAAAATCAGCGCGGCGAACCACAGCGGCAGGACGAAGCTGTCGTAATTCTGATGCCACGTCGTCACGGGATAGTAGCGCGTGGTCGTGAAGAACTGTGCGGCGGCAGTGAATGGCGTTTCGTAGACGGCGGTCGGTGATTCGTCGGGATGCCCACCGATGTAGGCGCGGTTGGCGAAAATCGGGATCAGCGTGACCGCCGCTAAGCCGACCGTCAGCACGCCCGCGAACGCCACGCGCCGCAGCAGCATGAGGTCAAGCTGCCAGCGCCGCTTGAACATGAAGGCGATCACCAGCGCGGCGATCATCAGCAGCGACGGCAGCGTGTAGTAGATGTTGCCCGCCCAAAACAGCAGCGTCAGCACGATTGCCAGCAGCACCACCGGATAACGCCGCTGCGGGAAACGAATGATCGCCAGCGTCGCCGCCACCACCCAGCCAAAATACGCCTGCGTCACGCCCAGTTGAAAATAGCCTTCGCTGATTTCGGCGTGCATGTTGCTTCGCCCGATCAGCAGCAGCGCCAGCAGCAGCCGACCGATCACCCCCAAGCCGAGCATTCGTCCCAGCAGCCAGCCGCCGATTCCGGCAAAGACCGCGTACAGCATCACGCTGATCTTGATGCCGTTCTCCGCGCCGACGATCAGGCTCGGCAGCATACTGATCGGGTTGAGCGTGAACGAGAACGGGTTGTCGATGGCGGGTTCGCCGTGCCCCAGCCACGGTTGCCAGCGCGGGAGATACCCCTCGTTGTGCAGCGTGTCGGCGGCGAGATACGCCGAACTCGTCAACCACTGCGACTCCAAGCCGCTCAGCACAATCGTCGGGTTATCGTTGGCAAAAAGTTTGGTCGCGTACAGCCCGACCGCTACAATCAGAATCAATTCGAGGATCGCACGGCGCAGCGCCAGCGAAGGCAGCAGCGTCATTTCAGGAGAGTACCGAGAGGGCGAACGGGAGCAGACATGAAGACAATCGGGTTGATCGGCGGGATGAGTTGGGAATCGTCACTCGAATATTATCGCATAATCAATCAGACGGTCAAGCAGTGCTTGGGCGGCTTGCATTCGGCGCAAAGCCTGATGTATTCGGTCGATTTCGCGGAAATCGAGCACATGCAGCACGCCGGACAGTGGGATCAAGCGGGGCAGGCGATGGCAGCGGCAGCGCAGCGGCTCGAACGCGGCGGCGCGGATTTCATCGTTCTGTGCACCAATACCATGCACAAACTCGCGGGCGACATTGAGGGCGCGGTGAGCATTCCGCTGCTGCACATCGCTGACCCGACCGCCGAAGCAATTCAGGCGGCGGGCATCCAGCGAGTCGGCTTGCTCGGCACGGCGTTCACGATGGAGCAGGATTTTTATCGCGGGCGGCTGACCGAGAAGTACGGGCTAGAGGTGCTGACGCCCGACGATGCCGGACGGGCAGTTGTCCACCGCATCATCTACGAGGAACTCGTGCTCGGCGTCGTCAAAGACGAGTCGCGCGACGCTTACAAGCGGGTGATCGAGCAGTTGGTCGCGCGCGGCGCAGAGGGCTTGATCCTCGGCTGCACCGAGATTATGCTCCTGATTTCGCAGGCGGACAGCCCCATCCCTGTCTTCGACACGACGACTCTGCACGCGGTCGCTGCTGCTCATCGATCACTCTAAAATGATACATATGGAACCTGAGTTTCGGATAGGGGTGGGATACCTTACAAGAAGCGGTTAAGCTTCGTGTTACCCCTAACACGAAAGGTATCCCAATATGAGTTTACTCGCGCTGTTCTGTGATGTCGATGATTTTTGCCAGCAGTGGCAAGCC
>JBBSNT010000419.1:0-3291 GCA_038260485.1 Aggregatilineales bacterium | reverse complement strand
TACTACCGCTGGATCGATCAGTATTTGGTCGATATTGCGGGATGGAAGCCGAGCGCCGGAGCGCAGCGCCGGTCACGGATGGAGCGGCTGCCCGTTGGCGTCCTGCTCGCCAGTCTCAGCCCGGCGCAGGTACGGGCGTGGATGGGCATCCTCGTACGGCGCAATCACGGCACGCAGGGACTCAATCAAGCGCGTGCAGCTATCGTTACCCTCGCCAGCCTGCTGGCAGAAGCGGGCTGGATCGACGACACCATCAGCGCGGCGATCTCGCGCATCAACATTCCGCGCGCCGAAGATGGACAGCGGCAAGGGCGCTGGCTCTCAACGGATCAACTGCGCCTGTTGATGAACGCCTCGCGCACGATTGCCAACAGTGATAACCAAATGCTGCGCAACCATGTGCTGACGACGATCCTGTGCACAATGGCGCTGCGGCGCGAAGAACTCGCGCTCGCTCGCTGGGACGATCTGTCGCTGCAAGATAATCGCGCCGTCCTGCGTGTCCATGGCAAGGGGCGCAAAACCGCGTCGATTGACGTACCGCGCGCCGTAATCACCGTGCTGACGAGTTGGCGCAGCGCGCTGACCGCTCAAGATCGGCTTAAATCAGCGGAGTCGCCGCTGCTGCGGCGCATCTGGAAAGGCGGCGGCATCAGTTCGCATGGGCTGACGCCTGACGGCATCTGGTTGATCGTGGGTGAATCCGCCCGTGCCGCCGATCTAGGGCAAGTCGCACCGCACGACTTACGTCGCTCGGTCGCAGGAGCGCTGCAAGCCAACGGCATTCCCATCGAGAAGATCAGCCGACTGCTGCGCCATAGCAATGTCGCCATCACCGAACGCTACCTGAGCAAGCTGCCACAACGCAACGAAGGCGCGATCTTGATGAGCGGCGTCCTCGGCATGGAAGAGGACGACCCTATTGGCTTGTAAATTGATCCGTGACGAAAGTTAACAGCCTCATGCTGCGTAAATTTAGCATTTTGCTTGCCCTATTTCTGCTCGTGACTCCTGTCTATGCTCAAGATGACGCCAACATGTCGCTGACGTGGAGGGTCGATGGGCTGGATCGCACTTATGTGCTGCACGTCCCTGATGACCTGACTGATCCCGTTCCACTGGTAATCGCGCTGCACGGGCGCACTGGCGACGGCGCGAGCATGGCGCGGCTGACTCACTTCAGCGACCTCTCCGATGAAGCAGGCTTCATGGTCGCTTACCCCGACGGACTCGACGGGGAATGGAATTTCGTGCGCACTATACGCGGTTACGATATGGAGCAGGATGACACCGCCTTCCTCGTCGCGCTAGTCGATCACATCGCCGAAACCAACCCAATTGATCGGTCGCGGGTCTACCTCGTCGGCTTCTCCAACGGCGGCTTCATGACTCAGCGCGTCGCCTGTGAGCATCCGCTGCCGTTCGCAGCGTTCGCCTCAGTCGCGGCGGCGGGTTTCGGCGGAATGCCCGAAGTTTGCCCCGAAACGGGCGCTGTTCCCGTGCCTATCCTGCTCATGAACGGCACGGCAGATAGCAACATCCCTTGGGATGGAACGGCGGTCACGCGCGGCGACCAAACAATCTATATCACCTATCCCGTCGCGCAGACGGTGGGCTATTGGGCAGAGTTCAACGGCTGTCAGCCGGAAGTTGATACGAAGGAAATCACCCCACTAGGCGAATCGCCAGAGACAGAGGTGCGCGTATTGACATTCACCTGTCCGGCAGACACCGCTGTCGTCCTGTATGGGATTACGGGCGGTGGGCACAACTGGGCAGGACAGGAACAGGACGATCCGCTCCAGTATGGCTACGTGAATCGGGATATTGACGCCTCTGTCGAAATCTGGCAGTTCTTCAGCCAATACCAGCGCCCAATGCCAGCCGCCACAGATACCCCTTCAAGCACCGGTTAAACAAAAAGCGGGCGATCTTCTGCTAGAAGATCGCCCGCTTTAGAGCATACAGTTTCGTTCAAAAACTAATTTATTGGGGTAAAGCCCTCAGTTTGCGCGCTGAGGCAGGCACACAGACCCGGAAGCTATACCTTGCCCTGCACCAAACAAGCGCTTTCAGGCTGAGCGCTGAGCAGTTCACCGACCAGCGCCGAAAGCCGGGTCAAATTTGATTTAGCAAGGTAAGCATTCGCGCCAGCATCCAAACACAGTTTGACGATGTCGTTATTACCATACGAGGAAAAGATGATAATCGGCGTCAATGCGGTGCGCGCATTGCTGCGCAGCATCTTGCAAAGCTCCACACCGTTGATGTTGGGCATCATGATGTCCAAAATGAAAATGTCCGCTACCAGACGATGCAACGTTTCCAATAACGCTTCCGCGCCCAATGCCGTGACAACGGAATAGCCTTTGCGTGCAAGGAGAACTTCTACCAGTGTGAGCATTGAAATATCGTCGTCTACGGCTACAACAGCCATCAGCTACCCCCTACCAAAACAACTTCGATGATCCGGCGGTCCCCCCACCTGTCATTCACGTTAATCTGCATGAGCCAATAATTGTTCAAGTAAATCTAAGTAAACGAATAGTTGAAGACCGGCTTTTGCCGGTCTACTGAGCGATTGCTTGAGCAAATTCCGAGAGTGACGCCGCCTCGATTGAGCACAGCCAGCGCTGGGTTTCGGTCGAAAACCCGTATTCCGCCAGCAAAACCGAGTCACGCTGATGGATCAGTTGGTCACAAAATGCTTGATCCAAGAGCGCGCGTCCCATCATGTTGTCGATGTGAGTACGTTCTTCGTTGCTAAGCAGATAACCGTGCCAGACCTCGCGCCGAGTCAGCTTATATAGAACCGACGATGCACTGCGGTCATATGAGTATGCCTGTTTACTTAATGCCATCGATGCCTCTCCTCAAATCGAACGTCTTTCTGTCGCTCGCTTCTCTTTCGGTTCGTTCCCATGAGCTTAGATGCCGCCAATGTCGGTACCACCACCAGCAGGACCTGCTATAGCGTGCGCGCCCGGAATGAGATGCGAGGCAGCAAACAGTGTCAGCAATGCAAGCACGGAAAGGGTCTTGGCGCGACGGGGGTCAGCGTTAATCCAAGCAGCAGCACTGTAAAATTTCGTAGACATTTTGTTGCCTCCATTGACATAGGAACTTCATTTAGGTTGATGTCAGTAGAGTAATTTAGGCAGTGCAACAAACTGCTTACCAAAACGGGGGGATTTAAAGAATCTACCAAAATTGGTAGATTCTCTTCTCAAATCTCGAAATATTGGTGAGGCTAAACCAAGAGTGAACGAACGAGCATCATCGTTTCGCGGG
>JBBSNT010000418.1:0-3297 GCA_038260485.1 Aggregatilineales bacterium | reverse complement strand
GGCTGCCTAAGTCTTCAATGAACAGGCTGACTCCTTCGCTAGTCTGTTGGGTATGAAACTGGCAATGTCGCCCGCTGACAATTTCATCGTCACTCAGGCAAATATCCGATGCTTTCAGCCGCCCCACCACGTCACCGTCGAGCACGGGAAGCGGAGGCGTATCTGCGAAGCTTGCGAACACGAGTAGATAACCACTCACAAGTTCAGTCGTTTGTTTGTCTCTAAAATGGCGCGTGCTGCTACGCAGCGGGTGGGTATAGAGCAGTTCGTCATTTTCGCTGTACTGGGTGCTGCGGGCAGTCTGCACTAGTGGCAGTTTACGCACTGACTCGTCATACAGGCAGCCTTGCTGCTTGGCTTGCAGTTCGCGCGCCAAATTTGTACCCGCAAAGGTCAGTTCGTACCCCTGGCTGCTCAAAGAGATGTAGCCGTAATCGATCAGCCAATCGAGCACCGCATCTAGGTCAGAAACACCTTGATGAAGCCGACTGAGGATTTCAGGTGTCATTGTCAAATACAAACTATTGTTGAGATCGACAAGGATCGTTTCTGCTTCTGCTGTAATTGTGCCTGTGCCCATGTTGGTAATTCTCTCTCTGTGTCTTCCTAAAGCATAACACGGACATACTTACCAAAGACGTAAGATAGTTTACTGTATTCATAAATAAACAACGTTTACTTCAAGTCGTCACAATGTCAATTCTCGCACTATTAACGCTATGCTATGATCACTGGGGAAAACTTCGGAGCAAACGAGATGGCGCTGCAGAATCAAAACCGCATTGAGAATTTTCGTGCCCAAACCCAGAGCAAAATCGACAGCTTGTTAGCAGAATTTGCGGCAGGCAAAATTAACCGTGAACAGTTCCACGCCGTCTACGCGCATCATAACGCACGGCTCAAATTAGCAGAAATCGCGTTGGTGATGGACGACGCCTCACTGGTTGCAAGCGCGCAGGGCGAAACCCTTGCCATCAAGCAAGCACACGAGGCAAAAGCCATCGGCTTGATGATTTATCACAACCGCAGCGGCAGGTACGTCGATACCCTCGGCGAATTCGACGTGTCGTCCGCGCGTATTGCCCCGGTTTTGAATGACTTCTCGATGTTGATGGATACGGATCAACTGATTGACCGCCGCATTGAAAAGATCGATTCGCGCCACTGGCTCTTGATCGCCGCTGGCGAGTACACGACCGTGATTACGCTCTTTCACAACGAGCCATCACCGCAGCAAAGCCGCGAAATCGAGCGCCTGCACCACGACTTCGAGATCGCCAACGAGCACTCGTTAAGCGCCAAGCATCTCGAAGCCGCACAAACCGCCCATCTCGCCTATCCATTTTTGGTTTTTATTCAGCAAAAGCTGCGGAAAAGCTAAAGCGTGGAAGGGAGCGCGGCGTCAGCCGCGCCGTCTAGCTTAGCGATACAGCACAATCAGCATAATCAGCGTCAAACAGCCGCCAACTAAGCCGCCCGCGATCACTTCCGCTACGCTGTGACGGTGTAGTTTAATACGCGCCACACCGACCACCGGAATCAGGGGGCTGATCAGCAGAGCTGGACCCAAACCATAAAGCGCACCGGTCGCTACGACCGCACAAGCGATGCTCATCGAGTGCATACTGATCTGCCAGACGAGCGTGACCAGCAGCATCGTCAGCAGCAGCACGAGGCTGACCAACGCGAAGATCGGCAGCAGCGGCGGCGCGCCCATCAAGTGCAGCATCCCCCATGCAACCGCCGTACCGATCAGCGACACGATGAAGGGGCGAATACGTTCTTTGCGCTCTTTCATATGCAGGTCGCTAATCTGCCCGCGCCACACCATCAAACCAATATAAATCGCGGGAATGATACAGACCATCACCGTGTAGGTGAATGCCCATAGCAGCGCTTGCTCGCGTGATTCAGCTTCACGGAACGCAATCGGAAAGGCGAGAACGCCCCAAATCACCGGCGGGCTGAGCACGTTCGAAATCAAGCGTGCCCACGAAATCTGGGGTCGTCGCAGCAAATTGCACTCCTCACCACATCATTACAGAGCCATCTCAACGCTTTTAGTTTAACATATTCGCTCATGCTGGCGTATTAACGGTGGTTGAAGGGGTTTTTATGAATGACCAATTATCTGGACAACTTGGCTGGAATGTTCCAGCTTACGCGCGTGATCTGCTCTGGCTCGAAAGCGACAGCCGCGCGGTCGCCGTTGAAGGCGCGGCGGGTCTGTTCACACTTGATGCACCTGCGGAAGTGCTCACAGTGCGTTGGGGAGGCGCGCAAGGGTCAGCATTGCAACAGGTGCGCTGGCAGGTCGATTCACTAGAGTGGGACGGGGCGGTCGCTATCGGCGGCTACGTTGATTCGATGCACATCACCGAGATCGACGGGCTGCCCGCGCCGATTGTCGTCTTGAGCATCGGCGGTCAGCCGCTCAAGCCCGGCATAACGCCCTATCCGAACCGCGCGGCAAGGCGAGCCATCCCCTACCCTGTGCCTGATTTTTACGCGGCAATTGCCGACAATATTGAGGAATCGGTCACGACTTGGATCGCCTTCGATGACAGCCCCGCGCTAACGCTGGCGCAGGACGCGCTCGTCAGCAAATTACGGGTCTGCTGCTTCGGGCATTTAGCCGATCAAAAAGCGGGGTGGCACGAGCATCTCGCCCTACCAATTGCGCTCGAAGGCATGACGCTGTTCACGCCCTAAGCGCCGCACATCTACGGTGAATCACGCGGCGCGCTCGCGCCAAGCAGGATCAGCGCGTAATCGCCGTGCGTCGTGCTGCTGAAGCTCAACACTTGCAGATAATGCTGCGCCGCGTCCGTAATCCGCATTCCGGCATCGAAACGGTCGCCAATCACGCGGATAGCGCCGTTGAAGATCACGCCCGCTCCATCGAACGAGGGCACATCTTCACAACCGCGTCGTCCAGCATCGTCACATTGCCCTAAGTCGCTGACAATTCCCGGATCAAGTCGGTTATTCACGCCCAGTGCGTAAACCAGCAGCGATGAATCGCTTTGTGCTGGGCGCGGTGCCAGCCGAACACCGTAATCGTCGCGGTCGCTGGTCGGCTCGATGCTGAACCCGCCGATCACAGCAGCGTAGCGCCCCGGCAGATCAGTCGCGCTGCCAATCGTGATCATGATCGTCTGCGCTTCACCAGTCTCGCTGGGGATCACGTCCTGCACAGTCGCGCTTTCGTCCGTAAGGGTGATCGGGCGTTCAACCTGCAGCACGATCACGTCGCCATCGGCGTCTGCCAGACGGGTGATGCACTCATTACGTTCG
>JBBSNT010000417.1:0-3317 GCA_038260485.1 Aggregatilineales bacterium | reverse complement strand
GCTTCGCCTGGATTGACAAGTTCCGAGCCTTACTCATTCGCTATGATCGCAAAGATGCCAACTTTCTCGGTGCTCATCATCTCGCTTTTGCGCTCATTAACCTACGTCATTTGTTCGCACAGAAAGTTTGAATCAGTTCTATGACTGTAAAACGGAGTGATTATGCGCTGGGGGTGATGTACCGCTGCCAGTACGCGCCGGAGACGCTCAAGCCGTTCGTGCGGCGGGCGGAAAGCGCGGGGTTCGACGAAGTGTGGGTGGTCGAGGACTGCTTCTTCGGCGGCGGTATCAGCGCGGCGGCGAGCGCGCTGGCGTTCACCAACACGATCCACGTCGGGCTGGGGATCATGCTCGCTGTCGCGCGTAACGCGGCATTCACGGCGATGGAAATCGCCACTATCGCGCGGCTGCATCCGGGGCGGTTTTTGCCGGGACTCGGTCACGGCGTGGCGGAGTGGATGCGGCAGATCGGGGCGTTCCCGAAATCTCAGCTTCGGGCGCTGGAAGAAACGACACTGGCGGTGCGGCAGCTCTTGCGCGGCGAGACGGTCACGACTTATGGGCAGCACGTCCAGCTTGACGACGTGAAACTGGTATTCCCGCCGGAAATCGTGCCGCCGATCTGCCTCGGCGTGCGCGGACCGGAGTCGCTGGCACTGGCGGGACGATCCGCCGATGGGACGCTGCTGTCAGAATATTCGTCTCCGGCTTATGTGCGCTGGGCACGCGAACAGATCGCCCGCGGGCAAGAGAGCGCCGGACAGACGGACAAGCATCGCGTGACGGTTTACGTGTGGTGCGCGGTCGATGAAGATCGTCAAGCGGCACGGCAATCGCTGCGAGCGCGACTCGCGGGCGGATTGACGGCGGGAACGCTGCAAGCTCAACTGAGCGGAATGGGCATCCAACAAGAGGTTGACGCCCTGCTAGCAGAGGTCGGCGCGGCGCGCTTCGCGGCTGAATTCCCCGACGACTGGATCGATGCGCTGGCGGTCGCGGGGACGCCGGACGATTGTATCACGGCGATTGAGGCGCTGGCTGAGGCGGGCGCGGACAGCATCGTACTCGTGCCGACAGAGGGCGAGGACATCGCCGCGCTCGAACGAATCGCCAAGTTGATCATGCCGGCGTTGCAAGGGCGATAGAATTCGACGGTTGTCCACCGATATATGTGTGAATTTACATACTATGGATATGAGACGGTAAAACTGAGGTATAATGGAAGGCAGTGATAAGGAGCTACCGCTCTTTCAAAGGATGAACATGCCCAACACTGCTCAAGAATTTCTTGCTGGAATCGCCGCAAAAGTCGCTGCTAGCGATGCTAAAGCGGACGCCGATCTCGCGGATATTCTCGCCGGTCGTCCGCTGAAGAAACGTACCACCGCTCCAAAAGCCGCCGCTGCTCCCGCCGAAGGGGATCAACCCGTCGTGAAGAAGCCGCGTGCACGCCGTAAACCCAGAACAACGAGCGCATCGTAACCTAGTTACTGCTGTACGATTCGATACGCCGTCCTCATGAGGACGGCGTATTTGATTCTCCAACGAGAGCCGCTGAGGGCGCACCATCAGGCGAGGCGTCGCAGTCGATCAAGCTGGTGGTCGTGAGGCTGTCCAGAACGAGCACGCGCGACAAACCATACTCATGGGCGCGATCACATAACGGGACGAGCGCTTCGGTGTAAGCGCTGTAGCCGTAACCCTGAATCTCGCTGCAATGACCATTGGGCACACCGTCAATGAGCGCCATGCCGGTCAGCGCGGGGGCGACGAAGCCAATCGGCGGGCAGGTCTGCGGCTGATCGTCTTGAGACATAAGCGCCCAGTACGGATGATCGCGCGGGATGTAGAGCGCCGTGTCCGCTTTATCGTCGGCTGCCGCGAGCGCCTCAAGCTGGTCGAGGACGGCGCTTTCGGCGGGCTGAACGGCTTGCAGCCAATTCGACAAATAAAGGGCAGAGATAAGGACATTGCCGAGAACAAGGACAGAGATAGAGGCAAGCAGGACTCGCTGCCAGAGGCGAAAACGTGGACGCGACGGCAGCCACGCCAAGAGGAACGCCAGCGCGACGAAACGCTGCAAGTCGATGAAGTATGCTCCACTGCCGTCTGGAATGCGCAGCAAAAGCGTGGGAATGATCCCTGCGATACAGAGCACGGACAGGACGATCAAATCGGGATAAGGCGGTTTGCGTTCGCGCAGGCGAAGCCCCATGTAGAGCCACGACCAGCCGAAATTAATCAGCAACCAGATCAAGGGCGATCCGTGAACGACTGTAGCGAGGTAATCGAAGGGCGCGACGGACGCCGCTGTGTAGTAACCGTTGCTGACGAGATAACAGGGGATGCAGACGAGCGCCACGAGGAAGGCGGCGAGCCAGTAAGCCGGACGACGGTAAAAGCGATAGTAGAGGAACAAGACCGCCAGCACGGCGACGAACAGATAAAGCGTGGACTGTTTGGTCAGCCCGATCGCAAGGCACGCCAGCGGCAGTCCCGCCCACAAAAACCAGCGCCGTCGATAGATGCCGCGCAGGAGCAACCCTGCCATCGCGAACAGGAAGGCGAACGAGAGCAAATTACTCTCGCTGAGGAAGGAGAACGCCGTCATGCCGAAGGTCTCGCTGATGGTCGGCGGCAACATGCGCACCGTTCCGGCAAGCAAGACGCCCCAAAACAAGATGGAACGCTGCCAGCCCTTTTGCGGGTGCAGTCCGGCTACAAACCAGAGGAACGCCGCGATGTAGAGGACGGGTAAGACGATCGGGAAAATGTGGTTGTAGACGGTGAAGGTCGAGAGATTCAAGAGCTGTGCAAGCTGCCCCGCGACCCAGTTCGCGCCGAAGTGGTAAGGCACAAAGGGAAGCCCGTCTAGCCCAGTGCTGGGCACACCATAGGTCTGCAGCATGGCGGCGTAGGCAGAAAGATAGAGCGTATCGGCACTGGCGTAACCGGATGCAAGCGCGCTGCGGGCATTGATGATCGCGTAGCCGCTGCCCCAAACCACGCCGAGCACCCAGAGCGCAAACAGCAGCAATCCGATTAGCGCGGGTAACGTCAGCAGCAAACGCAGCGACGAGCGCGGGCGGATAGGCTGATCACTGGTGACGCTCGGTGGCACTTGACTGCTCATAGCGGCGTTTGTTCCTCGTGCGTGAGATATGGAAAGCAACTTCACCCTAACTGATGTTATTTTAGCACTGAGCAATTTGCTAAAGTACGACGATCCCGCCCGTGATCGTTAAGGTTAACGGCGCAGCGCGGGAATCAAAAGCGACTCGCTGATGAACGGCGAGTCGCTGATTTTATGGCTTGTT
>JBBSNT010000416.1:0-3321 GCA_038260485.1 Aggregatilineales bacterium | reverse complement strand
GTGCTGGTGATCGCGGCGCTGGTCGTGCGCTGGATCGTTACCGCGTATTGGCCCTTCACGGCTTACGACGCGCTGTGGGTCTATGGCTATGAGGGGCGGCTTTACGCGCTGATGGGCACTATTCCGCAGACGATTGGCTACTATCCGCAGTTTTTGCCGCTGCAATTCGCCTATGCTCAGTTGGGCGGCATCAACGACCACACGGCGCGGGCGGTGCTGCCGTTTTTGCACGTCGGCAGCATTTTGGCGACTTACGTGCTTGGATCGCGGCTGATCAACCGGCGGACGGGCGTGATCGCAGCGGCGATTTGGGCGCTGTATCCGCACGTCGGGGAATGGGCGCGGATGGGCGATTTAGAGATTCCGTTAGCGTTCGTCTTCACGCTGACGGCGGCGTTCTTCCTGCTGGCGTGGGTCGGGCGGGAGCGCCGTCACCCTTACGCTTTGATCGCTGGACTGCTGCTGGGGGTTGGTTTGTGGATCAAGCCGACGATGGGCGCGTTCATCCTCGGTGTGGGGCTGCTGCTGGTGATCGATCTCTACCGCGTGCGCTTCGACTTCGCGCGCTGGCGACCGCGCCTTGAGGTCGCGCTGATTACGGGCATCGCGGCGCTGCCCTTGGGCGGCGTCTGGTATGTGCGCAATCTGCTGCTCGGTCACCCGCCGCTGGTGTTTCCGATGCCGTATTGGCAGACGCTGGCGCAGCGGGGCGGGCGAGAATTTGGCTGGCTGTTGGTGGCGCTGATGGGATGGGCGCTGTGGATGGTGATTCGCTATCCGCGCTATCAGTGGCGGGTGGGCGGGGCAGGGCTAGCGCTGGTGCTGGTGGCACTCGTGCCATCGATCCTGTCGCCGCGCCGTCTGACGTGGATCGAGTTCATTCTGCTGGGCGTGGGCGTGATTCTGGTGGCGATCAATACACGGCGTGCTGCCCGCGACCTGTGGGACGACGACCTGCGGACGACGGCAGCGAAAGTGGGTTGGGGGTTGGCGCTGGCGCTGCCCTACTTCCTGACGTGGTTCTACGCCTATAGCTATCACTATCGGCTGGCGTTCGCGATCGTTCCGCTGATGATTCTTCCGACGGCAGTCGTGATCGCGCGGGTCTCTATCCTTGAACGGATTGGACGAGGCGTCGGGCGATCTGCGCTCCACGCCGCTTTGAAGATCGGCTATTTCGCGGTGATTACCGTGATCGCGTATCCCGGAATCGTCGCGGCTGTCGCTGACCTGAACGGCGGCACCGATTATCTGTGGACGGACAAATATCCTGACGACACCGCTCGTTATCGCTCTGGCAACGAGGCGCTGATGAACGTGGTCGATGGGTTGAACATCTGGCACGAGACGCATCCCGGCGAGCGATTGGTCGTCGATGCGCCGAGCATCGACCCCTTGCCGTTCTTCTTTCCGCTGGACGACATTCGCGTGAACGATGTGCCGACTCGTTTGGCACAGTTGGATGGCGTCGATTATTTCATCTATGCGACGCTGGAAGCGGGCGACGACTATACGGACGTTCCCCCTGACCAAAATCAGGTGTTAGGGGCGCTCGACCGTGAGGATATTGTGCGGCGCGCGTGGGGGATGGACGACGGGATTTTCCGGTACGACGTTTACGAACTCCATTTGGATGACCGGTGGGTCGCGCCGACTCCTAACGGCGCGGAAGATCAAGACGTGGTGGTTGGCGGGTTCGCGCGCTATCTCGGCTACGACCTGGGCGGCTTGGATTTGTGGCAAGGTCGCAAGGTGATCGCGCACTTATTCTGGCAGGTGATCGCGCCTATGCCGGGAGACTACTCAGTTTTCGTTCACCTGCTTGACCGCGACGACAATTTGATCGCTGAGTGGGATGGGCCGGTCGCGCAGGGGGAACACGGCTACTATTCGACGCTGGTGTGGGAACCGGGCGAGTACATCCGCGATGCGCGCTTGCTTCAACTGCCGGATGATGTTGATCAACTCGGCGAAGGGTATCGGCTCGTGATCGGCATTTACGACACGGTGACGGGCGACCGCCTGCCGATAACTGTTGATGGCGAACCAGCGGGCACGAGCTTCGAAATCGAGAACCGGATCGGATTAATCACGCCGCCGGCTGGCTAGCGGTGTGAAATTCGAACGAATGCGTTATGATAGAGTCGCAGTTCACTAACGTTAATGCTGGCTTCCCTTTAGCTAAATGGGACGTTCAATGTCTGAGAATAATGCTGTAACGACTCAATTGGTCGAAGCGCTTCAACAAACCGCAGCGGATGCCCGGCAGCTTGAAGCGATTTTTGATCGCTTACTGCAAGTGCTCACCCAAAACGGATTTCAGATTCAAGTCGATCTGGTCGGTATCGCGCAAAAAATGTACCAGCGGCTCGATGCCGCCGAACATCAAGCAGAAGGTATGGGGCGTCAACTTGAGCAGCTTGAGGCGTTGATGCGGACGTTTACGTTGATCACGTCGTCCCTTGAACTCGACCTCGTGCTCGAAGAAGTGATGGACACGGTGATCAAGCTGACGGGGGCAGAGCGTGCTTACCTGATGCTGAGCGATAAGGAAACTGCGGAACTCGACCTTGCTGTCGCGCGCAACTGGGATAAGGAAAAGATCGCTGATACCGAGGCAGTGTTCAGCAAGAGCGTTGTTAATCAAGCGTTCAAGGAGAATAAGGCGATCCTGACGACGAACGCGCAGTCGGACGACCGCTTTCAGAACGTCAAGAGCGTCGTCAACAATCAGCTTCGCTCGATCTTGTGCATTCCGCTGACGCTGCAAGGGCGGGTGATCGGCGCGCTGTACGCGGATAACCGGATCACGCAGGACGTGTTTCGTTCGGAACAAATTCCGCTGCTGACCGCCTTCGGCACGCAAGCCGCTATCGCCATCGAGAACGCTCAGCGCTACGGCGAAGTCAAGAAAAATCTGACGAAGGCGCTTGACGAAATCCATATACTGCAAATCGAGATTGACCGCAGCCGCGTCGATTCGCAGGTCAACGAGATCACCGAGTCGGATTACTTCCAGCGCTTATCCTCGTCGGCGCGCAACCTGCGCCAGCGAAAAGATGGTGAAGAGAGCTAGTCCAGCGCGGCGCTATGAAGAAAGCCGGCTTATTATCTCTGCAAAAATCACTACCTCTGGTAGTGGTGCAATGAGAAGGTTCTATCGTGAAGAGTGGTTATTTACTATGAACTGATTCAAACTATTTGATTGAGCAGGATGGATAGTGCATCATGAGAGAAAAACCTGACCAAAGGTGATTTCTCATGAGCACTATCCCGACCAGTGTAACCGAAGAACAATTCGATCTGCATATCCGACCGTTG
>JBBSNT010000415.1:0-3339 GCA_038260485.1 Aggregatilineales bacterium | reverse complement strand
GTCGAGGTCGGTATTCGCAAAAAACGACGCGGTGAACACATCGTCGATCTGGCGGACGGTACTGCAATCGACTCCGACCCGTTCGAGCCAGAGTCGGTAGTCACCGAAGTCACGCCCGACCGTCGCCATCACTTTAGGGTGTAGACCGAACAGCGCCAACGTGTAGGCGATATTCGCCGCGTTGCCGCCCCAATGCTTGGACATGTCGTCTACCAAGAAACTCAGGCTGACCTGATCGAGTTTCGCGCGCATGAGGTGGTCGGTGAACCGCCCCGGAAAGCGCATCAGGTAGTCATAGGCGATTGAACCCGTTACAATGATGTCCATTCGAAATTTCTCGCTGCTGGCTGATGATTAAGACGGGCGGCAGTATACCACATTCTTGGGTGCGGCTTATAGGCTGGATCGGATTCGCTGTATGACGCTGTTTGATCATCAACGGTTGACGAATGACACGTTGAAACTTGATATTGGACGGCTGCAACAGGGCTACTACAGCGATAAATATTTCGAGAATATCGTCGGCGTGATGAACGGCGTTCGCACGGCGGGTGCATCTTTTTCGGGGGCGTCGCGGCGTGATCTGCCGATTGATGTTCGCCAGCTCGATTTGAGCGAAATGCGCGTCGAGGCGCAAGTTTTTATGCGCCGCGCGCCGTATGCGGTCGTCGGGGGAGTTGATGCGGCGCTGGCGATGATCCGTCACGCAGCGGGTTACTTTGAAGGCGATCAGTTCGTCGAAACGTGGCAGACGCTCGATGTTGAGGCGCTCGAAGATGGGGCGGTCGCACTCTATCACGGGCATCCTGACGACGTGCGTCCAGTGCTGAAAATTCGCGGACGCTATCAAGATTTTGCCGTCCTCGAAACGCCGATCCTCGGCGTTCTAAGCCGCGCGAGCCGGGTTGCCACCAATGTCTATGAGGTACTGCGCGTTTGTAACGGCAAGCCGGTCTTGTTCTTTCCGGCACGCTTTGATCTGCCAGAAGTCCAATCCGTTGATGGCTATGCATATTGGCTGGCGGTGCAGCGCTATAACTGCGAGTATGGAGATCACCCGCTCACGCCGTCTGTGAGTACTGATGCACAGGGCGCATGGTGGGGCGGAAGGGGCGGCGGGACAGTTCCGCACGCGCTGATCGCCTCGTTTTTGGGCGACACGGCGGCGGCGATGATCGCGTTCGCGCGTTATCTGCCCGTGAGTGTGCCTCGAATCGCGTTGGTCGATTTCAATGACGATATGGTTGGCGACTCGCTAGCGACGGCTGCCGCCTTCTGGAAGCAGTATCGCGCGGTGTTTGATGCGGACGATCCCCAAGAAATGCGGCGCTGGACACTCAACGGCGTGCGCTTGGACACGAGCGCCAGTGTCCGCGACGTTTCGCTGGGGCAAGACGATCCCTTTGGCGTCAATCCGAAGTTAGTGCGGTTGGTACGTCAAGCGCTAGATGAAGCGTGGCAAGCGTGGGACGTGCCCGATCATCTGGTTGAAGCGGCGCGCGCTTTCTGCCAGAGCGTCAAGATCGTCGTGACGGGCGGCTTCAATGCTGCGCGGATCGCTGAGTATGAGCGCGAGAACGTCCCGGTTGACGTTTACGGCGTCGGTTCGTCGCTGCTGCGGAATGATCACGACAGCAACACCGATTTCACGATGGACTTAGTGCGGGTGCAGGTTGATGGGCAGTGGTATGACATGGCGAAAGTTGGGCGACAGCCTAACGCCAATGCTGATCTCCAGCCTGTCGATTTGAGCACGTTATAGAGGAATAATCGATGATGGATGATTTGCATCCGGATGCGGACAAAGGGCGTGAACCTAAACTTGTGCCGGGGCGAATGGGAAGGCGCATGTTCTCGATGGCGGCGCTGCGCGAACGTATCGCGGACGCTTTCAATGACGAGGTTGACGCCGACCGCTTGCGTGAAGCGAATTCGGCACAGAAACGTTATAAGCTGATCCTCGAAACGACTGACTATGTGATTGCTGTCGAGTCCATCCAGATCAGCAGCGACGACAAAGCCGACCTGATGCGTGGTATCTACAGCTTGCTATTCGGTTATGGATCGCTCGATCCGCTGTTTGCCGATGAGCGTGTGACCACGATTGCCCTCAACGGTGTTGATCACGCGGCGGTGCGCTATGGTAATGGCGAACTCGTCAGCTTGCCGCCGTTGTTCGAAGACGAAGATCAGCAGCAGCGGGTGATCGAACGGCTGATCCTCGACGCAGGCGCGGAACTCCGCGACGATCTTCCAGCACTAGAAACGGGGCTGATGATTGGCGGTCGCCCGGTGTCGCTGAGCGTCGTGCTGCCGTCGATTGCCTTTGGCTTCAATGTGGATATTCGGCTGCACCCGCGCATCGCGCCGACGTTGGACCACCTCGTCGCGCAGGGCTTCATGACCGCCGAGGCGCTGACACTGCTGAGGGCGCTGTTGGCATCGCCTTACGGTTTCGTGATCGCCGGAGAGACGGAAACGGGCAAAACGACGCTTCTCAATGCGCTCGCGCAGGAGATCAGCGGCAAGGTCGGCGCGGTCGAGCGCACCAATGAATTACGTTTACCGCTGGATGCTGTGCGGTTTCCAGTGCGCTGGCAGGTTGGCGAGACACTCGGCGTATCGTTCGCTGACCAGATTAACGCGGTGCTGGCGAGTGGTCTCGACTGTCTGCTGCTTGACGAAGTTCGCTCAGATGAGCCTGAAGCCATTGCGCCACTGCTCAATGCTGAGAACCCGCCCCGTCAAATTTGGGTTGTGCGCGGTGCGCCACATCACAAACGACTGCAAAGCGCGCTGGGGATGCTCGCCCGTCGTGCCGATCTGGGGCAGGGTGAGGCGCTTGTCCACGCGCTTTACGAACGACTGCCATTCATGGTCACGGTCGCGCGCATCAGAGGACAGCTTCAATTGTTCAGCATCGCAGAGTGGCAGTCGCGCGTCGATACCGATTACCCCGATTACGTCATGCTGCTGCGCTACGAAGATGGTCGTGCGCGTGCGACCGGCACCCCTCCGGCGCGCTGGCTCGACTAGCCGTCAATTCCTCTGCATCGCAGCGCAGATGTGTCCGCTGGACATTGGTATCCGCTCTATGAGCCGGATTGGTCAGTGGAATACTGCGTGCGTCTCGAATCGCAGTCGAAGAAAGAATTGATGATCTAACCCTACCATACGCTGATCGGCTGCGATCATATCTAGAACTGATTCAAACTTTCTGTGCGAACAAATGACGTAGGTTAATGAGCGCAAAAGCGAGATGATGAGCACCGAGAAAGTTGGCATCTTTGCGATCATAGCGAATGAGTAAGGCTCGGAACTTGTCAATCCAGGCGAAGC
>JBBSNT010000414.1:0-3409 GCA_038260485.1 Aggregatilineales bacterium | reverse complement strand
CGATTGGCTTCAACGCGCCGCAGGTTGTCTGCGTTGGCGCGGTCAAGGCGGCGGTGGTCTACGTCAACAACGAGCCGCTGCAAATTCAGAATTTGATCGACAGCGGCGGCTGCGGCAGTGTCACTAATATCATCATGTTTCCGGTTGCCGTTGCTGCCGACATGGTATCGAACGGCATCGTCACGAATGAGGACACCCTCAACGGCAATCCCGAATTGGTGCGCGCATTCGTTGCCGCCTTCGATCATGGGCTGCGCGACGTGATCAACAATCCGGCGCAAGCTTATCTGCTCAGTGCGCCTTACATCGAGGGGCTGCCGCTGCCCGACGATTTCAAGGCGGCGCTGGAAACGGCTGTCAACGATCAAGTGGACTGGCTGGCGGCGACTCCTGATGCCACCCGCGCCGAGATCGCCCAGTCGCGCGCTGAACTACTCGACCGCTTGAAGCAGGATTTTGATGGGACGACGCTGCTGCAATTCGAGGTGCTGCTGAGTTCAATTGAGATGTGGGACGCGGATCAACTTGGCTATACCGATCCGCAGTCGTGGCAGTTGACGGCGGACACACTGGTGCAAATGGGATCGCTCGACGCTGAGCCTGATCTCACTGGCTCGTACACGAACGACTTTTTGCCAATTGCCCGATGAGCGCGCAGATCGGCGTTCGTGGACTGACGGTCGTCCAGACTGCGCCGGATGGCAGCGCCTTACCTGTGCTCGGTCCGGCGACCTTTACGATTGAGGCGGGGCAGTTTGTCTGCCTCGTCGGTCCAAGTGGCTGCGGCAAAAGCACGCTGATCCGCGTGCTAGCGGGCTTGATCGCGCCGACCGAGGGTGAGGCGCTGTTCAACGGCGCACCGATTGATGAACCGTCGCGGCGGGTGGCATTGATGTTTCAGGATGCGAACTTGATGCCTTGGCGGACGGTGATCGACAATATCGCGCTGCCGTTGGAAATCGCCGGGGTGGAAAATTCCGCGCGTCACGAGGCGGCGCATGAACTGCTGCCCCGGCTCGGCTTAGCGGAGTTCGCGCTGGCATACCCCGGTGAGCTTTCAGGCGGGATGGCGCAGCGGGTGGCGTTGGGGCGCGTGCTGATCCAGCGCCCCGACGTGCTGCTGCTCGATGAGCCGTTCGGCGCGCTCGACGCGATGACGCGCGAGCTGGTCAGCCTCGATTTGCTCGACCTGTGGAAGCAAGGGCATCAAACGGTGCTGATGGTCACGCACGACATTAATGAGGCGGTCTGGTTGGCAGATCGCGTCTTGGTGATGAGCCGACGTCCGGGGCAGATTATCGCGGACATCGGCGTGCCATTGGCGCGTCCGCGCCAATTGGACGTGACCTACAGCGAGCAGTTCGGACAAATCGCGCAGCAGGTGCGCGCGAATATCACGCGCGCCTGATCAAACAGTCGCTATCGGTTCGTAGGGCAGGGTCATGCCGAAGACGCTGCCTTGACCGGGGCTGCTCTTGACGTAAACGCTGCCGCCGTGTGCTTCGGCAACCGATTTGACAATGGCAAGTCCTAAGCCTGTGCCGGGAATAGTATCGGTCTTTCCGGCGCGGTAGAAGCGCTCGAATAAGCGGTTTTGCGTTGAGGCAGCGATGCCCGCGCCGTTGTCGATGACTTCGACGTGAAGCTGTGCCTGTTCGGTAAATACGCGCAGCGTGATCGTGCTGTCGGGCGGCGTGTACTTGATGGCGTTGTCGAGGTAGTTCGAGATGGCGCGGCTCACCCAGCGGCGGTCGATGTGCAGCGGCTCGATTCCTGCTTGCAGATCAACGTGATAGTTGATGCCGCGCTCCTCGACGAACGGACGTATCCCCGCGCTCATTTCATAGATCAACTCGCCAATATCCACGTCCTCAAGGTTGAAGCCGTAGCCGTTCTGGATATTTTCGAGGTTGAACAAGTCGTCGATCAGCCCTTGCAGGCGTTCGACGCTGCCGACGGCGATGGCGATGATTTCACTGATGGTCGGATCAGTGGGTTGGAGTCGGCGTTCGAGCATGTCGAGCGCATTGATGACCGTACCGAGCGGGTTACGCATGTCGTGGGCTGCCGCCTGTATGAAGCGCGTCCGTGCCATTTCCGCCTCGTGCAGATGCGTCACATCCTGCAAGACGATCACCCAACCCTCGGTATCAATCCGCTGATCGACGAGGCTTTCAACCATGATCTCGGAGGCGACGACGGTTAAGACCTGTCCATTTTCGAGCGAGATGGTAAAGGATCGGCTGCTTTCACCGCGCGAGGACAGCATGAACTGCAGCGACTCGCGGATGCGCATTGGAATCGGGGCATTACGAAGCATCGTGCCGATCAACTGGTCAGCATCGACGGCAAGCGCGGCGGCGGCGGCTTGGTTGATCAGCCGGATGCGTCCGGTGCAGTCAGTGGCGATAATACCGTCGGCGGTTGAATGGAGAATCGCGCTGAGCTGTAGTTGGTTTTCGAGGCTGCTTTCGTAAAGGCGGGCATTGTCGAGCGCGATGCCGACGGTGTCCGCGATCACGCGCAGCACGCCGATTACCTCGTCGTCGAAGCGGTTCGGCTGAAAACTCATGATGCTGAGGATGCCGATAATCTTGCTGCGCGCGTGCATCGGCGCCATCACAATCGAGCGGAATGCCTCGTCGTAGAATTCGGGAATGGCAATATTTTGTGAGCCATCGAGTTCATTCTCGACGATCACGTCGTCCATCTGGATTAACTGCCCTGACATCCCCTCGCCATGCGGGATACGCATCGGATTCTGACCCACGAAGTCGTGAATCCAGCCCTTTTGGGCACGCAGCACGACGTCGCCGCTCTGTGTCTCGATCAGACTAATGCCGCCGGCTTCTGCTTCAGTGATCTTGAGGACGGCTTGCAGCGCCGTTTGCAGCGTTTTGTTGAGGTCGAGCGATTGGCTGACACTTGTGGCGACGGTGTTGATCGCCGCGAGGTAATCGACGCGGCGTTTGACGGCATCACTGAGCAGCCGATTTTGGGAGAGGAGATTCTGATAGTCGTACATGAGTAGACCCTAGAACCAATAAAAGTCGATTCGTTATGACGCCTATGTTCGCGCCTGACCGCCCTATATGCAGAACTTGGTTCGGCAGAGGGATCGCGTTAGTATCCTATTTTTCACTCATTATAACGAACAGACGATGGGGATGCAGCTTATGTTCCAAGTTGAGGCGGTTCGGGCGCAGTTTCCGGCGCTGCAGCGAACGGTTGCTAACGGTGTTCATCCGGTCTATTTCGACAATCCCGCCGGGACACAGGTTCCGCAGCGCGTGATCGATGCTGTGATGGGCTACTATACGCGGATGAACGCTAACTCCGGCGGCGCGTTTGCGACCAGCGCCGCCACCGATGCGATGGTTCAGACAACGCGCGAAAAGCTTCAGCACTT
>JBBSNT010000413.1:0-3410 GCA_038260485.1 Aggregatilineales bacterium | reverse complement strand
TGCCACTGCTGGCAAAAATCATCGACATCACAGAACAGCGCGAGTAAACTCATATTGGGATACCTTTCGTGTTAGGGGTAACACGAAGCTTAACCGCTTCTTGTAAGGTATCCCACCCCTATCCGAAACTCAGGTTATATTACATGAACAACAGTAACCCGTAGATTACGGAGCATCAATCGTGAACAACGATCATTTTGAGATTCTTAAAAAAGGTGTGCCTTACTGGAATCAATGGCGGCGGGACAACCCAACAGAAAGACCAAAGTTCTTTCGTGTAAATTTTCTTGGACTTTACGACTCGCAACAAAGCCTCAACAAAGGTAACCGCACAAAACTCTCGGGCGTTGATTTTTCTGGTGCTGCTCTCGCCAACACTATTCTCGAATTCGCTGATCTCGATGGCGCTGATCTGCGGGGCGCAGACCTGAGCGATGCAAACCTGAAGCGTGCTAATCTTAGTCGGGCGCGCTTGAACGATGCCAACCTGAAAGATGCGAATTTGCGCAGTACCAATTTGAGCGATGCAGATTTGTCAAATGCGAATCTTATGCGTGCAACGCTGGTAGAAACTAACCTTGAGGGCGCTATTCTCAAGAATTGCAATATTTACGGTGTCTCGGTTTGGGGAATTACGACCGATGCCGAGACGAATCAATCCGGGTTGCGAATGGCGAATTACAATGAACCTTCTATTGAGGTGGATAACCTTGAAGTCGCTCAGTTCATTTATCTTATCCTGAAGAATTCGAAGATTCGAGACGTCATTGACACAATCACGGCGAGAGCTGGTTTAATTCTTGGACGTTTCAAACCGGAGCGCAAAGTTATTCTGGAGGCAATCCGGGATGAACTACGAAAAAGGGGCTACCTACCTATTCTTTTCGATTTTGACGAACCTAGTAACCGCGATTTGACGGAAACTGTGGTCACGCTGGCGCATTTGGCGCGCTTTGTCATTGCTGACTTGACTGATCCGAACAGTATTCCTCAAGAACTTATGAGTTTCATTCCCAATTTACCCTCGGTAGCGGTTCAACCTATCATCCTCAAAGGACAGAAACCTTACCCTATGTTCCGGGATCACTTTCAGCGCTATCCTTGGGTTCTGCCTATATACGAGTATGAATCGCAAGCGCAGCTTGTAACGGCGCTTAAGGACAACCTCATTGAGCAAGTTGAGCAGAAAGTGAGGGAACTGCAACCTTCTCACTCTCCCCGCTGATACTCCTTCTCAAGCTCATAGATGATCTCTGGCGGACCAATGATGATCAGCGTCGAGCCGACTTCGAGCGTCTGCGCCGGACTCGGCGTGACCACGACCTCGCGGTTCGGCTTCTGGATCGCAAGGATGTTCACACTGTGGACTTTGCGCAAATCAGACGATGCGACCGTCTGCCCCGCTAAGGACGATCCCGCGCGCAGATAAATCTGTCCGATCTCCATCTCGATGTCCTCGTGGAAGCTGAAAATCTTGTCGAGGAAGTCGCTGACTGCCGGACGCAGCAGCGCCAGCGCGATTCGGTGTCCGCCGATCTGGTAGGGGCTGACGACGCGGTTCGCTCCGGCGCGGCGCAGCTTGTTCTCGTTCTCGCCGCTGGTCACGCGCGCGACGATGAACAGCTTCGGGTTCAGTTCGCGCGCCGTCAGCACGATCATCACGTTATCCGAGTCGCTGTCAACGGCGGCGACCAAGCCGCGCGCTCGTTCGATACCCGCTTCGAGCAGCGTCTCGTCCATCGTCGCGTCGCCGATCACGAACGGGATATTCTCCTCAAGTAGGTTGGCTTGCAGATCGGGATCGGCTTCGACCAGCACGAACGGCTCGCCGCGCGCGACCAAGTCCTCGATGATCTGCCGTCCCATGCGACCATAACCGCAGACGACGTAATGATCTTCAATACTCATGAGTAAGTGCTCCATCGTTCTCTGGCGAATCGACAGCCACAGGCGGGGTCCCAGCACGATGCCAATAGCGTTGCTGACTGTCGTCGTCACGACGCCGACACCGAGCAGGATCAGCAGCATCGTGAAAGCGCGTCCGGTCGGGGAGAGCGGCGTCACCTCACCGAAACCGACCGTCGAGATCGTGATCAGCGTCATGTACAGCGCGTCGGTGAGGGACATGCGCTCCAGCAGCATGTAAACGGTGGTCGCAATAGCGATAATCACGACCAACGTGAGGATCGAGATTTGGAAGCCGCGCACCGGATCGTTGAAGGCGCTGCGGGCGATCCGGCTAAGAGTGGGGGCAATTCGCTTCAACATCTGGCGATTATAACCGCAACTAGAGACTTCTCGGCTTTTTGGGTAAACTATCACAAACGGACGATCTGCTGTCTTGGAGACAAATATGGCAACCGATTCGCGGACATGGTTCTACACGACGCCAGACGCGCGCCCCTACTTCATCGAGGAGCGAGTGAACCACACGCTCTGGAAGAACCGCCTAGCGAACCTCTACATGGTTTGCACGCAGGCGACACCGCCGATCAAGCTGGAAGGGCGCTGGCAGAACGAAATGCCCGTCAGCTTTGAATTCGTACCCGGCAGCTATTTCATCTTGCGAACAGGCGTCGAGAGCAAGGAATTCATCGGTGTCATACGCCAGATTTTGATGATGCGTCCCTCGTTTGCTTATCAAGATGCGGATGGGATGTTCGTCGTCGAATGGCACACCGATGGCGGCGAAGCACGCTGGAAAGAAATTCAGGGCAAGCCGCAGTTTCAGGCGGCACGTCGCTTGACGCGCGCCTAATACGCAGCGTGTACGTAAGACCTCAAGCGTAAAACTCGTCTAGTCTTATAGCGCGTGACGCAATTCGTTGAATCTGCGTCCGCTGCGATTCGACGTGCGCGTGAATTAGTCGCGCGTCTTTCTGGAGTAGAACAAAACATGGCTAAAGCAACAGTACGCTTGAATGAAGGAATGCAAGCAGTCATTCAGGTACGTGAATTTACGCTGGTCGCCGATGAACCGGAGAGCGACGGCGGCACAAATCTCGGTGCGACGCCCAAAGAATTGATGCTTGGCGCGTTGGGCGCGTGCGCGGCGATCACGGCGCGGATGTATGCGCGGCGCAAAGGATGGCCGCTGGAAGGCGTCGAAATCGATCTCAATACGGATCGCTACAAAGCACCGGATTACCCCGCTTATACTGGCATTGGCGACTTTGTTCACGAGTTCAGCCAGCGCATCGCCTTCAAAGGTCCATTAACGGTTGAACAGAAGGAACGGTTGCTAGAGATCGCCGGGAAGTGTCCGGTTCACCGCGCGCTGACCGAGCCGAACTTCATGATCGAGGAACTGGTGGACGAAATCCTCGCTGAAGAAGCATAACAAACTGACCTGACAAAATTGAGGCGACGCGACCCGTAGGGGGGCGTCGCTTTTTTGTTGTTGGCGCTGG
>JBBSNT010000412.1:0-3419 GCA_038260485.1 Aggregatilineales bacterium | reverse complement strand
TCCCCGATTGCCTGATTGGAGAGTCCATCTGCGATCAGGCGCAGCACGTCGAGTTCGCGCGGACTTAACGGGTCGATCAACGGCTGAACGGAGGGAGTCGCCAGCAGTCGATCGACGTATTCGGGCATGATCCCGCGTGCCGTCGCCAGCAGATCGCGCATGGTCGCGCCTTCGTCAAGGAAGATGCGGTAGAAGCCGCCGTGCGCGGCGAGCGACAGAGCGCGTTCGAGTGGGACGAGCGCCGCCGCCGTATCGCCCCGCGTATGATGCACCAGTGCTTGCAAATTGAGCAGTTCGATCATGCTGGCGATTCGGTCATGCGCCGCCGCCAGCAAGCGATCACTCAGGCGGAGCGCATCGTCGTGCTGCTCCACCGCGATCAACAGCCGCACGAGCGTGATGTACTCGTACTCGCTGAGATAACTCAGTTCGCCGTCGATGGTGAGGCCGCGTTCGTCCGCCCATGCCAGCGCGTGATGCAGCTTGCCCTGCTTGATCCACAGCCGCGCCTTTTGCGCTGGAATCGGGCGCATGTCAGGGAGAGGCGAACTGTAATGCAAACGTTCTGCCGTATCGAGCAGGCTTAACACGGCGTCGAAATGACCTTCGCCCGCTTGAAGTTGTGCCTGTGACAGCACATGACGAATCTTCCAGCCCGGGAACGCGGCTTGTTCGCCTAGCGTTTCGCTGCGCTGCCTGTACAGGCGTGTGTTCTCACCATCGCCTATCTCGTCGTAAAGCAGGCTGATGCCGAGATACAGATCGGCTGCCCCTTGCAGCACGGGTTCGCCGTGATCCAGTACGATTTGCAGCGACCGCTCATACGCGCCAATAGCGTCGTGCAACCGCCCTTGCGTCCGGCGAATATCCGCCAGCGCGAACGTAGGGCTAATGGCAAAGGAGGGGTTGCCTGCCCGGTGAAAATTCGCCATGCCTTCCGCGATAAGCTGGTACGCAGCATCAAGATCGCCGTTTGCCCAGTACGACAGACCCAACAGCGACGCCGCGCTAGCCCGCGTGACATAATCGGTGTCGGCGGCTATCTCCAGCACACGCCGTGCGTGATGAACTGCTGCAGGGAAGTCACCGCGTGCTTGAGCATGGTAGGCACGCGCTGAGTACAATTGCGCCCGCAGCGAGAGAAATTCAGGGTTGTCGTGGATCACCGCGCTCTCCGGCTGCGTTTGCAACCAGCGTTCCGCGTCTTGCAGGCGCGTTTCGGCGTCATCCAAATCCCCGATGTTGAGCAATTCCCACGCATAGCCTACGTTGAGGGCGAAGCGCCCCCGTACCAGTTCATCGGGCAGCGCTTTGACCCACCCAAGCCAGCGCGGACTCTGGAAATAGGTTAGGTTGAGGTACGACCATTGCTGTTCAAGCAGATCTGCGGTGCGGGTGTAGTCGTGACCCGCAAGCGCGTGCTGGATCGCGTCGTCCGGCGCGTTGTGTTGCGTGTACCATAACGACGCGGAGAGATGCAGACTCCGCACGAGATCAGGCTGCTGCTTGAGCAAACGTGCGTGCAAGGCTTCCGCGAACAGGTGGTGATAGCGAACCCATTCGCGCCGATCATCCAGCGGGATGAGGAACAGGTTAGCCCGTTCGAGATAGTCGAGCGCCTCTTGTCCAGATATCGCCGGATCGTTGATGAGAGCGTCACACAGGGGAGCGCACAGTCGTTCCAGAATGCTCGTTCTCAGCATAAATGCTTGCACATGTGCGGGCTGATTTTGCAGCACTTCTTCGACGAGATAATCTAGCACAAACGGATGATCCCCTGCGAAGGCGTCGATAAAACGGTGGGCGTCCGGCTGTCCCTGCATCGAGAGCGCCGCCAATTGCAGCCCGGTGATCCAGCCTTCGGTGCGTTTTTCCAGCGTGGTCACAGCCTCCGCCGCCAGTTGCAGCCCTGCCGCCTCCTGGAGGAATTCGGCGGATTCGGCAGCGTTGAAGCGTAGATCGGCGGCACGTAGTTCAGTCAGTTCATTACGGGCGCGCAGACGTGCCAACGGTAAGTGCGGGTCTGTGCGTGTGGCGATCACGAGGTGCATATTCGGCGGCATATGATCGATCAGAAACGCAATCGCCGCGTCGATTGAGCGCGAATTAAGCGTGTGGTAGTCATCTAGCACGAGGACAAACTTGTGCGGAGTCGCCGCTATATCGTTAATGAGTACGGTCAGGGTGGAGTCGGCGGTTGGCTGAATGGATTGCAGCATGTTCAACACCCGTTCTCCAATGGAAGTGTCGATGGTACGCAGCGCGGCAATCACATGCACGAGCAGACGCAGGGTGTCGTTATCCGCATCATCCAGCGACAGCCACGCCGCTTGTCGCCCGCACACGCCGATCCACGCGCTGACGAGCGTCGTTTTGCCGAAACCCGCAGGCGCGGAAACGAGCGTCAGCTTGCGGTGCAGCCCCGCGTTCAGCCGTCCGATCAAGCGCGGGCGTGGGATGGCGTTGGGGCGTGGCGGCGGTATATACAGCTTGGTGGAGAGAATCGGTGTAAGCATATCCTCATTATAGTGTAGCGCGGTGGAAAACTGGAAGACGCAGTAAGAGAGTATCATAGGGTCAATGAGCCCAGAAACAATGGCACAAAAACGCCGTAAGTTTACCGCATAGTTGAAGTTTGAAACGGTGATGGAAGTGCTGCACGGAGAGAAAAGCGTCACCCAAATCTGCCAGGAACGGTTGCATTTCCCCGGCACGATGTCAGCTTCCCTCAAACGCGGTCGAAGCTACAAAAAATACAACGATGTCGCTGCCCCATTTTCGGGTTTGATCTATCTGCCCACTACACTTACCGGCCATGTCCATCTCCATACTACGACCACACAATGCGCAGGGCAGTGGCATGCAAGGTGATTTTGGGTATGCTTAAGGGAGGATTTCACGTCAACCCGGTCAGGATAGCTTTGCTCACATTCTTCATTTCTTACAAATGCGGCACAATCGCCGTCGCGCCGCTGATGGTCGAGCGTGGTAATATAGATATAGATTTGCTTGGGCGCAAGCAGATTCATAAAGGAGATAGGGTCAATTTCTTGGAAATGTCCCTAACATTGCTTGGACATGCAGGAAGCTCTACTAAAAGTTATCTCACCTTATACCTAGGTTTAAGAAATGCCAACCATTAAAGATGTTGCCCGGGAAGCGGGCGTTTCGATTGCCACAGTTTCTTATGTACTCAATAACAAAGATGTTGGAATAACCGAAAATACCCGCAGGCAAGTTCTTGAAGCGGTGAAACGAATCGGTTATACGCCAAATGTGACCGCGCGCAACCTCAAGTCAAATCGGAGTTGGCTCATTGGTTACGCGTGGCACGAAGTCCCACTCGGACAGGTGAATTCGGTTCTGGATCGGTTTGCTTATTATCTGGCACAGGCTGCTGAAGCTGCCGGCTATCACAT
>JBBSNT010000411.1:0-3419 GCA_038260485.1 Aggregatilineales bacterium | reverse complement strand
GCGTTTCGGGACGTGAGCCACCGGCGACGACCTGCGCGCCCTGCTGGACGGAGGCTTTGACCATTTTTTCGAGGCGCTCGCGCTGCTGCGCATTGATCAGCGGTCCCACGTCGGTAGAAGCCAGTAAGCCGCTGCCGAGCCGCAAATCTTTGGCGAAGTGGGCGGCGCGGTCGATGAATTCTTCGGCGATCTGGCTGTGGACGTAAAAGCGCTGCGGAGCGATGCAGACCTGTCCGTTGTTACGGTACTTGGCATTGACCGCCTGCTTGGCGACGGTTTCGACGTCCACGTCGGGGAAGATCAGGACGGGTGCGTTGCCGCCCAGTTCGAGCGAGAGGCGGGTGACGGTCTGCGATGCGCCGTCCATCAGGAGCTTGCCTACGCGCGTGCTGCCTGTGAAGTGCAGCTTGCGGCAGCGTGGGTCTTGGAGCATGGTTTCGCCCATCGCTGACGGGTCGCCGCTGATCACGTTGACGACGCCGCGCGGAACGCCTGCTTCGTGGAGCGCCTGTGCCAGCAGCATCGCCGAGCGGGGCGTGTATTCGGACGGTCGCCCGACGATGGTGCAGCCCGCCGCCAGCGCCGCCGACCACGCGCGCACCGGATTGTAAACGGGGAAGTTCCACGCTGTGATGGTGCCGACGACACCGAGCGGCTGCTGAATTACCATCAGTTGGCGGTCGCTCCGGCGCGCGGGAACGACGCGCCCATAGTTGTGTTTGGCTTCTTCGGCGAACCATTCGAACGAGGCGGCGGCGGTGTTCCATTCGCCGGTCGCTTCGCGCAGCGGCTTGCCCGATTCTTCCGACGTGATGCAGGCGAGATCGTCAATGTTGTCGCGAATCCATGCCGAGGCGCGCGTCAGGATGGCGGCGCGCTCGTAGACGGTCTTGGTTGACCATCCGGGGAAGGCATTGGCGGCAGCATCGAGTGCGGCGTGCGCGTCGTCAGCGCCGCCGAAGGGAATCTGCGCGATGATTTCTTCCGTCGCGGGATTGATCAACTCCCATTCGCCGCCGTCGGAAGCGTCGCGCCATTCGCCGTCGATCAACTGCTTAAACATAAATTGAGTCACGGATTTGTACACCTTTCGCAGAATCTAACGGATGGTTAAGGACAGTTAAAAGTTAAAAATAGAAGTTAAAAGCTTGAAATTCTTGTCACTAATCGACAAGTTGGCGACACGAGCGCGTCCTTTGATCAGCGACACGGGCATCTTCGCCAACGATTCTTCAGGTTGGGTTGTCAGCTTGATCAAGATGATAACCTACTTCTGAATACTGATTCACATTGAATGTCGAGACGCGAACTTTTCTTAATAAAATTTGGGGAAAATTCTAATACAATTCTGAATCGTATTGGGGTATACTCCGAATCCTTGAATAATAGTCAGTTACGCGCTTGCCGCGAGATTGGAGCTTGTCCAGTTGGATAATGTCCATATGGACACGATTTTGCACGACAGCTACACGGTAACCCCCAGCCTGATCATCGACTTCGAGATCATCCGCGACACGTTTCAACGTTTTGCCGCTGCATTTCCCGGCGCTTACATCGACTATGCTATGAAAGCCAACGCGACTCCCCAAATTTTGGAGGCGCTGGTCAAGCTGGGTGGTGGGCTGGAGATTGCATCGCTGGCGGAACTGCAACGCGCGCTCGATGCGGGCGCGACGGGCGACACCATTATTTGCAGCAACCCAATCAAAAATCCGGTTTTCCTCGCTCGGATGCAAGACGCGGGGGTTTATGCCGTTGTTGTTGATTCAACTTATGAAGTCGAGAAGGTCGCTCAGCACATGCCCGGCGCGCGCGTCTACGTGCGCTTGTCGGTTGACAACACCGGCAGCGTATTGCCGCTGGCGGGCAAGTTCGGCGTCGATGGCGCACTCGCGCTCGACCTGTTCGACATGGCGCGTGAGCGTGGTTTGCAGCCGATTGGCTTGTCCTTCCACGTGGGATCGCAGTGCTTGAACGTCGCCAACTGGGCGAACGCGATCAAGGCATGTGGTGACGTCTGGCGCGAAGCTGAAGCGCGCGGGCATCATTTCAATTTCCTCGACCTCGGTGGCGGCTTCCCGGCAGGGAACTATCACACGTCCTCGATCCCGACGATTGAGGCGATTAGTGAAGTGGTCGCGCAGGCGCTTAAGGATTACATCCCGCAGCGTGACGATTTCATGCTGATCCTTGAACCGGGGCGCGGCATGGTCGGCGAGAGCGGTGTGCTGGTCTCGACCGTGATCGGCAAGGCGCAGCGTGGCGATCAAACGTGGCTCTACCTCGACGCGGGTGTCTTCAACGGCTTGATGGAAACCTACGAAGGTTTCCCGCCGGTGGTCAACCTGCTCAACGACCACGCCGACGAGCGTCCGCTCAAGACCTATACGCTGGCGGGTCCAAGCTGTGATAGCTGTGACGTGGTTGCTCGCAACGTCGAGATGCCGGAGATTCACATCGGCGACCGTCTCGTCTTTCACGACGTCGGCGCGTACACCAATGAATACGCGGCGGCTTTCAACGGCTTCCCGATTCCGGAACTGATTTCGCTCAATACGACGCGGCGTCCGCTTGAAATCCAGATCATCCCGGTGATGATGTAGTCGCGCTATCCATTTGGCAAACTAAAAGAGCGATGCCCGTGCGGGCGTCGCTCTTTTTTGATCATGTCGCTACACCGCCCGACGCTCAAAGCAGCGGGCTAGAATTTCAAGCCTGCTGAAGCAGGCTGCCCGCTAAATGGGTTGGTACAGCCCGCTTGAGCGGGCTTTTTCGGATAGCCGTAGGCTTTGAGCCTACGGTGGCGCTTGTAGACTTATTCCTCTATTTGCTCTAAATATGGTTGTAAAGTGCTGGATTTATGGTGATTTTTTTGGTTTTCGATGTAGCTCTGGACGAACGGTGAATTCTTTGCACCAAACGTCAGTACGCCATAATCATCCTGCCAACGAAATTTTGGTTCGAGATTCTCAAAAGCACGGTTGACTGCGTGTGACGAAGCCCCTTTAATCTGCCCAACCCAATCGCTGACAGAAAGCGACAGACGAATAGTGACCGCCACGTGCACATGATCTGCCGTTTCGTTGATTGCCAGAATCGGGCTGTTGAGTTCATCAGACTTTGATCGTATCGCAGAAAATAGAATTGTTTCTATCGCAGGTGTAATCACCGCTGCTCTATTTTTCGTCGTCCAAATGACGTGGTAATAGCATTTCCAAAAGGGCATCCTTCTTCTCCTGTCTTGTCCCCGAACCAGTCCGCTTTAGCGGGCTTGAATTCCTAAGCCACTGACCGAAATTTATCCAACAGACGTAGGCGATTGGGGTGGTGCAGAGTGTTCTGTTGCTGCATCACTTCATCGACCGAGACTTGGAGTGTTGCCAGCGAACGGTGCATACGATTGGCGACCGCCAATTGCT
>JBBSNT010000410.1:0-3447 GCA_038260485.1 Aggregatilineales bacterium | reverse complement strand
TCCTTGACCAACAGGTCAGACGAGTCGTCCAAGCCGCGCGTGACGATCCCGCCCTGCGACCAGCCTGTGTTGCTCTGCATCGCGTTGAGGGCGCGCGTGATAATCGCGATGTGCTGGTTCGGGTCATCGCTGAGACGCAGCGCCGCCGTCGCCCCCGCGATACCGCAGCCAATGATTAGTGTATTGGTACGAATATCGCTCATTTGGGAATTGCCAGCATCCGGTCGAGCGCCAGTTTCGCATTACGCGACATGTCGTCCGGCACGATGATCTGGTTGATCACCCGACCCTCGACCAGGTTTTCAAGCACGTTCGCCAAATCGAGCGAGCTAATCCGATACATCGTGCTGCACAAGCAGGCGAACGGTGACAGCAAATTGATAAATTTGTCAGGAAACCGTTCCTTCAACCGGTTGACCAGATGCACTTCCGTGCCGACCGCCCATACCGACCCGGCGGACGCAGCCGCAATTACCTTGATGATGTACGCCGTCGAGCAACGTAATCCGCCGTATCAACGACTTCCATCGCGCATTCGGGATGCACAATCACGTTAATATCGGGGTGATGCTTGCGCCACAAATCGGCATGTTCGGGGCGAAACTGCTGATGAACGCTGCAATGCCCCTGCCACAAGATGATCTTGGCATTCAAAATCTGTTCATCGGTCAATCCACCAACAGGCTTGTAGGGATTCCAGAGCACCATCTGGTCAAGCGGGATACCCATCGCCTTACCTGTGTTGCGCCCACGGTGCTGATCTGGGAAGAAGAACACCTTGTCTGAACTATGTTCAGAGTCGCGCTGCGCAAACGCATATTCGAGCACGCCGCGTGCGTTCGACGACGTGCAAACCGTCCCGCCCCGTTCACCGACGAATGCTTTGAGGTTAGCCACGCTGTTCATGTAGGTGATCGGCACGACCTGCTGCTGCGGGTCAGCCATCAAGACCTGTTCGAGTTCGTCCCACGCCGTGAGCACTTGCTCAAGGTTCGTCATATCAGCCATGCTGCATCCGGCTTGCACGTTCGGCAGAATCACGACTTGATCCGCCCGTCCGAGAACCGCCGCGCTTTCCGCCATGAAGTGCACGCCGGCGAAAACGATGTACTTGGCATCGACCTGCGCGCCTTCCTTGCACAGTTGATAGCTATCGCCCTGAAAGTCCGCGAACTGCACCACCTCGTCACGCTGAAAGTGATGCCCCAGAATCACAACCTGATCGCCCAGCGCAGCCCGCGCGCGCTTGATACGCTCGACCGCCGCCGCTTCCTACTCGATCAATGTTTCTTCCCGGCTCGTGCTTTGCGTCAGAGTCATTTCTGCTGCCATCGCTTAACCTTTCCGTCCAATCGGGATCAGCCGCATCGACAAATCTAGCGCAGGCGCGGAATGCGTCAGTGCGCCAACACCAATGTAGTTCACGCCCGTTTCGGCGACCGCGCGCACGCGCTCAAGCGTCATGTTACCGCTGGCTTCCAACGGCACGTGCCCCGCCGTGATCTTGACCGCTCTCTTCAAGTCGGCAAGCGTCATGTTGTCGAGCAAAATTCGATTGACGCGACAGATAAGCGCGGTTTGCAGTTCGGCGATCGTCCTGACTTCAATCTCAATCGGCAGGCTGCGCGTCTCAAGGTCGATCCGTACCGCCGTTACCGCCGCCGTGATTCCGCCTGCCGCGTCGATGTGGTTGTCCTTGATCAGCACCATATCGTACAAGCCCATCCGGTGATTAGCGCCGCCGCCCATGCGCACAGCATATTTTTCAAGCACACGCCAGCCGGGAGTCGTCTTCCGCGTATCGAGGATCACCGCATCCGTTCCGGCAACCGCCTCGACGAACTGCGATGTCAGAGAGGCGATCCCGCTTAAGCGCTGCAAAAAGTTGAGCGCAACCCGTTCGCCCGTCAAGACGGTGCGCCCCGCCCCGATTACATCACAGATGACCTGTCCTGCCTTGACGTGATCACCATCATTGATGTAGGCGTTCACCGTGACGAGCGGATCGATCTGGCGATAGACTTCCTTGACAATCTGCAAGCCCGCCATGGTTCCGGGCTGCTTCGTAGTGATCTGCGCATGAATCCGCCCCGCTGCCGGGATCGTCGCTTTACTGGTGACGTCACCGCGCGTGCCCAAATCTTCTTCTAATGCCAACTTCACGAGCTGCTTGATCAGACTTTCCAAGCCGTTTCCTTAGTGTGATTTATACACTATCTATTGCTATAAATGTAGAGCGCGAGCAAAAAGCTAAATCGCACTCTTCTGATAGTTGAATCGTAGAACTGCCCACCCTTTTTGTCAAGATCACACTAATGCCAGTCTAACGAACCGCCGCTAGGCTGACGGTCGCTATGCGCTCGACAAAGCAACGCTAGACTGCACTCGACATTCCGATTAAGATCAACGCGTTCGCCCGAAATGAATTTGCCCGATGAGGTCACGTGAACGTATGGAAAGCCTGATTTCGCAAGATACCCTTGTTTCGCTGTTACAGGTGGGCGGGCAGTACCTGCTGCCGATTGCAGCACTCCTGCGCGCACTCTACTATGGGGTACGCGGCAAACTCCCCGAAGGATTCGTACAAATTTTCGCTGCTAGCGCCTTTGCGGGCATTACGGCAGTCGTCGATCAGCAGCAACCTAATCTGCAAAACATCGTGCTCGGTATTCTCGGCAACAGTGTCGTTACAGCGGGTTTACTCGCCTTCATCGTCGCTTACCTGCTGCGAATGCCTAATTATGGGCTGATGGCTGACGGGATCATTGGCGGCATTGTCGGGCTGGTCGGCTGGCTGGCATGGGTCTACGTGCTCGGCAACGACCTTACATGGTGGACAATTCCGCTCTTGATTATCGGCGGGGCGGTCGCTTTTACGCTCTTACGGACGCTGCTGCGTCAAATTGCCCGCTTGTTTAAGATTGCGACCTATTTCGTCGTCGCGGGGCTGCTCTTTGCGCTGGGCGCGGGCGGTTTCCTGCTGCTCTCAACCGTACTGCAAACGCCACGCTAATCTGTGGACGTTTGCAAGCGAAGTTACGTCCGAATAGAGTCCTGTTGCCGACGCTTAAGGGTGAAGAGTCGCGCGCTTGAATTCGCCAAATGATGGGCTACATCTGCGGCGACTCGCAGCGCGCCAAGCGTCACACCCGCAGTTGACTGCCCCGGAAAGATCGAGTCGCCCACCATCCGCAGATTAGTGATGCCCGTCAAGGGGCTGCGCGCCTTGAGCAGCGACGTTTGCGGAAATCCGCCGACCATGCCGCGATAGCGTCCGGTGTAAAACTGATACGTAATCGGCGTTCCCGGCAGCGTTAAGGTTACGCCAGCGCGAAAACCGGGGATCACATGCTCGATGTTCGTCAGCAGTTTTTCCGTGTACTCGGCTTTCTTCGCCTCGTAAGCCATTTTGCTCGATAATGCCCACCACTGATCAACGTTGGTGTG
>JBBSNT010000409.1:0-3452 GCA_038260485.1 Aggregatilineales bacterium | reverse complement strand
TCGCCGGGGACAGACTCCCACGGAATCGCCACTTCGAGATCGTAGCCGTTGTCGGTGCGCTGCGAGGCGAACTGCATGTTGGGTGCGGTCGTCGCAATCGGACCCTGATTCGCGTCCGCGTCACGCTCCGCCTGGACATTGCCTTCGGTATCGAAGGGGAAGATGCCGGTCTTGAAGGTCGTCAGCGTGTTTTCGCTGACACCTGCACCCTGCGGATCAATCGTGATTTCGACCGAGTCGCTGCGCCAGTGCCCCTTGATGTCGTTGGGGGCGATATTCGAGACGACCGTGTTGTCGATGACGCGGATGGCTAGGTAGAGATAGTTGTCGTCGTAGGTCACATTGAACGATCCGGTCAGGTCGGCGACGTCATCGGTCGAGCCTTCCCACAGGTTGTCGAAGGCGATGTCGTAGGTTGGCAGGTCGGCGAATTCACTCAGGTTGCCGTCAATGGTGGGCGCAGATGCGGCGCGCGTGACTGTCAGAGACGGTACGACTTGCACCGTGCCCGTGTTGCTCAGGTCATAATTGCCATAAGTCCCCTCAGCGGTCACGTCGAATTCCTGCTCTGCCGCGTCGTCCGCGACCGTGACGGCGAAGTCAATCGTCTGTGTTTCGCCCGCCGCAACGGTGACGGTTTGCTCGGCTTGATCGAGCGTAACGGCATCACCTGCGACGTTCACGCTGACGGTAACGTCGTAATCCGCGCTGGAGCGATTCGTCAAGACGACCGGAATCGAGCCGCTTTCGCCCGCGCCGAGCGCGATCTGGGTCGACGCCAAGCCGACGATGCTTTCCATGCCGATGCTTTGCGCCCAGTCGCGGTAACTCTGAACGGCTTCAATTGGCTGAAGTTCGACCGAGACCGGCGGCGTCACCTGCACGAGCGCGGGTTTGCTGGCGTAGCGGGCGTCCCCGTTGGCGTCCTGCGCGTCGAAGCGCGCCGTCACCCGCGTAAAGTCGGTCACTCCGGCATCTGCCGGTACGGTAACGCTGAAGGTCGCGCTTGTTTCGTCGCCCGCCGCGAGGTCGCCGACGCTCTGCGCCTCGCCGACCGTCCAACCGTCCGGCGCGCTCAAGCTGAGGTTCACGTCGCTCAAATCGACGTCGCTCATATTGCGGAAGGTCACAGTAATGTTCTGGTCGCTCCCCTGCGCCATGTAGAAGTTTTCCGGCTTGACGATCAGTTCGACGCCCGCCGGGGCTTCGCCGACGCCCGCGCGAATACCGCCCAGCAGGTCGGTTTCTTGATCAGGCACAGGCAGCATACTCGCCGCCAGCATGAAGACTTCTGGCGTCAAGCGCTGCGACGGCAGCGTGAAGTAGTTGTCAAAGCCTTGACTGCGATAGAGCCGCAGCGCGTTGGCTTCGAGGTCGGCGTAGCTGGCGTACTGGCTCGGCGAAATTTCGTTGGTCGGGATTTGCAAACTTGCCTGCAAGCCCGTGCCGCCGTAGCCGAGGGCGTAGTAGAGCTTGAGCGGCTGCCAAGGCTCGATGAATTCGTCGGTAATCTGCTCCGGGAATGCCGTGGGATCGCCCGCGAGGAAGAAGGCTTCGGTCGCCAGCTTGGCGATGTACTGATGCGCGCCGTGACCGCTGCCCGGCGACGGATTCATCGTAATCACGACGTCCGGCTTCAGCACGCGGAACAACCGCACCAGCTTGCCCAGCGAATCCTCGTGTCCCCAGTACTGCTCGACGGCGTTCGCGCTGGTCGTGAACGCCCAGTCTTCCTCGTTCAGGTAATTGATGTGATCGACGCCCAACTGCGCCATCGCCTTGCGTTCTTCCGATTCGCGGAGGATACCGAGCGCCGCGCCGAGTTGACGCCCGACCGAGTTACCGCCGCCTTCGCCGCGCGTCGCCGTAATCACGGCAGTCTTAGCGCCCTCATCCAGACCATAACGCGCCAGCGTCGCCGTCGCCGTCGAGTCGTCGTCAGGATGAGCGCCTACAAACACGACGTTGACCTTCAGCAGGTCATCCGCCGAGGGTACGATCGGAACCGGCGTTGCATCTTGCGCCAGCACCACACTCCCCGCTCCAAGCGACACGATAATGGTCAGCAAAAGGAGCAACCATTCTTTACGTAACTTGTGCATCAAGTACTCCTAAATCTATTTTCTTACGTCCGAAAGAAACGAAAAAACCAAGATTGACAGTTTATTTCAATTGTAATGAAACACCTATAGTATATCACCGTTGTTGCTTGCCAACAAATTGGTGCCTTGCCCCAGACTATCGAGCACACGTAACTGGGGAGGTTCGCTACTATTTACATACGCGCTGAAATAAAGAACAGGAATCGGATCAGCTTGAGCATAAACTGCCCCAACTAATGAAGAGGTAAGATGAAGAAGGCAAATATAGTTACCCGTAATAGCTTCATTTCTTTATCGCACGCTTTTCGCTCTAACCCTGCGCCATAGACCTGACGAGCCTCTGCCGAAGCCGCCAGTATCGCCGCGTGACTTATTTCTGCTTTGCTATCGTTATCCCTTGAGTGCGCCGGAGATCATGCCGGCGATGAACGAGCGTTGGAAGAAGGCGTAGACGATTAGCACGGGCAGAAAGACCATGATTGAGGCGGCAGCCATGACGGGCACGTCCGCTGAGTAGCGCCCGCGCAGCAGCGCCAAGCCGACCGGCAGCGTGCGCAAATCGCCGGATGCCATCACCAGCACGAGGAAGAACTCGTTCCACGTCCACATGAAGAGCAGCACCACCAGCGAGAGCAGTGCAGGGCGCGCCAGCGGAAACAAAATGCGCCAGAGGACACCCCACGTCGTGCAGCCGTCGACGACCGCCGCGTCGACCAATTCGGGTGGCATGTTCTTGAAGTTGGCGCGCATCCAGAAGGTGCCGAAGGCGAAACTCAAGGCGACCTGCGGCAGTATCAGCGCCCAATAGGTGTTGCGCAAGCCGAGATCGCCCATAATCTGCCAGAGCGGGATGATGACGGCTTCGAAGGGTACCATCAAGCCGAGCAGGATGATTAGCAAGAGCAGGTTATCGCCGGGGAAGCGGAACATGCCGAAGCCGAAGCCGGACATGGTCGAAAGGATCGTCGAGATGATAACTACGGGAACAACAACGATCACGCTGCTGCCAAAATAGCTGCCAAACCGCGCGCCATTCCACGCTTCGACGAAGTTGTCGAAATTCCAGTGCTGCGGTAGGGCGAAGGGGCTGCTGGCAAGCTCGCCAGTGGTCTTGAAGGCGGTGAAGACGATGCCGATGAAGGGCAGCAGTGCCGCGATCAGGAAGACGGTCAGGATCAGGTAGGTGAGGGTGGTACGCGCCGGACTGTTACGCATCGGCTTCACCGCGCGCTTGCCGCCAGTTGACGGTCGCTGAGACGACCACGATCACTAGCGCGAGGGTCACGGCAATCGCCGCGCCATAGCCCGCCCGATTGCGTTGAAAGGTCTGCTGGTAGACGAGATAGCTGG
>JBBSNT010000408.1:0-3495 GCA_038260485.1 Aggregatilineales bacterium | reverse complement strand
AGCGGCTTCACGGCGCGCGGCGATTTCGCGACTTTTTGGTCCCGGCACTTCAGTGATCAAATTGATAGATGGCATGAGTTTTTTCCGTATCATCGCTAAAATGAATGCCTATATGCACCATCTTAACGTAAAATGCGCGCGCTCGGCAGCGTCTATGCCCACCAATTTTTTGAGGAAAATTATGAACATGACTTACGAAGAACTGGAAATGCGCCTCGCAGCATGGGCAGCGACACAGTCAGCGATCCGCGCGATCATTGTCATCGGATCGAGAGCGCGCGTGATGGCGGATCAATGGTCTGACCTCGACGTGCTGATTTTCACGACCGATCAAGCCCGTTACGCCAGCGATTCAGGCTGGCTAGCCAGCTTCGGCACAACGTGGCTGACCTACATGGAAGCAACCTCAACCGGTGATCCTGAATGGTACACGCTCTACGAAGGCGGGCTGAAAATTGACGCAGTGCTTATGCCAGTCGAGGACGAGACACGCGATCTAGAATCGCTGATACAGCCTTTTGACGATTGGGATGCCTTTAGACGAGGCGCGTTCGTACTCTACGACCGACTCGGAACGCCGCGCACATTTGCGCCCAAACCTCCGCGACCGCACGCCGTCCCGACCGCCAGCGAGTTCGAAAACGTCGTCAGCGGCATTTTATTGGCGGCGGTTACAGTCGCCAAGTTTGTCGCGCGTGGCGATTATTGGCGGGCGCAGCGCTGGTTCGCCGACGACCTGCATCCTCACCTGCTCACGCTGATCGAATGGCACGCACAATCGGAACAAGCGGGGCGCGATACGTGGTACGCCGGACGCTTCTTAGAAGAATGGGCAGACCCGCGCGTGATCGCCACCTTGCCGCAGGTCTTCCCAACCTACGACCGCCCCAGCCTGACAGACGCGCTCACAGCGCTGCTCGACCTCACGCGCTGGCTCAGCGAAGAAACCGCCGTCGCTTTTGGCTTTACCTATGGAACTGAGACTCTCGACAAGATCGTATGGTTGGTAGCGGAAATTTCAGAGATTTAACCAGCAGGTCAAATTACATAAGACTATACTAGAGAGCAATACATTTTTCTTATAAGGCTGTTCCCAATGTTAGAAATCAAAGTCCCAACATACGATAAGTTGATGAATCCAACTGTTGAAGCACTTTTTATACTTGGTGGTTCAGGAACAATTGAGGAAATAAACGCCAAAGCGGTCGAGATTGCAGGTCTTTCGACAGAGCAATTAGAGGTTTTGCATAACCCTGACAAAGGAAGTCAGTCAGAAATTGAATATCGACTCGCTTGGGCAAGAACCTATCTGAAAAAATTCGGCGTTCTTGAAAATTCAGATCGCGGCATTTGGTCTTTAACACCCTACGGACGACAAATAAAGCGTGTAAATCCTCAAGAGGTAAAACAATTCGTCCGAGATAAACGTCGAAAAGCAAAAGTAGATGAACAGGAAAATCCAGACGAAGACATAGAAATTTCTTGGCGCGAAGAACTCTTACAAGTAATTCTTCAGATGTCGCCATCGTCATTTGAACGATTGATCCAGAGATTGCTTCGCGAATCTGGTTTTACTCAAGTTGAAGTAACCGGGAAAAGTGGGGATGGTGGAGTCGATGGCAAAGGAATTATGCGCATCGGCGGCTTACTAAGTTTTCGAGTTATCTTTCAATGCAAACGTTATCAGGGATCAGTAGGGTCAGGTCAAATCCGTGACTTTCGAGGCGCGATGATTGGTCGTGCAGATAAGGGCTTATTAGTTACTACGGGGACATTTACAATTGATGCCTATAAAGAGGCAACGAGAGACGGCGCACCAGCTATCGACCTCATTGATGGCAATCAGCTAGTACACATGCTCAAAGAGCTAAAGCTCGGCGTAAAAACCGAAACCATTCAAGTTGAACGTGTTAGCGTCAATCATGAATGGTTCGGCAACATCTAATTCACAGAGACACACGACGCGGTGTGCCTCTGCCCCCATTGCTTGCGGATTACGGTTCAGTCAACATCGTCGTCAAATTGAAGAAATTGTTGCTCTCGTTGAGTTCCTGCACCAAGTTGTTGACATCAACCGCGCAGTTCGCAGTGATGTTCGCGCCACCGCCGGAATTAAGCGTCACCGCCAGCGTGACATCGCGCTGCTCGAACGCGCCTAGCTCATCGATGAAGGTGTTGAAGAAGGCGTTCATCGGCGTGAAGTTACAGGCGACTGCCACACGCGGCAGCGCGCGACTACTCTGGTTGAACAGCGTCACGCTTACGTTGAAGGGTTCGCCCTGCTTCGGGGTGCGGTCAAAACGCACCGTCGAAATCAGCGCATCAGGGAACTGTGGCGTGGCGGTTGCAATCGGTGTCGGCGTGAACGTTGGTGTCGGCGTCGCGGGCGGGCTGACCACCGGGATCGCCCCCAGACTGCCACTCACTTGTACCGTGCTCGGCGCGACCCACCCCTGCCGTCCATCCGGCAGCACGACCAGCCACCAGCCTGTCCCTCGGCTGCTCACGCCCACAACAGGTGCGCTCTGCCCGCGTAACAGTCCACCAATCGCCGGATAGTTCGTGCCATCGCCCGTGCGAATATTGGCGTCAATCAACGCCAGCACTTGAGGGCTTTGCACTTCAGGTGGCGAAACTTGTGTTGGAAACTGCGCTTGCGTTGGCACAGGAACAACCGTGATAATCTCCGGTTGCTGTCCCGAAATGGGCGTGATGGCGAAGGGCGGCAGATTGTTGAGGACTCGCACCGGACTCACGCGCGCGTAAGTCGTTTGATTATCGCTGGTGAAAACGGTCAGGCGCAGTTCGTACAAGCCGTCGAGCGTCAGTGTCGTATCCCACGTCCCTAGGGTGCCGCCGATGACAGGACTACGCGACGGCAGCGTCACAGGCGACCACGGCACGCTCGCATCCGCCGCCGTGCGCGCATCAACCAGCGGGCGAAACTCCAGAAAATAGCTGACCAGCCCCGGCGGGTTAACCGTGCCGACCACGTTCACGCTGCCGCTCACGGAATAAATCGCTGGTGGAAACAGAATATTGACGTTCGGGTTCGTCTGCTGAGCCAGAGCAAAGCCAAATACGGGCACAGCCGTGACCAACAACGCGAACAATAGAGCAAATAATCGTCGCAAATGCATTGAATGCCCCTTCGGTCTTTATATTCCCTTCTACTATAGAGAAGTTTGTCGACTTCCGCACACCGCTCGACCTACGCTCCACATCCTTCCCCATCAGCCACCCTGACACTAACCAGAATCAAAACCGCAGCCTCCGCACATATCTACATCGTTGCTGATGACGGGCGGAAAGAGACCTGCATTTCGGGAGCAGTCGATGCAAATTCTGTCGCCGGTCTTGCGTCGTGCCTAGATTAACCTGAGTTTCGGATAGGGGTGGGATACCTTACAAGAAGCGGTTAAGCTTCGTGTTACCCCTAACACGAAAGGTATCCCAATATGAGTTTACTCGCGCTGTTCTGTGATGTCGATGATT
>JBBSNT010000407.1:0-3507 GCA_038260485.1 Aggregatilineales bacterium | reverse complement strand
CGAGGCGACGAACCAAGGGTGTTCGGATGAGGTGTGATTGACCGGCAAATCGACCAGCACGGCGATGCCGCGCTCGTGCGCCGCCGCGAGCAGCGCCTTGAAGTCGTCGAGTGTGCCGTAATCCGGATTGACGGCGCGGTAATCGGTCACGTCGTAGCCATGATAGCTGGGCGAGGGCATGATCGGCATGAGCCACAGCCCTGTGATGCCCAGATCGGTGGTGGTGGTGGGGTCGCCGTCGTTGAGATAGTCGAGCTTCTGAATGATGCCCTGAAAATCGCCAATGCCGTCGCCGTCGCTGTCGTAAAAGCTGCGGACGAACAACTCGTAAAAGACACGGTCGCTCCAGTTGGGCGTTTCGGGCGACGGTGAGTTCTGCGCGGCGGCGGGGATGGCGATCAGCAGGGCGGCGCAGAGGACGAACAGTAAAAGCGTGCGCTTCTTCATCAAATATCACCTATTCAAAAATATCAGGGTGGGTCGTTGTAACCATGAACGATTAAAGCGCCAAAATGCCGCCACCGCAAAGCATCAGATGCTTCATGAAGCGCGGCTTTTAGCGGTCGTGTTCGGGCGGGACGGTTGAGGCGCGAATGACCAGTTCGGGCATCAGCAGTTTGCCGAGCGGGTCGGGCAAACGCCCGTCGAGGCGGTCGAGCAGCAGTCGAGTCAGTTCGCGCGCCGTTTCAAAGATCGACTGACGGATGGTGGTCAAGCCGGGGTGGACGTAGGCAGCGGCGGGGATGTCATCGAAGCCAGCGACGGCAACGTCTCTTCCAATGCGCAAGTTATGCTGCTGAATCACGCTCATCACCCCGAACGCCATCAAGTCGCTGCCCGCCATGATCGCGGTCGGTGGGTCGGGCAAGGCGAGCAGCCTTTCAGCGGCGGTGCGCCCGCCTGTTTCGGTCAGCGTCGCCTCGATGATGCAGCGTTCGTCAATGGGGACGTCGTGGGCGGACATAGCGACGCGGAAACCCGCCATGCGATGCCGGGTGAACATCAAATGGGCGGGCGGGCTGATGTAGGCGATGCGTCGATGCCCGCGCGCGATCAGGTGGCTGGTCAGTAAGTGCTGTCCGGTCGTCCCATCGGTGTCCAGATAAATGATCGGTTCAGTTTCGGTGGAGCGCCCGAAGACCACGAAGGGAACATTAGTGGTCAGCAGATAGCGAATGCGGGGGTCGTCGATGCGGGTGCGGATGAGGATGAAACCATCGACGCGGCTTCCGGCAATCATGCGATGGTAAACGTCAAGTTCGCCGGGTTCAGCTTCGTGTGTGCTGAGCAGGAGATCATAGCTTGCGGCGGCGGCTTGGCTGCCGATTCCGGCGACAAATTGGCTAAAAAATGGATCGGAGTAGCGGGATTCGCTGGCAGGGATGACGAAGCCGAGCGTCTGGGCGCGCTGACCCTGTAAGGCACGGGCGTGTAGATTCGGGGTATAGCCCTGCCTCAGCGCCTCTTCGACTATTAGACGCCGCGTTTCTTCATTTACGTCGTTGTAACCGCCGAGCGCCCGTGAGACTGTGGTGATGGAAAAGCCCGTCACGCTGGCGATTGATTTTAAGGTTGCAGAACTCATCGATCTATTTCTAAATACCAAAACTGATTCTAGTTTTCAGTGGGCAGCTTTTCGCACATCATTCGAGCCGGCTGACTGAGCGGCAATTTTGTGGCAGTGTTCGCGGCGATATTGCGCTGATCGAAACGTTTCGGAAAATCTTAACGCCTAGAATAGCCCGTAATCGCCGCTGCGTCAAACCAAGACGCAGAGCTTATCGGAGGATCGCTGGCAGGTTTTGCGGGCGCGGGTCACAATCGGGGAGAGATATTTATCGAAAAAGAGAGTCTATTATGCAAGAACCTAAGCCCCTTCATAACCGAATCGACCTGACGCAGATTCCCTTTAGCGACCGTGGATCGCGCTTACTGCTCGGACGGCGCGGCGATGCGCTAACCATCAGCCTCGCTGAGCGGTGGGTCAAGCAGGAAGAGGAAGTCGGCAATTATCGCATTCGCCGCCCATTCATTGACGACTTCAGCTTTATGACTGTGGAGGGTGAACCGCTGCCGTTCATCGTCGATTCTGACCCGTATGCGGTCGAACTGCGCAGCGAGCGCGGCATCTTTCGCTGGATGTTCCTTGATGCGGAGTCGCTGCTGGTCGAACTGCCTGTGGGCAGCTATGGCTTTCGCTTCGCTGTGCGTGCCGAGTCTGCACAAACGGATCGGCGCGGCGGGGTGCTGCGTGGTATTCGCAACGCCGCCTATACGACAAACGCTCGCTTGATTGAAAACACGGCAGCGCAGGGCGACGATGGTTATATCACCGTGCGGGTGATGCTGGAAGTGAGCGCGAATAACGTCCTGCTGATCAATGTGACGCCGCGCCCCGGTTTTATAAGGACGCTGCCGCCGGCTGAAAGCGTGCTGGAAGCGGCAAAGGCGCGCTGGCATGACTGGTTCGCGGCAGCACCACCCGTGCTCGATGCATACCGCCCTCAGTACGATTTCGCGTGGTGGGTGATAGCAAGCGGACTGCTTAGCCCGCGCCATTTCATCACGCGCGAGGCGATGTCACCGTCCAAGCAGCACTATGTTGGCGCATGGCTGTGGGATCAGTTCTTTCACGCGATTGCTTATCGTCACGTCGATACGGAATTGGCGGAGAATCAGCTTCGGCTGTTTATCGATCACCAGCAGCCGAACGGGATGTTCCCCGACGCCATTCATGACGAAGGCACCGTCACGCACTTGACGACGCCGGTCGATGCCGACGTGACCAAGCCGCCGTTGATGGCGTGGGCGGCGCTCAAACTGTACGAGACGTCGGGGCATCTCGATTTCTTGCACGAAATTTACGAGCCGCTCAAGCGCTGGAACGCGTGGTGGGTGCGCGAGAACACCGACGCGCACGGCTTGTTCGTCTATCGGCATCCGTTTTCGTCGGGTTTGGACGATAATCCGCTGTTCGATTACGGGATGCCCGTCACGTCACCCGACCTGAATACCTACATGTGCATCCAGTTCGAGAGCCTCGCGCGGATCGCCAAGACGATTGGCGCAGACGGGGACGTGCCAGAGTACGAGCGTCAACGTAAGGAACTAGCGGCACGAATGATCGAATTTATGTGGGACGAAGAAAAGGGCGTGTTCAATGCCTTGAACGGTGAGGACGTGATTCCCGTGCTGACGCCGTTTCACCTGCTGCCGCTGTGGATTTCCGGTTTGCCTGACGCGATTGTCACGCGGATGGTCGAAACCCTGACTGATCCGCAGCATTTTGGCAGTACGTGGCGGCTGCCGACGGTCGCGCTCGATGACCCGCACTTCGACCCGCAAACCATGTGGCGCGGTCCGGTTTGGGCGCTGCCGAATTACCTGTTCGTCGAAGCGCTCAACGGAATCGGACGGCACGATTTGGCGCGCGAACTGCGTCGCAATACGCTTGAATTGCTCATGCTGCATCCTGACATCTACGAATACTATCATCCGCTGACGGGG
>JBBSNT010000406.1:0-3508 GCA_038260485.1 Aggregatilineales bacterium | reverse complement strand
GGATCATCGCTGATGCGGGTTGAGGCATAGGCGCCTGACCAACCGCCGCCGTAGAGATCGCGCACTTGCAAGTAGGGGTCGCCAAAGATGTTTTCCCAGTAGGCGACGGCGTAGACCTGCACGCCCTGTTCTTCGATGCCATCGTGATCGACATCACGGAAAGTGCCGTGCGGCACTTCGGGCAGGGAGAGGCTGTAGCTGACGGGCGAGGTGTAGAAGTCGGAGGTGATTTGCCCAATGACCTGCGACTGAACGGGCATCAGGAAATAGCGGTTGCGATCCACAAAGCCCGCTTGATCTTCGAGAATGATCTCAGGCTCGGAAACGCCGATGGTGAAGAGCGGATCGGTGTAAACCATCGTTCCGGTGATGGTAGTCGGGCCGCCCTCGTCGTTGACAATCGGCGCCGGTGGCGCATCGTCAGCGGCGCGGACGACGCCAAAGCTGAGCAAAACAGTGACTAAAGCAAGGGCTGCAAAGCGCATCGTAAACACCTATCTTTCCTAATTTTGTCTCAAAATTATATGGCGATGGCTGATCCGCGTTCGGTATTACTCATTTTCGTCTAAGCTGAAGCGCTCTTAGGGCGTTCAATTGAACGCCCTAAGCAGATACCGATTGGGCAGCAGCACACACGATTTTATAAGCGGTCTGCTGCGGGGCACGGTTATTCCCACCAGTCGAAGCCTTTCGGCAAATTTTCCGCGCCGGGACGCCGGGGTTTATCCTCGATGATCGGTGGGGGAAGCTGGCGTGCTTGTTCGGGATGCAGCGGCTCTTGAGGCGGGGTTGTTCTGGCGACTTCAAGTTGGCGCTGAATCAGCATCAGGATGGCGCCCAAGCCGAAGAAAGCCGCCAGCGCGTTAATGAGCCAACCCACGTAAGGCAGTGATGCAGTCAGCGCTAAGAGCAGCACGCCGATCAGTAAGCTGACGTAAGTCATGTAGCCTTCGTGCCGCTCGCCCAAGATCACGCGCACCATGAAGCGCCCCAACGCAATGCAGACGATCACGCGCGAGACGAAGATCGCCGTAAAGTAGAACAATCCCGCGCCGCCGATGTTGAGGATATTGACAATGATGCCGGCGATCACCGCGAGGTCGCCCAACTGAAGCAGCGAGAGCAGCAAGATCAGCGCCACGCTGAACAGGATGATGATCAAGACAATTGGAAACGAGATGATGAACGTCAGCAGCCCGATGCCGAGACTGGGCAGCGGGCGCACGCGCAGGCTGTAGATGGGTGCTTGTAGGGTTCGGGGGGTCAGGAGCAGACCAACTGCCCCTATCAGCGCGAGCGAGACAATTTCGCGGATTGCTTGTGAGGCATAATCGTGCAAGCGATCCACCAAACTGATTTGATCTGACAGATTAAAATCAGTCTGTGCCGTGAAGGACGTGAACTCTGGCGGATTTGGCAGTTCGACCGCGATGTCGCCCTCGACTGGACCTGAATAGCGCAGCGTCCCGTCGATCATGGCGGTTTCGCCAACCCGCAAACCGGGATTGACCAGCGTAATCTCGATGGGCAGGATGTCGAACAGGGTACGCAGTTCGTTGACGCCAGTCGATGACGGATCGCCAACCGTCGCGGTCACGTCGCTGCCGATAGATTCGTCAATTGCCAGCGCTGACCCCCAGAATGAGACTTCGCGCCCGACCGCGCCGTCGATCAGCAGTTGATAGCCGATGGTCGTCACGCTGCCGGGGACACGCGGATTTTCGATCATGGTGCTGAGACTGGCGCTGATTAAATTGCTGTGGTCGCCGCTGAGCTGAGCAGTTGGCTTGAGATCGATGACGCCGCCCGCGAAGTGGATGTCGCCGCCGACTTCGCCGCTGATGTCTAACTGACCGCCAACGAGGTAGATGCTGCCTAACACCGTGCCGTCGATTTCAATGGTTGAAGCGCCGCCAAACAAGCTGCCGTCGATGACGCCGCTGACGACGAGCGTTCGGCAGATCACGTAGACATTCCCCTCAAGGTGGTCTTCGGGCGCGATCACACATTGATCGCCTTGCACGACGTCGTGAGCCGACACCGCGTAAATGTTGCCTAAGACCAGCAGCAGCAAAACGATGAACAGCCGTCGCCGCATGAAAAACTCCTTATCCATCGCGCCCGATTGTACGAAGTCCGACCGCTGCTTGGCAAATCTCAATCTCTATACCGAAGAATTGCTTATATAATATCTATCAAGATTTCGCTTTGAAGATCACTTTTTTGAGGGGCTGCGTTGGCTCAGTTCATGCTTATTCCCCGCTCGCGTGGCACTAAGCGCGACGACGACAAATCCAATGCTGCGCCCGATCAAACCTATCCGCTGCGTCTCGTCCTCAAAATAGCGGACAGCGACCAGATGATCAGTATCCCTGTGCTGGAGCGGCTGGTGATTGGACGAGGCGGCGACGCGCAAATCCCCGATGTTGATCTGGCGACGTTCAACGCAACAAAATGCGGCGTTTCACGGGTTCACGGTGCGTTCACCTACCAAGACAATACCCTCTTTATCGAAGACCTGAACAGCACCAACGGCACGCGCATCAATGGTTACCAGATCGCGCCTAGTCAGCCGGTTCGTTTGCGCAACGGTGATGAGATCGAACTGGGCACGCTGCGTTTCAACGTGAACATCGTGCGCGCGCCGGGGTGAGCATTATCGCACCAATCCTACAACGACAATATGCTTATCTGCATCAACACCCTGATTAGGTTTCCAAAAACCTCACAAATATATAGTAAAGTGTGCCGTGCCGCCGACTTGTCGGTTCTTCCGCTTGCTCAAAAACACCCCGAAGCGGTATAGTGTTATTTCGTAATTCTGTATCGTTTGGGCTGCACCTGAACTGAGAAATTTATGTATCGAAGTTTTAGCGACCGGGTATTGGGCGGGGTCTGCGGCGGTTTAGCGGCGCGCCTTCACATCAGCGCATGGGTGATCCGTGTGCTGTTCGCGCTGCTTACGGTGATCAGCTTGGGCGCTTTCGGCATTCTCTACCTGCTGCTGTGGTGGATCGTTCCCCAAGAATCACCGACGCAGCGTCGGCGCGGCGTTCCGCTGATCCTCGTGCTGCTGCTGATCGTGCTGACGGCGGCGGCGTGGGCAGGGCGCGATATGGGGCAGTTGAATACTGCCGCTGGCATCAATTTGTTTTATCCCGGCGCGCTGCTGATTTTGGGCGTGGTCTTTTTCCTGCGTCAGTTGAGGGCATAGACGATGCGGCGACGAACGAACCTGCTCTGGGGGTTGGTGGTGCTGATCATCGCCGTGATCGTGCTGGCGCAGTCACTTGGCTTGATCGCGGAGGGAGCGGCAGACATGATCGTGCGCGCGGCTCCCGCGCTGCTGGTCTTGGCGGGGTTATCGCTGCTGCTGCGCGGGCGGCTTCCGTTTGCCGACGTGATCGCGCTGCTGGCGTGCCTGCTGTTGGTGGCTGTGATCGCCTCGTCTGCTTATTCGACGCGCGCGACACAGGAACGCGACGATAATCAGCAGCAGCTTGCACAG
>JBBSNT010000405.1:0-3511 GCA_038260485.1 Aggregatilineales bacterium | reverse complement strand
TTTTAAGCATGGTTCACTCCCTATTGGATTTTATCAGCCGTGTAATAGAACGTGTGCGTGCAGGCAGGATCGCTGTCAAAGACGTATTCCATCGTGCCAACCCACGATGATTCGCTGGTGAGCGTGAAGCTAAAGGCTAATTTGGCGTTGTTCAAGCCGCTGCGCCCATTGTAGTAAAAGCTGTTGCTGCCGGTCGATTGCATGGTGTAGGGCAGCGGCTCTTGCCCGCGCCACGCGATTGACCCGTCTGGCTGAATCGTGATCGCCGCGAGGTGATCGCATTGGGCGATGGGCGGCGAAATACACGTGCCCGACAGATTATCAGCGCCTGTGTGCGCCTGCCAAATCGACTGGTTCGCCGTCAATAAGCTGTAATCGTTGGCAGTGGATTGCGGCGGACGTGAGATATTGACGTTCGCCTGCTGCTGCAAGACATCGGCGGCGACAACTTCAACTGCACCACAGACTCCGGCAGTAGCGACCGAATCCTGCGAAATCCAGCCTGCGTCATCGACCAGCCACCAGACCGTGCCATCGTCGGTGATCGCCTGTCCGGTGATCGTTCCGTTGCCGCTAGCGTCGATTTCGCCAGCGGTTTGCGCGTCTGAACCGGGCGCGCTGTAGAGGATTGCTGCGCTGCTGTCCACTCCGGCAACACAGACGAGCGATCCCTGTGGCAGAACGCCAAGCGGCGCGCCGACGAGCGAAGCGAAAGCGTATTGATCTTTGAATTCGGGTGCTGCCGCTGCGTCCAATTGGTCAAGCGCTACGTCGATTTCCGAGCCGGTTGCGGCGCTGACCGTTTCGCCATTGGAGCGAAGGTCGGCGCTGCCATTGACGACTTGCACGGTCAGAGCTTGGTCGGCTTGGGCGCGTAGGAGCAGTGTTGCTGACGAGAATGAGAGCAGTGCGCCATTGACCTGAAGATGGGCTGTATCCGTGCTGGCGGATTGCACAAGCAGCCCGCCGCTGCAATCGCCCGGTGCGCTGCTCAGGGTTAGGCTCTGCATTGGCTGCGTGAGCGCGTTGTCGAGGGTGTAAAGCGTACTGTCGCTGCCTTCGGCGGGCGTCACTAACGAGGCGAAAACCCAGCCATCGGCGCGTGGGCTGCGGTCGAGGTGCAGCCATTCGCCGTCGGCGCTGCGCCCATCGGCGGGCAGTTCTTCGCTCCACGACATCGTGCCGATTACGTCGGCATCGGTGTTCGGTTCGCTGCGCAGATTGAGCACGTTACCGCTGTTATTTTTGACACTGATGGTCGGGTAGGGTTCTTCTAGGGGTTCGAAGGCATTAGCGATGGTGGCATCCCCGAACAAAACCATACGCAGCGGCTGGTCTTCGGGTGAATCGGCTTGCAGCTTGATCAACGCCAGCGATCCGGTAGTGCTCGTAACGCTGGTCAGCCCGTCTAGATCGAGCGCTGTCTCGCTCAGGTCGCGGCCGTCGGCGGAGACGCTGCCTAAACCCAGACAGACTTGATTTACGCCGACACTGCCGCACGAAGTCTGTGCTGTGGACAGCGCTTCAGAGGCAAAACAGAGCGTTGATTGGTCGGGCGGCGGGTTTTCCTGCGCGACGACCGCCACGCCGACGGCGACCAGCGCAATCAACAGCGTGATCACACTCGCGGCGGCTGTAACTCGTAAACGCATTCGCTATCCTTTTGTAATTCCAATAGTTACTGATCGTTGTGATTGTACCGAATTTTGCGGCAAACGTGTACCTGCGCGTGTTGAACGTGGGCATATAGCAGGGTAGCGCGAAAAGGCTTGCGAACTGCGGGTTTGCGGTTAAGATTGCGGCACAATTGTTTCTACAGATGGGATTCGGATCGATGCGCTACCGCTTCTTTTTGAGTTTTGTTTTGTTGGTTATTTGCGCAGGCGCGTATGTGATCGTGACAACGGTGACTTCTGTCAGCGCGCAAGACACGCCGGAAACGTCCGCTGTCGTCGTGGCGGCGAGCGAAATTGATCTGCACGAATTACCCGTGCTGCCTCAAATCACGGACAGCGCGCGCGAACTTTATGCGCGGGGGCAGGCGGCGGGTTTGAACGCGCACGTCGTCTCGAAGATCGGTGACTGCATGACCGCCTCGGAGAATTTCCTCGTCCCCTTCGGGATGGACGATTACGACTTGGGCGATTATGGGGATTTGCAGCCTGTGATCGACAACTTCACGGCGACGCCCGCGCGCGGCGAAGGCTTCGAGGAAAACAGTTTTACGAACCCCGGTTTGGCGACGGCGCAGGGCTTCACGACCGTCAGCGTGCTCGATTCGCTGTGGGCAGACCCGCAGTGGTGCGCTGCCAACGAAAGCCCGCTGACCTGCGAGTATCGCGTTTCGCAGCCCGCTTTCGCCCTAATCATGTTTGGCACGAACGATACGTTCTTCTTTGATGCTGATGCGTTCGACGGCTACATGCGCCAGATCATCGACCAGACGGTTACCAGCGAGATCGTGCCGGTGTTGTTCACCTTCCCGGAGCGCCCGGAATTCCCCCAAAAGACGCTGCTGTTCAACCAGATCATCGCCAAAATCGCCGCCGATTACGACCTGCCGCTGATCAACCTGTACGTCGCGCTCGAAGACTTGCCGGATAAGGGAGTCAACCTCGGTGACCCGATTCACTTGTCGTCGCCGATTGATGGCAACGCCGGGAACTTCACGCCCGCGAATCTCGAACGGGGCTACACCTTCCGCAACTTGATCACGCTGCAAGCGCTGCAAGTGCTGATGGAGGGCATTGCAGGGGGCGAGGCGACGCCGATAGTAACGGAAACGCCGTGAAAAAAAGGTTAACTGCCAAGTCGCGAAGAACGCCAAGCGAAGCAAAGGTAACGGGGCGCGACGGCAGACGGCAAAGAAGGGCGCAGTCCGGTCCGTGAGCCCCTATACGGTGTCAGGGGGCTTCGCCGCACATCTTCCACTCGCCGTCCTCTTGGGTCATGCGATAGGTGCCGAGTGACCATGTGCGGTTTTCGCCGTTGTAGGTCGTGACGATTTGTCCGTCACAGGTGACGAGGGTCGCGTCGCCGTCCTCGCCGTTGTCGCTAACGCTTTTGGTACAGGTGACGTTATCGAGTTCGGCGTTCATCGAGCGGAATGAATCCGCCTGCATGACGGCTTGACCTTCCCATGCAGCGCAGGATAAGCCGCGAATCGTGTCCGAATCGGCGGCGACGCGCGCTTGTAGGTATTTGAGCATCGCTTCGCCGGGATCGCCCGCTTGCGAACAACCCGATACGACGATGAGAACGCCGATCAACAGCACAATGATAGAGACGCAGCGCGTGTCCCATCGTGAGAGGGGCGCGCCCCTACGCAACAATTTCGTCCTACTGGTGAACCTGAAGCTCATGGACAACCCTTTCGGCAATCGTGTGCGCTGTCGCCAGCGTACTTCCAGAATGGGGCGTATTATACGTCACGCGGCGCAGTTTTTGCGCGATTTCGGCGTAACCAAGGTGGTCGAGCAGCATTCCGGCGCTGAGAATCGCCGCGCGTGGG
>JBBSNT010000404.1:0-3545 GCA_038260485.1 Aggregatilineales bacterium | reverse complement strand
ATTCGCGGGATTGCTGTCCGCCCCGACTCAGGCATAGAACCGATTTATCTCTTAAATTGCCGAATCTCCGCGCTGAATACACTGGTTCAGTCCCCCGCTTTATTCACGCGCGATTTTCCGTATAACATGGCTCAAATCAGCAAATTCAGCGGAAATCGTCATCTCCAAGATACGGTGCAGCTTCGCGCGCGCGCTTGACGGCGTTGGAGAAAGACCCGGCGAATCGCTTTCAGTCGGTTGGCGACCTCGCCCGCGCCTTTGACAACGAACGGGCATCAACAGCGGCTTAACCGCAAAGACGGTCAGCTCGTTAAGGGAAATCTTAGTAGGAAAGAGAATAAGCTATTCCTCAAGTGACCCATTTTTCCTAGCAATATGAATGAAAGTTACAAATTTGTCCTATAATGAAATTTAACTTGGCTGCACGATTTAAGACCACTCTGAACGGGCAGCCAGACGTTTTCATCTCCTATCGCCTGCTAGTTTTTCTGTTGTGCTTGAGACATGCTCGCTAAGACAGACGCAGTAACGCCGGACAGGTATTCCGGGAGGACGTATACAGGTAACGCGACCTTTCGTGTCGTGTTACGAAGCTACCTCGCCCTTATTGGACTAAGAGATTTACGACTGTGGCTACCGCTTATGATCCCCAATTGCAGAACTTACTGGAAGAACTTCGCCCAATAAGCCTTCAGACCGTCGTCAAACTTGAGCAGATCGTCGCAGACTATGGCGCGCGCGCCGCGTTTTACGCCGCTTTCGTCATTGTTTGTTTGGAAGCGCGCGTGCAGGAACGGGGCTATCAAGCCGTGAGCGACGTGACGACACAGGACTTGAGCAACTTCACCTACTTCGAATATACCAAGCAGAATCCGCAGGCACAGGCATGTTTCACCGATATGCTGGAAACCTACAAAACGGATTGCAAACGTCGCTTCGCGAAGGGTGTATCGACCGCCTCGGTCTAGCTATTAAGCGCATTCAAGCAGCAGATAAAACAGCCTATTTCGATAGGCTGTTTTTATTTTCGGAACGCCTAAACGGTGCGCGTTCTCGCAAGCGCTTGTTAGCGTGTCGCAGAAATGGCATAATCGAGAACAATTCGACTGGAGTCTATGGGACAGATAATGGCAAACGAAATCACCGAAAATGCTCCCTTGAACGTTTTCATCACGGGTGCGACGACCGTCTTAGGGCGTGAACTTGTCCGCCGCTTGAGCGCCGAGGGGCATCACGTCGTTGGTGCGACCGAGGGCTATGAGAATGCCGCACTCGTGCGTGCTGATGGGGGCATCCCTGCTTATCCTGACCTGCTGCGGGCGGGCGAGCTTCGCAGCATAATGCAGAGCTTCAAGACGGACGTGGTGATCAACGTCGCACCACAGATGGCGAATCATCTGCCGCAGCAGCCCGCGCACTGGGATGCGAAACTGCTCGACCAAGGCACTGCCGCGCTGGTCGAAGCCGCCGCCTCTTCCGATGTCAAGTTCATCATTCACACCAGCTATGCTTTCGCCGGAGAACACGACGAAGGTCTCAACGATCTGCTCGACGCTGCGCGCGCGGGTGAACGCCATATCCTCGACCTCAAAGTGCCGGGCTGCGTGCTGCGCTTAGGCTTTCTCTACGGTACTGAGTCGCCCGAACTGAACGCGATCCGTTCCACGCTGATCATGCACCGTCCGGTTGACAGCGGTCCCGACAGCAGCCACGTCCTATGGGTCTATGTGCCGGATGCTGCCCGCGCTGTGCTTGAGGCAATCCGTGTGCAACCTGCGGGCGCGCTGCTGACCGTGATTGATGATCGTCCGGTGTCTCCGGCGGCGTTTCTGACCTACTTCGCGGAGAGTCAAGGTTTATCAGTACCGGCGCGTGCCCCCCGTTATGCCTTCTGGGCAAAGCCATCTGAACAGCAAGCCACGCTGATGCTGCTTAGCCCACACGCAGACAGCGGCGAAGCGAAAGCCAAGCTGGGTTGGTCGCCGCGCTTCGAGAGCTATCAACAGGGCATCGACGACATGCTGCTGACATGGCGTGCTGCCACTGACGTTGCTGATACTCCGGATGGCGCTCCGGCTAGCGCTGCGGCTGAGGCATAGTTGATGCTTAAAGGTATTCTTTTTGATCTCGACGATACGCTGATCGACTGGGGCAAGTTTGGCTCGGACTGGTCAGAACTGGAACAGCAGCATTTACGCGGCGTATTCGACTATATCGCCGCTGAAATTCACCCGCTCAACGACCCCGCCGAATACTATGCGGAGTTTCGCACGCGCACCAACGATGCGTGGGTTGCAGCACGCACCGATATGCGCGCGCCGCATCTTGGCAACATTTTGGTCGAATCGGCGGTGGCATGCGGTGTTCCCGGCGGCACGCTCGACGCTCGACGCTTATTAGAGGAATATCGCTGGCGTGCCCACGAGGGGACGGTGATGTTCCCCGAAGTTCCGGAGACGATTGAACTGCTCCAGCGCAACCAGATTAAGGTCGGCATCGTCACCAATGCCTACCAACCGATGTGGCTGCGCGACATCGAAATTCAGGAATATGGGCTGTTCGAGTTGTTCCCTGACTGCCGGATTTCGGCGGCGGACGTGGGCTACCTCAAGCCGCACCCGGCGATTTTTCAGACGGCACTTGACCAGCTTGACCTGAAGCCCGCCGAGACCGTCTTTATCGGCGACAGCCTTGAATCGGACGTGCTGGGCGCGCAGCGTGCCGGGATGCGGGCTGTCTGGCGCAAGATCGCGCATCGCGCTCATCCTCACGCCGACATCAAGCCGGATGCGGAGATCACGTCGCTCCAAGAACTGCCCGCTATTCTCGATTCGTGGTATCCCGGTTGGCGCAGCGGCGACTCCTAATCATGGCTGTCAACGGCATCGACCAGAACCTCATTCTGACGGGCTATATCGGGCCGGGGCAGTTGATTATCGCGCGGCGGGCTGCTGAACGCTTGCGAATGCCGTTTGTCGATTTCGAGACGGTGGTTGAAGATCGGGCTGGATTGAGCGGCGAAGACCTTCGTATTCGTTTTGGCGAAGCTCGTCTCAAGACGCTCGAAAGCGAACTCGTCACCGAAGTTGCGCTGTATCGCGGCACGGTGATTCATATCAGCGGCAAAACCCTTCAGCAGAGCAGCCATTTCGCGCGCCTCAGTGAAACAGGTCCCGTGATCTGTGTCGTCGCCACGCTCGACGCGGTGCTGCGACGGCTGCATCTCGCGCTCGGCGCACGCTATCACGACCCCTATGAGCGCGACATCGCACTGGGGACGCTGAGGCGAGAATGGGTGATTCGCAAGCAGGCAGGCATCATCGAGATCGATACCTCGTATCTTTCTGAAGACCAGATGGTCGAGGCGGTCGCGGTGGCGTGGCGCGAGAAATCGGGCGTGCTCGACTGGCGCGGAATATCGCTGTAAACATTCTTGTTGCTGTGGAAGTAATTTGTAAATTTACCATTTACTCTGTTAATGTTTGTAAATTTCGACAACTTTCCACAGAGCGCTATTCTGAGATAATGGGCTGAGAGGAATGCCT
>JBBSNT010000403.1:0-3574 GCA_038260485.1 Aggregatilineales bacterium | reverse complement strand
GATTGAGCAACAGCGTGAGTGTAACCAATTTTGCGCGATCTGGTCATAGATTATTTGCCAAGTTTTGTGGAAATTACTGAAAACTAGCAAAAATCTTCAAATTCGTTGCGACGAACACTATTTCTCAGTAGACTGAGCGGCAACTAGACCGTGCTGCGGGGTTAGGCGGCACAGGCGGCGATGGCGCAGACCGACGTTAACATGCGCTGGCAGGCGATGATGAGTCCCTATTTTGAAATCCCGGAAGGCGTGTCACCCGATCAAATGATGATCGAACTCGAAGAAATTTTCTATCTAGACTAAGAGACTGGGCATGAATTTAACCCCACCTTACGAAGCGGCAAAGGAACGCTATGCCGCGCTGGGCGTGAATACGGACGCGGCGCTGGCGGCACTGGCGACGATCTCGATTAGCTTACACTGCTGGCAGGGCGACGACGTGGGCGGCTTCGAAGACCCCGGTCGGGGGCTGAGCGGCGGGATCATGGCGACGGGCAATTATCCGGGCAAGGCGCGGACGGTCGAGGAACTGCGCGCCGACCTCGACCAAGCCTACAGCTTGATCCCTGGCAAGCATCGCCTGAACTTGCACGCGATCTACCTCGAAAGTGACCAGAAAGTCGAACGCAACGCCATTCGCCCTGAACACTTCGAGGGCTGGGTCGATTGGGCGCGGGCAAACGATCACGGCATCGACTTCAATCCGACGCTGTTTTCGCACCCGCTGGCGGACGACGGCTTCACACTGGCGCATAGAGACACGGGCGTGCGCCAGTTCTGGATCGAGCACTGCATCGCCAGCCGCGAGATCGGGGCGTATTTCGGGCGCGAACTGGGGACGCCGTGCATCACCAACATCTGGATACCGGACGGTTATAAGGACGTTCCGGCGGATCGCAAAGCGCCGCGCGAACGGCTGAAGGCGTCGCTGGACGAAGTTCTCGCTCAGCCGCTCGACGCGCGCTTCAACCGCGACGCTGTCGAGAGCAAGCTGTTCGGGATTGGTTCGGAGAGCTACGTGGTCGGGTCGCACGAGTTTTACCTCGGCTACACGGCGCAGCGGGGCGATATGGTGCTGTGCCTCGACGCCGGACATTTTCACCCGACCGAAGGAATCGCCGACAAGATTTCGGCGGCGCTGCTGTATGTGCCGGAACTGCTGCTGCACGTCAGTCGCGGGGTGCGCTGGGACAGCGACCACGTCGTCACGCTGACCGACGACCTGCAAGCGATTATGCAGGAGATCGTGCGCGGGGATTATCTGCAACGGGTGCACGTTGGACTTGACTTCTTCGACGCGAGCATCAACCGGATCGCCGCGTGGGTGATCGGCACGCGCAACGCGCTGCGCGGTTTGCTGCTGGCGCTGCTCGAACCGCGTGAGATGCTGCGGCAGTTCGAGAACGAGGGCGATTTCACGGCGCGGCTGGCGCTGATCGAGGAACTCAAGAGCCTGCCGTTCGGGGCGGTCTGGGATTTCTACTGCCAGCAGCAGGAAGTGCCGGTCGGCTTCAGCTACATTGACGAGATTCGCGGCTACGAGCAGACGGTTCTGACGGCACGGGCGTAACGATGGCGCGAAAAACGGTACTCGCCGTTGACCTCGGCGCGGAGTCTGGGCGGGTGATGGCAGTCCACTTCGACGGTCAACGCTTCGAATTGGAAGCGCTGCACCGCTTCGCCAACCCTGTAACCAATGTTCGGGGCACGCTCTACTGGGACGTGCTGCACCTGTGGCGTAACATTCAAGAGGGAATCAGTGCGGGCAAGATGCACAACCCTGCCAGCATTGGCGTCGATACGTGGGCGGTCGATTTCGCGCTGCTCGACAGGCGCGGTGATCTGCTGGCGAACCCGGTCATGTACCGCGATGCGCGCACTGACGGCATGATGGAGGCGGTTTTCAACCGCGTTGCGCGCCGCGAGGTGTTCGCGCAAACGGGCATCCAGTTGATGCCTATCAACACGCTCTACCAGATGATGAGCCTCGTCAGGGCAAAATCGCCGCTGCTGGACGCTGCCAGCACGTTCTTGACGATCCCTGACCTGATCAACTACTGGCTGACGGGCGTGAAGGTCTGCGAGTTCACCAACGCGACGACCACGCAGATGCTTAATCCGCTGACGGGAACGTGGGCAGTCGAGATGCTCGATTCGCTCGGAATCCCGACGTGGATTTTTCCGGAGATTGTGCCGCCGGGGACGCGATTGGGTGCATACGAAGGCATTCCGGTGATCGCGCCGGCGACTCACGACACGGGCAGCGCAGTCGCTGCCGTGCCCGCGACTCAGCGAAATTACGCTTACATCAGCAGCGGAACGTGGAGCCTCGTCGGGCTGGAAGTGCCCACGCCGATCCTGAGCGACGCCGCCTACGCCGCCAACATCACCAACGAGGGCGGCGTCAACGGAACGTATCGACTGCTCAAGAACGTGATGGGCTTGTGGATCGTGCAGCAGTGTCGGGCGACGTGGGCGGCTGAAGGCATAGACTTCGCGTATGCCGAACTAGTCGAACTGGCGCGGTCGGCTGAAGCGAGGGGCGTGATTTTCGACGTGGACGACGCGCGCTTTTTGCCAGCAGGGGATCATCCGCAGCGCATCCGCGACTGGTGCGCCGAGCATGGACTAACGCCACCACAGACGTATGGCGCAGGGGTACGCTGCGTGTACGAGAGCTTGGCGGCAAAATATACGGCGGTGCTGGACACGCTGCATGAACTGACGGGTCAGCCGATTGAGGCGATCCAGATTGTCGGCGGTGGGTCGCAGAACGATCTGCTCAATCAACTGACGGCGGACGCCGCCGGAGTCCCGGTGATCGCGGGTCCGGTCGAGGCGACGGTGCTTGGTAACGCTGCCGTCCAGTTGATCACGCTAGGGGAACTGGGGAGTGTCGCTGAGGCGCGGCAGATCATCGCGGCGATGGGGGTGACGAAAAGGTATGAGGCGCAAAGCTGACCCCATCCCCGTGCAACCTCACCCCGGCTCAGCTTCGCTGAGCTTTCCCCTCTCCATTGCATGGAGAGGGGAAAAAGACGGCAGAATAATTAGGCTTTCAGGGCGGAGTAAATCCGTTTTTACACGCAGTAAACGAAAAAGGATAAAAGAATGCAGAATTACAAACCTGAAGAATACCGGCACGTCGATTACCGCTGGGACGATGCCTATGCCGATTCGCTTGATCCGGTCGAGCGGCTGGTGTATCGCTCGAACATCTTGGGCGACGACCAGCGCGTTACTAACACGGGCGGCGGCAACACGTCGAGCAAGATCACGATGGTTGATCCGCTGACAGGTGAGGCGGTCGAGGTGCTGTGGGTCAAGGGGTCGGGCGGTGACCTGCGCACGTCGAAACGGGCGAATTTCTCATCGCTCTACATGGTCAAGCTGATGGCGCTGCAAGCCGTCTACGGCGCGGCGGACGAAAGGGGTGTCAAGACGCCGATTGAAGACCAGATGGTGGGGATGTACCCGCACACGGTCTACAACCTGAACCCGCGCGCGACCTCGATTGACACGCCGCTGCACGCTTTTATTCCGTACAAGCACGTCGATCACACGCACCCGAACG
>JBBSNT010000402.1:0-3574 GCA_038260485.1 Aggregatilineales bacterium | reverse complement strand
AGCAGCGCCGGATAGTCAGAGTTAATCGGCGGGTGATGCATGGCGGCAAGGCTGATCGCGTCAAGCAGTTGCAAGCCGTCGATGCCATCAACACCGAGCAAAGCCAGCGCGGGTTCGACAAAGCTGATCCCGCTGACGATTTCGACCGCGATACTCTCAGCTTTCGCCCTGTTGATCAGTTGAATGACCGTCGATTCCGCAACCATCGGATCACCCGGAACGGCGTAGACGACGTCGCCCGCCCGTGCCGCCGCCATGATGCGATTGACGATTTCGGCGTAGACGCCCGCGAACTCCGCCACCGACTCGTACACGTCGTCGAACGAGCGGATCAGCGCGGGCAGCTCCGGCACGCACGGATGCTCCGCCGTCCGCACGTAGACGACCGGCGCGTTCTCGATCGCGCGCCACGCCCGCCGCGTCAGGTCGTCAATCCCACCGGGTCCCAAACCGACAATCGTCACAGTCATCTCACCCGCCTTGATAATATTTGCTGAAGCCGAGCGTCGCAGCAGCGTCACGGTAGTGCTTGATCTGCGGGCGCGTGATCGGGTTCTGCGCCATCTCAATCAGCAAGCCGCCATCAAGCTCCGCTTTGCGATATGCCAGCGTCTCTTCAAGGTTCTCACGACCCAGTTCGAAGATCAACCCTGTACCATAGAAATTGTAGTCCCACAGCGCCGTCGGATCTGCGCCGATCTCCGGCGTCTCGTGAGTGTCGTAGGAGAACAGCCCAAAGCCGTATAGCGGATGCAGTGTGTTGAAGATCAGTTCGCCAAACCGGATGTATTCGCGCAGGGCATCGTCGCTGCGCAGGTCTTCGCGCTTTGCCGTCAGGAACGAGCGCTGCGCTGCTTTCGGGTCGAAGCCAAACGAGAACTTGAGCTTGTCGACGTTCTCGAACTCCATCCAGTAGCCATTGTAGCGCTGCACCGCACGGATGGCGTTGTTCCAAGCGTTCGCCAGCGTCTCCGGCGAATTCGGCACGTAGATCAGCCCCGGCGAGTCGTCGCAAACAATCGCCTTCTTGAGGAACTGGTAAACGTCGCCCTCAGCAATCGCCATCAGCAGGCGAAGCATATTGTCTTTATCGAGCAGCGTCGAATCGTCCGCGAAGTCAAAAATGATGTATTCACCAGCGCTCACGGCATCTCCTTCACGTCTGCGTCAATCAACGGGTAAATCCAGTTTCTGCTCGCTGCAAACAGGATAACATAGTCGCTACGCCCTGACATTCTCTTATATGTGCTTCTCGTAGGCGAACAGGAGAATAGGATCGTCCTCAGGCACAAACTCCCTGACTTTCACGTAGCCAAATTTCTCGTAGAAGTGCTGGTTGCGCAGGGCATATGCGGGCGTATCGAGCGACCATTTCCGCCCGGGATACGTCTCCTCGATGAACTGAATCGCCTGCGTGCCGACGCCAAAATTATGATAGTCGGGATGCACAAACAGCGTGCCGAGGTGAAAATGACTCTCGCCCATGTCGAATACGGTGAGCCCCCCGATGATCTGCCCGTCGTGGACGATCTTGTGATAATCGTCAGCCTCGATTTGCTTGCGGGCGCGCTCGACCGAATCGTAACCGGGCGGGCCGCCAAGCGGCACACCGTATAAGCGCGTATCGTCGTGGAAAGCGGCAATCGCGGCGCTGGTCAGCGCCGCAGCATCAGCGGGAGTGGCTCGTTCAATCGTGACATTCATGGCGGGTTCGTCTTCGCGTCTACTTCATAACAAAAAAGGCAAGGGAAATCCCTTGCCTAGCTACGTGCTCAGGTGATGTAACGAACCTAACGCTTGGTGTAGGTCGGCGCCTTACGAGCACGCTTAAGACCCGGTTTCTTCCGTTCCTTGATGCGCGCATCGCGGGTCAGCAGTTCAGCGTCACGAAGCTGAGCCTTCAGGTCAGGGTCGAGCTTTAGCAGCGCCCGCGCCAGCCCAAGCTGAATCGCGTCACGCTGTCCTGAAACCCCACCACCGTTGACGTGAACCGAAATGTCGTAACCGCGTTCCTGACCAATCACGGTCAGCGGCTGCATCACGATCTCGTAATCGCCCGCGCGTGACAGATATTCCTGTCCTTCGCGCTCGTTAATCACAAGTTGCCCCGTGCCACCGGGGAAAATCCGCACGCGCGCGCTTGACTGCTTGCGGCGACCGATGCCTTCGTAATATTGTGAGGACATAAACAACTCTCCCTTTACTTCAGTTCCAGCACGGTCGGCTTTTGCGCTTCGTGCGGGTGATCACTACCCGCGTAAATCTTCAGCTTCTTCATCGTCGCACGTCCGAGCGCGTTCTTGGGCAGCATCCCCTTGACGGCTTCGTACAGCGGACGATCAGGGAAGCGGCGCAGGTTGTCTTCGAGGTTGATTTCGCTTAGACCACCCGGATAACCCGAATGCCGGTAATACATTTTTTCTTCCATCTTCTTGCCGGTGACAGCGATCTTGGCGCAGTTGATCACGATCACAAAGTCGCCCGTATCGAGATTCGGTGCGAACATCGGCTTGTGCTTGCCACGCAGAATCGGTGCAATCTTCGAGGCGAGACGCCCAAGAGTCTGACCTTCCGCGTCCACGATCCACCACGCTTTTTCGATGTCCTGTGGTTTGGGTGTATAGGTTTTGACCATCGTTTTTATCCTATGAAACAATCACTTGCGGGCGTCGTACAACCTGCGGTTGCCATCGTCCGGATACTTGACCTGTTCGAGTACCAATCCTTGCGGCGGCGCAAGCGCGATACCGCCGGGAATCTCCCGGCTGAGCAAAATCGCTTCGAATGCCGCTTCCGTCAATGCCCCACGTCCTACCGCCACCAGCAGCGCCACGACCCGCCTCACCATGTGCTTGAGGAAGGCGTTCGCCTCGATACGGTAAATCAGCAGCCGCTCGTCGCGCGCCCATTCCGAACGCATGACGGTGCGAATGGTGCTTTCGCCGCTTGGCGATTGCCCCAATGCCGCAAAATCGTGTTCTCCTACCAGCAGATCAGCCGCTTGCTGCATTGCCCCCACGTCGAACGTGGCGCGCACGTGCCAAAGCTGCTGGCGCAGCAGCGGATCACGCTGTCGTGCCGGGTAAACTGTATACTTGTAAACGCGCGACCGAGCGTCGTAGCGCGGGTGAAAACCCCACTCGCCGGATACCACTTCACCCAACGCCGCAATCTCTTGCAGCGCAATGTCGTCGGGCAGCACAGCGTTGATCGCGTTTATGAGCGCATCAGCGCTGTGCTTCCAGATGACATCAAAAGCAATCACCTGACCAATAGCATGGACGCCTTTATCAGTACGTCCCGCCCCGATGACGTGGGTCGTTTGCCCGGTCGCGGTCGTGATGGCGCTTTCGACGGCTCCCTGCACCGAGCGCAAGCCTTTTCGCTGACGCTGAAAGCCGCTGTACGCGCTGCCATCGTATGCCAACGTCGCCCGGTAACGTACCATCAGTGTAGGGGCACACGGTTGTGTGCCCTCAACCTGCTACCTATTCGGTCGCGCGATCCACCAGTTCCAGCAGCACCATATCGGCAGCGTCACCCTTACGGGGACCCAGCTTAAGGATGCGCGTGT
>JBBSNT010000401.1:0-3577 GCA_038260485.1 Aggregatilineales bacterium | reverse complement strand
GTTCTGCGGCACCATGTTCATGTCAACGCCGGCGTTGACCGAAGTCACGATGGCATCGTAGTAATTGGGCGCAGCGTCGTCCATGCCCGCCCAGTCGGAGACGATGAAGCCGTCAAAACCGAGTTCGCCCTTGAGCACGTCGGTGATGAGGTACTGCTGCGCGTGCATTCTCATGCCGCCCCAACTGGAGTACGAGATCATGATGCTCTGCGCACCTGCGTCGATGGCTGCCTGATAGGGGGGCAGATACCATGCGCGCAGGGTGTCTTCATCTACTTCGGTGACACCGCGATCATTGTTCTGCGCGCCGAAGGGAGAGGTTCCCCAGGTCGTGCCGCCGTCGCCGATGAAGTGCTTGGGAGTCGCCAAGACTGACCCCGGCGCGGAGAGGTCGTCGCCCTGTAAGCCGTGAATGAACGCCGCGCCAAGTTCGCTGACGAGGTCGGTGTTCTCGCCGTAAGCCTCGTAAGCGCGCCCCCAACGGATGTCGTGGGGGACGGCAATCACAGGGGCATAATCCCAATAGATGCCTGTAGCGATCATTTCTTGCGCGGTGGCGCGCCCGATTTGCTCGACAAGTTCGGGGTCGCGGGCTGCGCCCAACCCGACGTTATGGGGGAAGATGGTAGCGCCGGAGAGGGTATTTTGTCCGTGAATAGCATCGACGCCGTAGATAAGCGGGATGCCGAGACGGGTATCGAGCGCGCCCTGTTGGAGTGCGGCGGTCATAAGCGCCCACGACTGGGCGGTGTTGGGGAGCGGATAGCCGCCGCCACCGCTCAAGACGCCGCCGATGAAGGAAGCGGTCACGACAGCAGGGGACAGGCTGTTCTTCTCAATCAGCGTCATCTGACCGATCTTCTCGTCGATGGTCATGCGCGCCAAGAGATCATCGACGCGATCCGCGACTGGAAGGTCGGGGTTGCGATAGGGTTCGTCTTGAGCGCTGACGAAGGTCACGCCGATGCTGAGCAACAGCGTCATGACGATCAAGAAACGAATTTTGCGTAAGTGGGGATTCATGTAAGTTTTTTCTCCTCGATTCGACCTAAGTCTATAAGGTAGTCAGGCTAGCGGCATTTTAGCGATTATACAAGCACTAGACGCGCCGACGCCGCAAATAATCGTCTACGAGCGAGGCAGCGCAGTGCTGTTGGGAAAGCGTCGAGGTATGGAACAAGGTGAGAGCGCTCCCAAGATAACAGTAGAACGCCGAGCGTGGGTTTGTCAATCTGAAACATGGGCTATTTGCACAAAATTTGGTCGGAGGATGGGATTCGATGTTACCCCCCGTGCGTGCTATGCACCCCCGACTCCCTCTCCACTGCGTAGAGAGGGGAGAAACAAACACAGCGAGGTAAGGGGAGAAAGCATCCACCAGACGACACAGAGAAGAACAAAGGGCGCACGGGTGTACGTGTGCCCTAAGCTGGGTTAGGCGAGGGCGTTCTCGATTTCGTCAAGTTCAGCTTCGGTGAAGGCGAGGTTTTTGCCGGCGCCGGCATCGTCCTCGACCTGCGCGACGGTGGACGCGCCGATCAAGGCGGAGACGGCTGCCGGATGACGCAGCACCCACGCCAGCGCCATTTCCGCGAGCGACTGTCCGCGATTTTTGGCGATCTGATTGAGCTTGCGCGCCTGCGCCAAGTATTCGTCGGTGATCTGCTCACGCTTGAGGAATGTCCCCGACTTCGCAACGCGCGAATCTTCGGGAATGCCGTTAAGGTAGCGGTCGCTGAGGCGTCCCTGTGCCAGCGGCGAAAAGAAGATCAAGCCCACGCCTTCCTCTTCGGCGGCGTCGAGCAGGTCGTCTTCGACCCAACGGTTGAGCATACTGTACGAGACTTGATTGATGAGCAGCGGCGTCCCCATCTCGCGCAGAATTTTGGCGGCTTGACGGGTTTGCTCAGCTTTATAGTTGGAAATGCCCACGTAAAGCGCTTTGCCCTGCTTAACGGCGTACGAAAGCGCACCCATCGTCTCCTCAAGCGGCGTGTCGGGGTCGAAGCGGTGGCTGTAGAAAATGTCAACGTACTCCAAGTTCATGCGCTTGAGGCTCTGGTCGAGGCTGGCAAGCATGTACTTGCGCGACCCGTGATCGCCGTAGGGGCCGTCCCACATGCCATAGCCCGCTTTGGTCGAGATGATCAACTCATCGCGGTATGGGTGCAGGTCTTTCTGCATGACGAACGCGAAGGTTTCTTCGGCTGAACCGGGCGGCGGCCCGTAGTTGTTGGCAAGGTCGAAGTGGGTGATGCCCAGATCGAAGGCGCGACGCAGCATGGCGCGGGCATTTTCGACTGTATCGCCACCACTGAAATTGTGCCAGAGTCCAAGCGAGATTGCCGGGAGCTTCAAGCCGCTGCGCCCAGAGCGGATATAAGGCATTTTATCATCATAGCGGTCGGAGCTGGCGATATAGTCCGGTGCGTAGGGTAATCCCATCGCAGGAGTCCTTTGGTTTGGGGTGAGCAAAAGGCATTTCAGCATGAGAATACCCTACCCTGCTGGCAACGTCACCTGATGAATAAGGCGGCGGGAAACCTGCAACGACTGTTGCAATAAATTTCTTCGTTAGCACTAAATTAGCTATAGACTTTTCAGAAAAATGCGCATATCATGTAAATGCAGTGTGGAGATAAAAAGACAATTTCGTCTTACCCACGTCGATGCTTTGGTTCAACATCGACTACGCCAGACGAGAAGATAGCCTACTGAACATTCGTGGCCCCATACTGTGAGGGTTTTGTTACGAAGTTCAAGGTCTTCTCAAAAAGTACCGCATGAACGTCCCGAATTCTCTGGATAAATGTGAGTACCCGGCTAGAGCAGAAACCAGTTGTTAATTCAGGAGAGAGCAGCAATGGCTCAGCGTTCACGTGGTACAGTGAAGTGGTTCAACGGTGAAAAAGGCTACGGCTTCATCACCCCCGAAAATGGTCCCGACCTGTTCGTTCACTACTCGGAAATTCAGGCAAGCGGCTTCCGCTCGCTGAACGAGGGTGAAGTTGTCGAATTCGAGATCACCGAAGGTAAGAAGGGCAAGCAAGCGAGTTCCGTCACTGTCGTGCGCGAATAAGCGTTTCGCTTAAAACTTCGAAAACCGCCTCTGCAACGAGGCGGTTTTTTGTTGCCTATTTCACGGATGTGCGCGGTGGAAGCATCACGGAATACGATAAGTTACGCAGTCCAGCGGAGAAATGGGCGTTCAGTGAGGATGTTTAAAAATTCGGAAAACCTCACCTCGTGCAAACTTCGTTTGCCTTCCTCTCTCCATTGCATGCAGAGGGGCAAAAACATAACTTTTTCTTGCCAATGTGCAGGGGAGGTATGTTTATGATGGGATTAGAGGTTTTTAAACATGCTCGTTGAACGCCCATACGAGAAGAAACAGAGTCAAGTACGTAAGTTCTAAGATTCTTAGGTTAGGGAAATAAATATGAACTGATTCAAACTATTTGATTGAGCAGGATGGATAGTGCATCATGAGAGAAAAACCTGACCAAAGGTGATTTCTCATGAGCACTATCCCGACCAGTGTAACCGAAGAACAATTCGATCTGCATATCCGACCGTT
>JBBSNT010000400.1:0-3662 GCA_038260485.1 Aggregatilineales bacterium | reverse complement strand
GAGCGCCACACTGACGATTGCGATCACCGTGCCGAATGCCTCGAACAACCCCAAGAAACGGCTGGCATCGCCTGCGTAGCGTTCGGCATCGTCCGCACTGACGCGCGCGCCTGCGGCAGTTTGCGCAGCACTCTGCGCGGCGGCTTGCGCTTCTGTGACCATTGTTTGCAGCGCTTCAATCGATGGCGGCGATGGCGCGGGCGGGATTGGCGTGCTGTCCTGTGCGGAAACAGCCAGCGGAATGATCAGTAGGAGCAAGCAAGCGATGATCAGGATACGGCGCATGGATTTATCCTATCTGGATTGTGCGTTGCAAAGATGAAAAACCGCATCGTTTCCCGCATTAATTGGTGCGAAAGAAATTTTCGAGCCAGCGATAAAGATTATCTGCACCCGCTTTGACAGGCAAGAAATGGACGATGCCTTGATCGAGGATCGCCTGAATTTGTGGATCAGTGCTGCCCGTTTTACGGCTGTCCGCAAGTTCGTCAGCGAAGCGCCCACTGCCCTCAAGCACCAGCAGCGGGAAACGTGGTTCGCGCGTGGCGCTGCGATAGGCTTCTTGCTTGACGATTCCGCCGCCATTCAGAATGATCACGAGGCGTTTACGGTTACCGCGCCCTGTCAGGGCATAGGCAAGTTCGAAGATCGTCTCCGATTCCGCGCCGAAGTCGTCACCGCCCGTCAGGACGAAATGCGAGTGGAACGCATCCAGATCAGTTGTGGGTTGGGGTTCGCCCTCAGCGGTGGGGTGTCCCGGATAGGTTACCATTTTGTCGGGGGCGACACCAATCAGCGGGAAGGTGTAGTTGCGACGCTGGCGTGCGATGCCAATCAGCACCATCGCCCCGGCGTTGGTGCCGCCGTCGATCAAGGTGATGCGCTGGTCGTTGATGAAACGTACTAGACCATCCTCGATCAGCGAGCGCGTCAGAATCATTGATTTGGTATCCATCTGCGCCGCTCCGGCGGAAAGAAAGATCGTTGGTGTCGGCGTGCTCAACTGGAGCGCATGGATAATTCTATCGGGATCGGTCTGCTCAGGGACACGAACCGCGCGCGGCGTGCTGTTCGGGAAATTGATCGGGAAGGCGTCAAGCGGCTCCCCGTTCGGTGGGGGCACTTTGCCCTGAAGAAGTCGTCTTATAAAATCCATCGGTGTGCCTCCCGTGCGATCATCAGTTGAATATCGAGAGTTTAATGGAGGTACTGGTGCCATCATCCCCCTAAATCAGGTGGGTTTGTTATACTTTACTCTATGCGAGAAAATGACGAAAGCAAAACGTTTGCCCATGATCTCTTGGAGTGGTACGACCACCTCGGCATCGACCTGCCGTGGCGCGGCACGGGCGACCCCTATCACGTCTGGTTGTCCGAGATCATGCTTCAGCAGACGCAGGTCGAGACAGTCAAGCCCTATTTCGCGCGCTTTTTAACGGCGTTCCCAACCGTCGAGGCGCTCGCCGCCGTGCCGCTTGAGCAAGTGCTCAAGCTGTGGGAAGGCTTGGGTTATTACAGCCGCGCCCGAAATTTGCACACCGCCGCTCAGCAGATCATCGAGCGCGGCGGCTTTCCGCAGACGGTCGCGGAACTGCTTGAACTCTCTGGCGTTGGGCGTTACAGTGCGGGCGCGATTGCCAGCATCGCCTTTGATCGACGCGCTCCGGTTGTTGATGGCAATGTGATCCGCATCATCAGCCGCGTCTGCGACATCGCCGACGATGTGACCAAACCCGCGACACAAGCGCGCATCTGGCAGATCGCCGAAGCCGCGCTGCCAGATGCGCGCGCGGGCAGTTACAACCAAGCGCTAATGGATTTGGGGCGGCTGATTTGCAAGCGGCGCGCTCCGCTGTGTGCTGACTGTCCGGTGCGTGAGCACTGCCTCGCCTATCAACATGGCACGCAAAGCGAACGTCCGGTCAAGCCCGCCAAAGCCAAGACGCCGCATTACGACGTGACCGCCGGAATCATCTGGAACGCGCGCGGCGAAGTCTTGATCGCGCAGCGCCCGTTGGACGGTTTGCTCGGTGGCTTGTGGGAATTCCCCGGCGGCAAGCAGGAAGACAGCGAGTCGCTGCCGGAGTGCCTCAAGCGCGAACTGCGCGAGGAATTGGCAATCGAGGTTGAGGTCGGCGACCTGTTCACGACGGTCAAGCACGGCTTCACCCACTTCAAGATCACGCTGCACGCTTTCGAATGCCGTTATCTATCCGGTGAGCCGCAAAAGATCGGCGTCCGCGATTTTGCGTGGGTTATGCCGCATCAGTTCGACGCTTACAGCTTCGGCAAAGCGGATCGGCAGGTGATCGCGGCGCTCCGCGCTCGCGGTGGAATGCTGCTCTAGGTGGCGCTCGACCCGAAAGTTACATATGGCAGATGACATCAACAACGGGATTGGTATAGGATCGTCTCAAAGCATTATTTGAGGAGACGACTTGATGACCACGTACTCGCAAGATTTTTACGCCGACGAAATCTGGCGCGGTGCGCTCACGCCGTGCGACACCGCGGACACGCTCAACCGGCGGGTCGTCAGCCGCATCTGGAATGAAGTCTGGAACGAGGGTGCACTCAACGCCTGTAACGAGATTCTCGCGCCGGATTACGTTGGACACATCCCAATGATGGAAATTCACGGCATCGAGGAATTTAAGCAGATGGTCGGCGCTTACCGCGTCGCCTACCCCGACGTGCATCTAACGGTCGAAGACCTGTTCGCCGATGGAGATCGCTTGGCGGTGCGGTGGACGTCGCGCGGGACCAATCTCGGCTCGATGATGGGCGCGCCGCCGAGCGGCAACAAGATCGAGATCATGGGGATTTCGCTGTTCCGCATGGCGAACGGCAAGGTCGCCGAGGAGTGGGAAGGCTTCGATACGCTCAAGATGATGCAGCAGATCGGCGCGATCCCGGCTCCGCCGACCTAATCACGTCGCGCTATAAGTTTATCAAGGGGCGAACTCGAGCGTTCGCCCCTTAGTTCGACTTTGCACATCTTAATTCTGAGTTTTCCGCTCAGGAAAAGCAGTCAACACGATTTTTCGAATATCATTGTGATGGTCGATGTTCGGAAACTCTGATAGCTTTCTCTACGCGAACACCATAAGTGTAGTGTTGTCATGTGCAAAGTCGAACTTAGTTTCCGCTCCCCAGGTGTTTGCGCACCCACCCAACGATTCCCCAGATCAGCGGAATCCCGCCAAGCAGGATCAGGATGATCAGGGCGGGATTCCTGCCCACGAGCTGAATCAGCAGCAGCGGCAGATATTGCAGGATGTTGCGGTCGCTAGTCTGTCCAGCTTCGGCAAAACTTGTCGGATCAAGCCACGTCCATGCGGCAATGATCAGGATCAGCCCGCCGAAGATGATCCACACTTTGGGATCAATTGGCTCATCGGCGGCTTCTGCCTCAGCGTCAGCTTTTGCTTGTCGTTCGGCTTCGATTTCCGCCCTCGTTCGGCGCTTGCGTTTCGATTTGGATGGGGGTTCTGAATCGCTTGGGTTCATTTTCCGGCGCACCGATCATTCACGCTACAATAGATTGCAGTATAAATTATTTTTGCTAAGCGTGATGGACTCAATGATGGAAACAGACGTACTGATCATCGGCGGCGGGGCGACGGGCGCGGGCATTGCGTGGGATTTGGCGCTGCGCGGCG
>JBBSNT010000399.1:0-3685 GCA_038260485.1 Aggregatilineales bacterium | reverse complement strand
GAAAAACGCCCCTATACATACCTGATCTGCAAAAAGTGTCGTCCCGCCAGCCATGCAATGGAGAGGGGGTCGAGGGGTGAGGTTTTGTGAGCAACGCAAAAGCTTGAATCAGTTCATTGATATACTCGAAGCCGCAATACGAGCTGGCGTGGCACGCACAATTTAAAAATCGGACGATTGCGGCAGCAATTCTCAATGCTTACTTCGTAGCTTGGCAATCGGCGCGCGTTATGAGCGCAATCGCGGCTTCACCGACGGCGTACTTTACCAGCACGTCTCCCTAAGCTGATACCTTCTGACGCCTCGATGGTCTTAAGCGCCTCTATGCAATCCATCACTTTATGCTTACGCTGAGTGGACTTTTACCCTACCGCGCACGGAAACCCCACCACTATGCACGAACTCATCGGCGAACTGGCAGCAGTTGGCACGTCCTTATGCTTTGCTTTTGGTTCAACCCTCTTTACCTTTGCGGGACGCGAACTCGGCTCACAACAGGTCAATCGGGTGCGCCTCTTGCTGGCGGCGCTCCTGACTGCGCTCGTTCACTGGCTGCTGATCGGGCAGGTCTTCCCCGTCGGCGCACCCGCCGATGCGACGGGCTGGCTGATCCTCTCCGGCGTCGTCGGCTTGGTCTTTGGCGATATTTGTCTGCTCCAAGCCTTCGTGCTGATCGGACCACGCCTCTCGATGCTAATGATGGCGCTCGCGCCGATGTTCAGCACGGTGATCGCATGGGTCTTCCTCCACGAGTCGCTCACCGGACAGCAGTTGATCGGCATCGCGCTGGTCATCGGCGGCATCGTTATGGTCATCGTCGAACGGCGCAAAGCCGGACCATCCAGCGTCGTCGCCACCGGACGCGCCTATCGCATCGGCTTGCTTTGCGCGCTCGGCGGGTCGCTTGGTCAGGCGGGCGGGACGGTGCTGGCGAAACTCGGCTTATCCGGCGGGCTGGATCCGATCTCCGCCGCGTTGATCCGGCTGACGGCGGCGGCGATCCTGATCTGGGTGCTGGCGCTAATGCAGCGGCAGGTCACCATGACGATCCGTGCGCTGCGAGCGAAGCCGCACGCCGGACTGCAAATGACGGGCGCGACCATCGCCGGACCTGTCGTTGGCGTCTGGCTGTCGCTGGTCGCCGTCCAGCGCACGTCGGTCGGCGTCGCCTCGACGCTCACCTCGCTGACGCCGATCTTCCTGATCCCGATCAGCTACGTCGCTTTCAAAGAGCGGGTCACGCGGCAGGCGTTGCTTGGGACGCTGGTTGCCTTCGTCGGGACGATGCTGCTGTTTGTCTGAGAGTCGGCGGTCGTCGGTAGTTTCCGCACGCCCGCGTGCATGGTATCATTACAGCGGTCACGGCAGCGAAGCGAGGCGGTATGAATCAACTTGGGGCAGTCGAAAAGCGGCGGCGCAATCTGCGTATCCTGCTGTTTGCCATCATCCTCGGAACCCTGCCGTTGTACTGCCTCGGCTTTCTGCTCTGGGGAACCGCGCCGCAGCAGCGCGTAACCCGCACGCTGACGCCAGAGCCAATTAACACACAGGCGATCACCGCCCAAGCCACGTCAACCACGTCCGGCTTCCCAACATTGACGCCCTTCAGCTTCCCGACCGCCAACATCATCGCCCCGCCCACCTCGCAGCCCTACATTCCGCCAGCAGTGACGCCCTTCATCCCACCGACGGTACTCGCGGCATCAGCGACTTTCTACGTCTTCCCAACATCGACCGACGCGCCCACGCTCACGCCTTTCCCGACTTTGACACCCTTCCCGTCCGATACGCCCGTCCCGTCCGATACACCTATCCCGATCCCGTCCAGCACGTCGATTCCGCCAACCGATATTCCCATCCCGACCAACACCGACACGCCCACGCCGACCGCGACCGCGACGCTCGAACCGTCGCCCATTCCATTTAGCTGACCCAGTTTAGAGGAGAACGTCCGTGTTTGACGTCAAGACTCATCTGAAAACGCTCGTCGAAACTCATGCGCCATCCGGTCATGAAGCGCCGATCCGCGCCGTCATCCGTCAGGAATGGGCGGGCTTGGTCGATGAATTTGACGGCGATAAACTCGGCAGCTTGATCGGCATCAAACGCGCGACCTCGCCCACCGATCCGCCGCGCAAAATGATGCTGGCGGCGCACATGGATGAGATCGGCTTGATGGTGCGCGACGTCGTCGATGGCTTCATCTTCGTCCACCGCATCAGCGGCGTCGATAACCGTATCATGCCTGCTATGCCCGTGATCGTTCATGGACGTAAGCCGCTGCCCGGCATCGTCGCCACTGTTCCGCCGCACCTGCTCAGCGCCGAAGCGCGCCAGAAATACCCAACCTTCGACGACCTGATCATCGACGTCGGCTTGCCTGCCGATCAAGTCGCGGAACTGGTGCGGATTGGCGACCTGATCACGCCGGACGCGCCGATGGTCGAACTCAGTGGTACGCGCGTCGCCGGCAAAGCGATGGATGACCGCGCCTGTGTCGCCGCCGTCACCGTCTGCCTCCACGAGCTTCAAGCGCTCCAGCATAAATGGGACGTCTACGCCGTCGCCACCGTGCAGGAGGAAACCGGCTTGTACGGCGCGGCGACCGCCGCCTACGCCATCCAACCGGACATCGCTATCGCCCTCGACGTGACCTTCGCCGCACAGCCGGGAGTTGATGCCGACACCGCCAGCGAGATCGGCGGGGGTCCGGTGATCGCCGTTGGACCAAATTTCCATAGCAAGCTGGTCGAAAAGATCAAAGACGTCGCCCGCCGCAACGAACTCAAATATCAGGATGAAGTCATCCCCGGCAGCAGCGGTACCGATGCGTGGTCGATTCAGGTCGCCCGCGAAGGGATACCGACGGCGTTGTTCAGCATCGCCCTGCGTAACATGCACTCGCCCGTCGAGACGGTTGATCTCAAAGACATCACGCGCACCGGGCGGTTGCTGGCGCAGTTCATCGCCAGCCTCGACGCTGACTTCCTCGCTACCATCGATTGGGACGACCTCAAGCTGGAAAGCGCCTAACCTGCTTTAGCCAAACGGGTCGCCGCTTGGGATGTGCGTGATCGGCACATCAGGGATACGGTCGCGCAGCCATTCCGCTAGATACGCCATCCCCGCTTCTTCGCTGACCTCGTGACCTGTCACGATCAGCGCTTTCGCCAGCCCCTGCGCCCGCGCATCACGGACGTATTCAGGCGTTTCCCACTCGTTGATCTCCCCGGCGATCAGCACGTCAATCTCGCCGCTGAGTGCCTTGATCTGCCATTCGCCGCCGGGAGCGCCCACCAGCAGCGCGACCTTGCGGCATACTTGTCGAGATCGCCAATCACCAGCGGGCGCGCGCAGCCGAGCACGTTTTTGAGGTGTTCGACCAGATCGCCCAGCGCAATCGGCGGCAGATGGAGCAAAAATCGGTTGGTCTGATCCTGATACGCCGTCCAGCCGAGCGCCCGCAGCACCCCGACCATGATTCCGTCCGGTTGATGTCTGTGCCAGTAATCATGAAACCGCCAGACGACCAGATCGTGCTCGTCGATCAGCCGCCGCTTCGCCTGATACACCGCATCATTCGCCAGCCAATCGGTTTTATTGAGGTGGTTGTAAAAGACCGGCTCGTGCGCGATCACGAAATTCGCGCCCGCGTCAATCGCCTGTTTGAGAAGTCGACGGGCGG
>JBBSNT010000398.1:0-3694 GCA_038260485.1 Aggregatilineales bacterium | reverse complement strand
GTGCAGCCCTGTATTGAGCGCAGCAGCGGATTGTTGGTGATCGACGACACGACGCTGGACAAGCCCTACGCCAGCAAAATGGCGTTGGTGACCCGTCACTGGTCTGGGAAGCAGCATGAGGTGGTGCAAGGCATTAATCTCATCAGTCTGGTCTGGAGCGATGGTGACGCTGCCTTCCCCTGCGATTTTCGGCTCTATCACAAGGTGGAGGATGGCTTGAGCAAGAATGACCACTTTCGGGCGATGTTGGAAACCGCCCAAGCGCACGGCTTTCAGCCCGCGTTGGTGGCGTTCGATAGTTGGTACAGCAGCTTGGACAATCTCAAGTTGGTCCGTGGTTTTGGCTGGGAGTGGCTGACGCGGCTGAAAAGTAATCGTCAGCTTAGCTTGAAAGCAGGTGAACCGCAGGCGATTAGCAACCTGACCATTCCCGCGACCGGGTTGCCCGTTCACTTGCGGGGCTACGGCATGGTCAAGGTCTTCCGAACAGTTGACCCACACGGCAACGCGGATTATTGGGCGACCAGTCGCCTCGACCTGACCGAAGCCGCGCGGCAGCAATACGCTGAGCGTGCTTGGTTGGTGGAGGTGTACCATCGCGCCCTCAAGCAATTTACCGGGGTGGAGCGCGGTCAGTTTCGGCTCGAATCTGCCCAGCGCAACCACATCGGTCTGGCTCTGCGCGCCTATGTCCGGCTGGAATTTCATCGTTGGCGTACTCGCTTGTCCATCTTCAACAGTAAACTCGATATTATCCGGGCAGCGGTGCAGCTCTACTTGGCTCAGCCTCAGTATCTGCTTCCCTCAACTGCGTAACTTCTAAATATATTACGCCCCTACGTGATAACATCTGCCGCCAACAGGCAGAAAATTCAACCTCTCGATTACCGACAAGGGTTTCCTATGCCTATCATCTTGCGTTTGGCGGGGCGATATATTCAACGCCGCCTACTGCAAAGCGTCCTGTTCGTGATCGGCGTGGCGCTCGGCGTCGCCGTCGTCATCGCCATTGACCTCGCCAACGGGTCGGCAAGCCGTGCTTTTGCGCTCAGCAGCGAGAGCATCACCGGCAGATCCACGCACCAGATCATCGGCGGCACCAGCGGACTCCCGACCAGCCTTTACACCGAACTGCGCCTCGATCTCGGCTTGCAGCAGGTCGCGCCCGTCGTTGAAAACTACGTCCGCGCGCTCGATCTAGGCGACCGACCGCTGCAAGTCCTCGGCGTCGATCCGTTCGCAGAGCCGCCCTTTCGCGCTTACCTGACCAACGTCACCCTGTCCGATTCAAGCAGGAGCGAAAGCGCGCCCCGTGCGCAAACCAGCGCCTTCGGCGCATTGACCGCCTTCATCGCTCAGCCGCGCACCGTCGTCATCAGCCAATCGCTCGCCGCGCGTTACGGCATTCAACCCGGCAACACTATCACGCTCCAGCCCCCCAACGGCAGCGTTGACGTGACCGTCGTCGGCTTGCTGCAAACCGCAGACGACGCCAGCGCGCAGGCGCTCGACAACTTGATCCTGACCGACATCGCCACCGCGCAGGAACTCGTCGGTGAACCCGGCATGATCAGCCGCATCGACTTGATTCTGCCCGATGACTACAACCTCAGCCAGATTCAGGCGCTGCTGCCCGCTGGCGCGAGCATCACGACGCCGAGCCAAACCAGCGGCGCGCTCGGTCAAATGACCGCCGCCTTCGAACTCAACTTGCAAGCCCTGAGCCTGCTGGCGCTGGTCGTCGGCGTCTTTTTGATTTACAACACCGTCTCCTTCAGCGTCGTCCAGCGCCGCGCCGTCTTGGGGATTCTGCGCTCGATTGGCGCGACCCGCCGCCAGATTTTCGCCATGATTTTGGGCGAAGCACTGGCGCTCGGCTTTGTCGGCACGCTGCTCGGCTTGGGCTTGGGCTTAATTGCCGGACGCGGCACGGTCAACCTCGTCGCCCAAACCATCAGCGACCTCTACTTCTCGGTAGACGTGCAGAACATTACCGTTGACCCGGTTACGCTGCTCAAAGGCGTTGCCATCGGCATCGGCGCGAGCCTGATCGCCGCCATCATTCCGTCGCTGGCAGCGACCAACACGCCTCCCGCCGGATCGCTCCGTCGCTCAGGCGATGAGGAACAGGCACGGCGTCTGCTGCTGCCGGTGACGGTCGTCGCGCTGGCGCTCAACGTCTTGGGCGTCCTACTGCTGACCCTCCCCACCAGCAGCTTAATCATCAGCTTCGGCGCGCTGTTTAGCGTGGTCGTCGGCGGCGCGCTGCTGACGCCAATTGTGCTGATCGCCGCGATGCGCCTGCTCACGCCCTTGATGAGCGCCGTCTTCGGTGTCTTGGGGCGCATGGCAACCCGCGCGGTCAGCCGCTCGCTCAGCCGGACGGCGGTCGCGGTCTCCGCCCTGACCGTCGCCATCAGCGTGATCGTCGGCGTCAGCGTCATGATCGACTCATTCCGCTGGACGGTCAGCGATTGGCTTGACACAACGCTCGGCGCGGACATTTACATCTCTGCGCCGACGATCACGGCGACTCGCGCCGACGCTGACCTTGATCCGGCAATCGCGGATCAGGTGGCAGGGGTGGTGGGCGTCGATCACGTCGTCGCAGGGCGCAACGTCAGCGTGGTCGCGCCTGATTACCCGACTCTGCCGCCCGTCAACCTGAACGTCGCTAACGGCGAACTCGTCAGCGGTGCGCGCCGTTTCGTCTGGAATGAGGCGGGCAGCAGCTATCTAGCCGTGCTGCGCGACTCTGCCGACAAGGCAGACGGCATCGCGGGCAAGATCATGGTCAGCGAACCGTTCGCCTTCAAGCGCGGCATCACGCAGGAAAGCAATACCCTCACCCTGCTGACCGATCATGGCAACCAGACCTTCGAGATCGTTGGCGTCTACTACGACTACTCGACCGATCAGGGATCGGTCTTTATGACCGACAACGTTTACCATCAGTATTTCAACGACCCCTACGTCTCGTCGCTGGCGGCGTTCCTGAGTCCCGGCGCGGATGGCGCGCAGGTCATCGACGCCATACGTTCACAGGTGCTCAACGGGACGGAACTGGTCGCCCAGAGCAACCGCGCCCTGCGTGACAGCGTGTTCGAGGTCTTCGAGCGTACCTTTGCCATCACGGCGGCGCTGCGCTTGCTGGCGGTGGTCGTCGCCTTTATCGGCATCCTCAGCGCCCTCATGTCCTTGCAGTTGGAGCAGACGCGCCAGTACGGCGTCATGCGCGCCATCGGCTTGACGCCGCGCCAACTCTGGAACTACACCTTGCTGCAAACGGGCTTGATGGGCGTCACGGCGGGCGTGCTGGCGCTGCCGATTGGGCTGGCGCTGGCGCTGATCTTGGTCACGGTCATCAATGTGCGCTCCTTCGGCTGGACGATGCGAATCGTCCTGCTGCCGGAAGAATTGATCTTAGCCGTCGCTGTCGCCGTGATCGCGGCGCTGGCAGCGGGCGTTTATCCGGCAGGGCGCTTAGCGCGCGTCGCCACCGCCCGCGCGCTGCGAAATGAATAAAACGCCGTTACCCTAACGCCCCCGAATTTTACTTGCGCGTATACTAGTGGGTCACTTGGGACGCAGCCTGGCATAAAAAGCACGAACAGATCGTGGGGAGGCTGCACCTGAAGCGCCGAGGCGATGCATCGAGCGAGCGGTTCTCGTACGGCGCGTTCGGCGTTTACCG
>JBBSNT010000397.1:0-3733 GCA_038260485.1 Aggregatilineales bacterium | reverse complement strand
ATTTCGACGTCGTAGGTATTGATTCCCGGACCACCGGGCGTGATCGCCGTGCTGATGGTATAGCCGTCCACCACCTGCGTATTACTCGGCGGCGGCGTGGTCTGCCCCGCCAGCCTCGGCGGCGGGATCGGCGTCGCGCTCAGGTAGCCCACCGAGATCATCACCGCCAACACCAGCACCGCCTCAATCCGCAGCGTCGGGATCAACGCCTGCATCCGCGCGATCACGCCCGCGTATACGCGCGACCAGCGTTGATAGCGTTCCGGCGAAACCGTGATGTGATGCGCCGCCCCGACCGCCACCAGCACCGCCACGAGGATCAGCTTGAGCAGCAGCGCGCCGCCATAGCTCGATACCAGTTCATTCGGCGTCGTGAACCAGTTCAGCGCGTTGTAAATCCCCGTCGTGATCACGATCAACAACCCCACCGCTGCGATCCACGTGAAGCGCCGCAGCGCCGCCAGAATCGCCTGACGCCGCGCCTCACCCGTGTACGGCTTGACCGCAGCGGGCAAAACCAGCGCCAGCGCCGCGACTCCCCCCGCCCAAAAGCCGACCGCCGCCCCGTGCAGCCAATCGCTGCCAATCGCCAGCCAGGGCAGCATCAGCGATCCAGCGGCGTGGCTGGCGACGCTGAACGTTCCCAAAACCAGCATCGTCACCCACACGTTCGCCACCCAGAAGGCGCGCACCGTCTCCGGTTGGCTGCCGCGCAGATACACCCCCGCCGCGAACAAGCCCGTCACGAGCATCAGCAGCCCCATCCGCGCGTTCCACGTATCGCCAAAGCGCGTGCCGATGCGCACGACGTTGTACAGCCCGTCGCTGATCACGCGCCCCGCGTCCGCGCCGAAAAAAGTCATCGACTGTTGAATCAGCGCGAGCATGTTGCCTCCGAAAGCGACCAGCAGCGCGATCGCCACGATCCAGTTCAGGCGGGTCATCACACGCGGCGGCAGCAGTCCCGCCGGATATTTCGCGCTGCCCCACGCGGGAACCAGCACCATCGAATAGACCGCGAACGCGCCCAACAGCATCAGCGACGACGACAGCACCAGCACGCGCCACACCACTTCCAGCGGCTCAGCTTGCTGCCCGCTCGACACGCCCGCCACCCCGCCAACCGCGTCGCCCACGAAAAAGACTTGGCTCTCGACAATTACGTGACCGTCGCTAGCGAACGCCGTCCGCAGTTCAGCGATATACGCGCCGTCGGCTAAATTGGGGGGCAGGCGCGCCGAGAGCAGCGATAGGTCGCTGTCCTCGACGCCACCGGTAGCGATCACGTTACCGGCTTGGTCGCGCACAGTCATCGAGGTGAATTCCGGCTCAAGATTCTCGCTGAACCAGTATTGCAGCCGCGCGGGGGATCGTTTCAGCGCGGCGCGGTCTTCAGGGATCGCGCGCACGATGTAGCCGTGCGCCGACGCTACCTCCGGTGCGACCAACATCAGCAGCAGCGCCGCGCTAATCCAGAGTAAAGCGATCCGGTGCGTCCGGCGCAGCCGATGTCTCAGATTGATCACGCTTCGTTTCTTCTTGTTCTACAAAATCCGGGCGTGTATTGCGGCTCTTGACCCAGCTAATGCCCATCATTGTGAGGAAGATCACCGCCGCGCCCAGCATGATCAACTCATCGAATGGACCAAGCGCGCCATGCGCCAGAATGATTGGAAAAGGCATTTCAGTTCCTTAAGTCTTTTGCGCCCCTATTGTACACCCACGCCACCCGATTTTGTGCCCTTTTTCACGATAGGCTTATGCAAAATAAAACACACTCTAAACAGAGTGTGTTTATGCATATCACTGACTTATTACCCCTGATGCGACTCGAACGCATAACCTTCCAGTTAGGACCCGGCTGCTCTATCCTTTGAGCTACAGGGGCATTGCTACCTCCCATTTTAGCACATCACTCCGAACTATCAACTATCCAAGATTTGATAAAATCCTCTGTTTTGTTTATAATTTCGTTCATTGTTAATTATCAGGATTTATCATGCCAGTTTGTCCCTACTGCACCTCTACTGACTCCCACAAACGCGGCAAATCGCTACTCACAGGCGAGCAAATCTACGTCTGCAAGCAGTGTCATCGCAAATATCGCCTCACCAGCATTGTGAGACCGAAGCATACAAGTATCGACCATCCATGCCTGAACTGCGGAAAGCTGACGATGAATCCCAAATTTTGTTGTTCATCGTGTTCGGCAACTTACACGAATAAGGCATATCAGAAGCGCAAACCAAAGCCACGCCTTTGCAAACATTGCGGAGAACCGATTAGCGGTAGGCGCACCACTTGCGTAGAGTGCAATCCCAATTTGATGAATTGGATGGGCAGAACGCTGGGCGAACTTCAGCATCGAGCGAAATATCAGGTGAGCGCCCACCTACGGACAATCGCGCGCAACGTCTACGACAAAGCTGCTCTCCCTCGCACCTGTGCCAACTGCGGCTACGACAAGCACGTTGAGATCTGCCACGTCCGCGCCATCAACAGCTTCCCCGACGACACGCCGATTGCTACCATCAACGACCTTATGAACTTGGTCGCCTTATGCCCTAACTGCCATTGGGAACTGGATCACGGCTTGCTCCAAATAAGTCCTCGAGCGCTTGGAAATTCCCCTAAAGATCGCTAGAGTCTCTGCTGCAAACGATTACAGTATTTTCCACTTTTGGAGACTCCCCAATATGCCCAAAATTAGCTTGATCGGCGCAGGCAGCACGGTGTTCGCCAAAAATCTGATGGGCGACATCCTCAGCTATCCCGAACTCGCCGACAGCACCATCAGCCTGCACGACATCGACCCCGTGCGCCTGCGCACGTCCGAGATCGTCGCCCACAAAACCGCTGAAGCGCTCAGCTTCAACCCGACCATCGAGGCGACCACCGACCGCCGCCAATCGCTCGACGGCGCAGACTACGCCATTTCCATGATTCAGGTCGCGGGCTACAAACCCGGAACCGTCGTCGATTTCGAGATTCCCAAGAAATACGGCTTGCGCCAGACCATCGCCGACACGCTCGGCATCGGCGGCATCATGCGCGGCTTGCGCACGATCCCCGTCCTGCTCGACATGTGCAGCGATATGGAAGCCCTCTGCCCAGACGTGACCTTCTTGCAGTATGTCAACCCGATGGCGATGAACTGCTGGGCGATCAGCCGCGCGTCCAGCATCAAGACGATTGGCTTATGCCACAGCGTGCAGGGCACAGCCGAACAGCTTGCCCACGACATCGGCATCCCGATTGAGGAGATCAACTACGTCAGCGCCGGAATCAACCACATGGCGTTTTACTTGCGCTTTGAACGCGACGGCGAAAACCTCTACCCGCGCATCAAGCGCGTCATCGAGGAAGACCGCATCCCCGGCTGGAATCGGGTTCGCTACGAGATGTTCAAGCGGCTCGGCTACTTCGTCACCGAATCGAGCGAACACTTCAGTGAATACGTGCCTTGGTTCATCAAGCACGACCGCCCTGACCTGATCGAGGAATTCAACATCCCGCTCGACGAGTACATCACCCGCTGCGAAAACCAGATCGCCGGATGGGAGAAGCAGCGCGCGGCAATGGAACGAGGCGACGACTTCGAAGTCCATCGCAGCCACGAATACGGCTCAGGCATCATCCACAGCATCGAAACCGGAACGCCGCGCGTTGTTTACGGCAACGTCCCTAATCGCGGCTTGATCGACAATTTGCCGCAGGGCTGCTGCGTCGAAGT
>JBBSNT010000396.1:0-3754 GCA_038260485.1 Aggregatilineales bacterium | reverse complement strand
GGCGCTGATGCGGATCAGCGCGCCAAGCGGGACGGGATGTTTGTAGTCAAAGCTGAGATGAACGGCAAGGACGCGCTTACCCGTGAACCACGCCGCCGCGCCCATCGCTTCATCGAGCAGGGTTGCCAGTGCGCCGCCGTGTGCGTGACCGGGCGGACCTTCTAGCGCCGCCCCGACGATCCACGACGCGGTGACACTGTCGTCGGCTTGCAAGTGGAACTGTGCGCCGAAAGATTGCATAAAGGTCGTCCCGTTGACGCTGCCTTTAACACTCCCGTTGGCGACTTCGTTACTCATGCCTGCGTCCCTTACTGTAATCGCCTTCCTATCATACCAGTTTCGGCGCATGAGTTCCTATCCATGAATTGTATACGATACAATGCCGCGTTTCAGATGTGAGGGTCATCACTGTGACTACGCCAACGCCGTTTGGCTATTACGACCTCGTTGAAGCGTTCGCGCAGCCGGGCTGTGCCATCTGCCGCTTGCTCGAACGGGATGTCAGCCGCTTTCTGGAAACGCTGCTCTATGAGCATCCGGTTGACCCGATTTCGCAGAATAATTTCCGCGCCAGCCGGGGCTTATGCCACCAGCATACGTGGGCGCTGCCCGATCACAACAGCGTGCTGCCGACAGCGATTCTCTACAATGCGGTCATCGACGAACTGCTGCGCATCAGCACGGAGACAGCGCCGAATCGCTCACAACGGCGCTTGATCGGCAGCACGGATAATGCGCTGGCGGCGGCGCTAGAACCGGATCGACCATGCCCCGCCTGTCAGGTTCGCGAGCGGGCAGAGGCGATTTATGTTGAGGTTTTGGGGAAGCACGTCACCGACGAGCGGTTGCAAGCGGCGTTTACACAGTCAGACGCTTTATGTCTGCCCCATTTTCAAGCGGTGCTGCGGGCGACCCGTAATTCAAATAGCGCTCGCTTGATCGCGGACGTGCAGCGTGTTCAATGGCAAAGTCTGAAGGGAGAGCTTGAGCTTCTGCTGCACAAGCTGGACGCGCACTATCATCAACCGATTGGTGCGGAGAGCACCAGTTGGCTGCGCGCGCTTGCGCGCGTTGTGGGTGAAAGGGACATGGGTTGATAAGGGCATAGACAGAGTGCTATGCCCCACAAGAAATGCTACACGCGCGGACGCAGCACGGAGAGGACACGCCCCTGCACACGGCAGTTCGAGGGATGGACGAAGATCGGATCCATCGTCGGGTGGGCGGGTTGGAGACGTACCTGCGTATCGTTTTCGCGGTAGAAGTATTTGAGCGTCGTTTCGCTGCGGTCGGGCAGCCATACGGCGACCATATCGCCGTTGCGCGCTTCTTCCTGCTTACGGAAGATCACGATGTCGCCATCGCTGATCATCGCGTCGATCATTGAATCGCCCTTGACGCGCAGCGCGAAAACTTCCGACGGCGGCGCGCCGTTCAGCATCGACGGCATCACTTCAATCGGATCATCGGCGAAGGTGCGATCCATATCTTCGGGGATCGATACGGGCGCGCTGGCGACAATTTGCCCGACCAGCGGCACGCGCACGAATTCCTCGCTGGCATGGATCGGTTGGGTCGCGCTCTTGCCGCGTCCGTTCTTGACGAGGCGCAGCCCGCGTGAGGCGCGTGCCTCGCGCGACATATACCCTGCATCGACCAGCTTGTTCAGGTTGTAATTGACGACTGAGGTCGAGTTAATCCCCGTTGCCTCGCCGATTTCGCGGATTGTCGGCGGAAACCCATGCGAATCGAGATAGATTTCCATAAAGCGCAAGATGTTGCGCTGTCGTTCAGATAGTTTGCTGCGATCTCTCATTGCCTGTGCTCCGAAATAATCAAATGAAAACCAAACACATTTTCGATTGTAGACGAACAATAGTTCTAAGTCAAATATTTGTAGAACAGTAATCCATACGGATCGTTTTCTGTAGCAAAACGGCTTCAGGGTATAATCAGTGCAAACACAGTTGATGACGAAAACACACTGTAGAGGACAACATGTCACAGACTCAATGGACGGCAGTAGACACTTATTTCGACGGCTTATTCGCCCCGTCCGATTCCGTATTGGATGCGGCGCTCCAAGCGACCGCCGACGCCGGAATGCCACCAATCAGCGTTTCCCCGCAGCAGGGCAAGCTGCTGCATGTGCTCGTGCGTTCCCACAACGTCCGCACCATTTTAGAGATCGGCACGCTTGGCGGCTACAGTACGATTTGCTTAGCGCGGGCGCTGCCCGCCGATGGTCGCCTGCTCTCGTTGGAGATCGACCCCAAGCACGCCGACGTCGCGCGCGGGAATCTCGCCCACGCCGGACTGAGCGACAAGGTAGAAGTGCGCGTCGGCTCAGCGCATGATACGCTGCCCCGGTTGGTTGATGATAACCGCGCGCCCTTCGATCTCGTTTTCATCGACGCCGACAAAACCAGTTCGTCCGCCTATCTGGGTTGGGCGCTCAAGTTGACCCACGGCGGCAGCCTGATCATCATCGACAACGTGGTGCGTAACGGCGGTGTCGCCGATGCGACCAGCAGCGACGCCAACGTGATCGGCGTCCGTCAAGCGCTCGAAATGATGGCAGGCGAACCTCGCCTCAACGCGACCGCGCTGCAAACGGTCGGCAGCAAGGGCTATGACGGCTTCGCGCTGGCTCTGGTGACGTCGTGACCAACGGCGCAACGATCAACCCCACGCCTTTAGCGACGAGCGTGTCATCGACTGGGGCGTGCCAACCGCCCAAGTTTTAGGCGAAGTAAGCTGATCGAATTTGTGTGTCTGCGGGCGAACTGTAATACACTCAATCAGGGCGAACGCGATTTGAGTTTCGCTTCGCTCGATTGAGCGCTGCACAAGGAGAAATACGGCGGTGCGCCAGATCAACACGCTCTCACACACAGATGCAATGAGAATTCTGGGGACGATCCAAACAGAATTGGATCAGAATGAACAGGGCGGCGCGGTTGCGATTGTGGACGCGCACGGCGAACTGCTGGCGTTTCTGCGTACCGATGGCTGCCCCGTCTCATCGATTCAGATCGCCATCAACAAGGCGTTCACCGCCGCTCGCGAACGGCGCGAAAGCGGCACGATTGGCGAGGATGCACGCCAGCGCGGCTATCCGATCACCAACTACGGCGATCTCCGTTACCTTGGCTGGGCGGGTGGCGTTCCCATCGTCTATGAAGGCGATGTTGTCGGCGCGGTGGGCATCAGCGGGCTGAACGAAGAAATCGAAGTCAGGCTCGCTAACGCAGGCATTGCCGCGTTATAAGCGTTGACACTCGCTGTTGGCTGGCGTTTCAAATTTGATCGCGTGCTTATGAAAAATCTGACTGCCTTATGACGAGCATTTTACGCACTTTACGCGAAAGTGACCCCGCACTGCTGACGCTGTTGGCGGACGTCTGGAAAGTCAAGCTGGACGAGGACGACGACATTGCGCAGCGCATCGAGACCATCAGCCGGGCGATGCTCGATTCGGCGCGGGCGGAAGTCGTCTGGGATGCGCTCAACGACAAGGAGCGCGGCGCGCTGCAAATGCTGATCAGCGTCAAGGGCAAGATGCCCGAAGCCAAGTTCGAGCGCATCTTCGGGGCGATTCGGCGGATGGGCGCGGGCGCAATGGAGCGCGAACAGCCGCATAAAAACCCCGAAACGACCGCCGAGGGGCTGTATTTTCGAGGGCTGATCGGGCAGGCGTTCGAGAACGCCGACACCGGACCGCGCACGATCATCTACATTCCTGACGATTTGG
>JBBSNT010000395.1:0-3761 GCA_038260485.1 Aggregatilineales bacterium | reverse complement strand
TCAAGCCCGCGCGCGCCGTATCCGAGATCAATTCGTTGCGCGTCCACCACGTAAAAATGGTGGCGGTCAAGCCAGCGGCGACCATGACAATAATGAAGGTACGCAGGAATCCGCCGATCACGCCGACGGCAGCACGCGCCCGTCGTTCGCGCCGCCGAATGCGCCGGACGGGCGGTGGTGCAGACGGGGGTTGGCGCGGCGGTTGGCGCTCCGGCGGCGGCGGCTCTGAGTCGTCTGCATCGGCGGACGCTTGGGGCGCGGCGGCTTGAGCGCGCGCTTCCTGCACGGGCTGTTGGTCAGGCGGCGCATTGCGCGCTGCCGCGTGCCGCATCATCTCCATGAAGGTGACGGAGGCGGGGACTTCCGGTTCTTCTTCAGGCGAACCGGAGGGCGGGTGGTTGCGCGCCCACTCATTGGATTCGGCATCCTCGTCGCGCCTAAAATCGTCAGGCATTCGTTTCTATCTCCGGGTGTTTCCGCCTGTATTATCTACCAGCGCGGGGCGAAATGCGAACCAGCAAAGCGATTGGAACCGTCGAAAGCAAACCTGTTTAAAAATTCAACCACAGAGACCGCAAAGGTCACAGAGAAGTGCTGGTTACCAGTCGGTGATGGGGGTTCGATGGCTGCCGGTGAGGGCGCGCGGCTGATGTGGGTACACGTTAGCTCCTCTCTGCGGTGAAGGTGAGTGTAGGATTGCGGAAGGGGATGAGTGCTAGGACGACAGCCTGCGTGTAGAAGCCGGTGCGGTCGATGGCGTCGCCCGTCAGCAAGCCGACCGACCCGTTTTGCTGCTTGGAATTCGAGCGACCGAAGACTCTATCGTCGGCGTGACCGAGTTCGATCCCTTGCCGGACGAGACGGGCGGTTTCTTCGGGCAGATAAAACGTCGCGGTGCGGCTTTTGCCGGTGCGCACACCATCGGTGACGACGATCCAAGCGAAGGTTTCAAGCTCGCCCTCGACATCCTCGACGCCGCCTTCCATGCCGATCCAGTAATCGGCGTCGGGGAGCGCCTGCCGCGCGTTGGTGACGCGGTTGAGCGCGCCGCGTCGGGTCTCGGCGTCGGTCATGGGCTGGTCGCTGACACCAGAGGCGGCGGACATCCCCTGCGCGGTGAAGGATTGGTCAGGGAACATACGCTGGAAGCCATCAAGCGCTGCCTGAATTTTGACAGGGTTGGTCGATGCGACGATGATGGTTGTCATAAAGTGATCATTTCCTTGTCTAAATTCAAGTCAAAAATTTGAAAATGATAATCAACCGCCAAGTCGCCAAGAATGCTAAGGAAGGGCTGTGCCTCTCCTTTGTTTCAGCCGCCGCCCGCTAGTGCCAGCAGTTTGATGATGGCGAATAAGCCGAAGGTCAGGTGTGCTGCCATCGACGCGCGGGTCGAGTCGGTGTAGCCGCGCACCATACTGAAGATCGCCGCCTCGATACCGGGAATGACCAAGCCATACCAGAGCGGTGCGACCGACGACGTGCCCGCATAGTTGGGCGGATAGATCAGCAGGTGGAAAATGGCGGTGATGGTCGCGGTGATGACCAAGCCGCCCCACGTCCCTAACAGCACCCGAATCGCTGGAAGGGTGACGCCGCGAAAGACCAACCCTTCAGCAATGGGCTGGATGATCAGCATAAAGGCGATGGCGAAGCCCCATTCAAGCACGCTCATGCTGGCGGGCGTCAGGCTGAGCAGTTCTGGCTTGGGCAGAAATTCGCCCGTGACCGCGAGGCTGATTAAATCCAGCCCGACGGCGCAGCCCAAAGTCACGAACATCACGAACACGAGCGGCACGCGCGAACGGAAGAGATAGAGCGCCTTCCACTGCTGGCGGCGCGTTTGCCAGACGAAGGCGATGATCAAGATGCCGCCGAGCGTCCAGCCTGCGAGCAGCGTGTAAGCCTGATCGTCCGCCCAGACCAAAGCAACGGTCGTGCCGATGATCATGATGACAAAGGCGACGGCAATCGTCAGGAGCGCGGTCGCCAGCGACCAAGGCGGTGTATGCTCGCGTTCGCTAATGCGTTCGAAGAAGGTCATCTTTTGCTTCATAATTTCTCCAACAGCAGCGCCATGATCAACATATCGATTGCACTGCCGTGTTGATAGTAGAGGCGGCGTTTGCAGCCCTCATGTTCGAAACCAAACTGCTCGTATAGGTGAATGGCGCGGGCATTGTGGGCATAGACTTCGAGTTCGACGCGCTCGACGACCGGACTCGCCTGCGCCCATGCGATACAGTGTGCCATCAGCGCCCGCCCGATGCCTTGATCGCGCCAGTCTTTGGCGACATAGACACCGAGCGCCGTCATGTGCCGGTCGGCTTTGAGCGTGCCGCCGCCGCAGGTCAGCGTACCGACGATTGTACGATCCGCCTCGGCAACAAGAAACAGCGAATTCGGCTGATCGGCGACTTCGGCAATGCGGGCGGCGATGCGCTCGACGGGCGGGGCGAATTCGTCAGGGGCGTAAGGGGTATCGACGGGCGGGTCTTCACGGAGGACGCTTTTGATCAGGCGGATATAAGCGCGCGCGTCGGCGGGGATGGCTTGACGGATGATGTAGGTCATGCTGATCTCGCAGGTATGAATCGTTTCGCGGATGATGTTACCGCATTCGGGGGCGGGTAGGGAAGCCCGCCGCATCTAATCTTTGTTCCTCGTAAAGTTATCGTTATAGTATAGTTATAAAAGGAAACCCCTGACGAACACTGCGAGGCGCAGATGCCGCAATACGGAATCAATCTTGACCCGGATCAACACGGTGGGCTGCCGCTCAAAAACGCCGATTTGAGCGGGATGAAGTGGGTGCGCTTCGTCTTTCAGGCGCAGCCGCACCAAGCGCGGACGATCCAGCAAAGCTGCCAGTTCTATGCTCCGCTGATCGACAACTACCGTGCGCTGGGTATTCGCACGCTGCTGATCCTCAATCACCAGACCTTCATGGGTGACGAGCCTTGGCGACGTGGCACAAGCTGGCGCAGTTACGCCGCCGATTTCAGCGAGGCGTGCGGGCAAATCACCCGTTTCTTCAAGGGTAGGCAGGTCGCCTACGAGATTTGGAACGAGGGCGATCAAGCGTCGGAGTCGGCGGTGTACGTGCCGCCGCAGACCTTCGCGCCGCTGCTCTCGGCAAGCAGTGTCGCTATCAAGATGGCTGACTCGAACGCGACGGTCGTGTTTGGCGGGCTGGTCAGCGGCAACCCGTGCAGCTATCTGCAAGCAGTCACGAATACGTTGGGGCGGCTGCCGGTCGATGCGATTGGCGTGCATCCCTACGGCAAAAATCCGTCGGGTGATAACGGCATCCTGCCCTATCTGCAAAACATTCGCGCGGCTTACCCGACAATTCCGCTGTGGATGACCGAATACGGCGATAGTCAGGTCGCTAAGCCGCGCTATGAGGTCGTCGATTACTACATGCGGCTGATCGATTCGGCGCTGCGGCGCTCGATGGCGAGCGTCGTACCGGTCGCGATCTGGTACTGCTGGTCGGACGGCATGAATCCGGGTTTCGGCATCACCGACGCCAATAATCAGCCGAAGGATCGAGTCTATTCGACCTATTTCCTGCTCAACAAGCTGAACGAAGCCATGTCTCCAGCGCCGAGCATCCTGCCCGCGCCTGATCCGGTTATGCCGCCCGTGACTCAGCCGGAAAGCTCGACACCGCTGCCCCAGTTCACGCATCAGCAGTTGATCAACGCGCTGTACGAAGCGGCGCAGGCGGTCGGGAATAATCCTTGGCAGTGGTTCCG
>JBBSNT010000394.1:0-3762 GCA_038260485.1 Aggregatilineales bacterium | reverse complement strand
TCCAGTCGTTTGCTCATGCCCAATCATTCTATCCTGTTGTTGGAAGTCTTTCGAACTCTGGCTTAGCAGTTGGCTTTGAGCCACCTGCGTCCTGCTCATAATACAATCTATCTCCATGATCAATCGTGTATAATCCCCCGCATTGTTTTTCCGCATTGAGGATTTTATGCTCGCACAGGCACACCAGACGCCTTGGAAAGCCGTCAACGAACTGCGCCGCTGCGCCGAACTTCCGCTGATTCGCGCCTACTTCGCGCTGAGCGGCGTTGCGTGGGGGCAGGGCTGGCTGATCTACGGGCGTCCGCTGATTCAGCGGCACGCGGGCAGCACGATCACCATCGGGCGCGGGCTGAACATGCGCAATTGGTTCGGCTCGAATCCGCTCGGCGTAAACCATCGCTCGATCTTGGCGACGTGGACGGCGGACGCGGCGATCAGTCTCGGTGACGATGTCGGCATGACGGGCGCAACGATTGTCGCCCAGACGCGGGTTAGCATCGGGAATCGCGTGCTAATCGGCGCGAACAGCACGATCTGCGACACTGACTTTCACCCGATTGACAGTGAGATGCGCCGAGTGGACGTCATGGCAGGCGTCACTCGCCCGATCACGGTTGAGGATGACGTGTTCATCGGCATGGGCGTGCTGATCCTCAAGGGCGTGACGGTCGGGCGTGGCAGCGTGATCGGCGCGGGCAGCGTCGTCAGCACCAGCATTCCGGCGGGCGTGATCGCGGCGGGCAATCCCGCGCGCGTCATTCGGAACGTCGATGAATAAGGCTGCACGCGCTTTACTGCTGGTCATCGTGCTGGCGGTGGGGCTGCGTTTGGCATACATTGCCTTCGCCGGGCAGACGCTCAGCCTGTCCGCGTCTGGCTACGACGACTATGCCGTCCATCTGCTGGCGGGTGAGGGCTATACTCGCTTCCCTGATCTCCACCCTGACAGCGACCTGCCGCCGCTGTACCCCACCTTTTTGGCGGGCGTTTACAGCGTTTTCGGACGCAGCGCGATTCCAGTTGCATGGGTGCAAATCGGCTTCGACGTGATCACCATGCTGGCGATCTACGCGATTGGCAAACGGGTTGGCGGCTTGCGCTCTGGTGAATCGGTTGGCGTGCTGGCGGCGGCGTTCACGGGCTTTTATCCCTACCTGCTGTTTCAGGATTTAAGTGTCAACGATACGGCGATCTTCATGATGCTGCTGGCGGTCGGCATCTGGGCGGCGTATCGCGTCGCTGAAGCTGAGCGCAGCCGCTCAGCTTTGCTCTGGGCGCTCGTGGTCGGCGTGACCTTTGGTGCTGGCGCGCTGACCAAAACGCTGATTGTGCTGATGCTGCCGCTGATCGCGCTGTGGTGGTGGCGAAAGGTGGGTTTGCGGCGGGCGCTTGGCTTGGGCGCGGTGACAGCGGTCGTGTTTGTCGCTGTGGTGACGCCTTGGGTCGTTCGCAACACGCAGGTGCAGGGAACGCTCACGCTGATTAGCACCAACGACGGCAGCAATTTGTATCAGGGTAATAATTCGTGCGTGGCGGATTATCTGCTGGCGGGCTGGGACGCGCAGTGGGTAGACTGCCTCAACCCGACGCCCGACGGACTGAACGAAACGGAAACGTCGGCGTGGTTTCGGGATCAGGCGCTGGTGTATTTGCGCGAGCATCCTGCTGACGTGCCGCGTTTGCTGCTGGTCAAATTCGTCACGCTGTGGAGTCCTGAATTGCTGCCGCGTGCTGTGCCGCCGGACGCCAATTTGAGCAATGAGGCGGTGCTTCAGTACGAGACGCCGCTGTTTCGCGCGGCGCGCGTTGCCCACCTGATCTACTTCACGCCCCTGCTGTTGCTGGGACTGATCGGCATTGGCTTAGCGGCGTATCAACGCGAATTGACAGGGAAATACGCGCCGATCCTGATGGTGCTGGTCTGCATCACGGCGGCGTACCTGATCTATCACCCTTCGACACGTTATCGCTCACCGGCTGATCCGTTCCTGTTTGTGCTGGCAGCATCGGCGGTCGTTTGGCTCTGCGAGCGCTGGCAGGCGCGGCGACCGCTTCCCGTGTAATGCCAATCTAAATCCTAGATGAGTCTTTTACCCCATGAGGGCGAAATGCGTTATGATAAGGGTATAACAATTCGCATTACATGGAGGTCACAAAATGGCTACTACAAAAACTGCAAATACCACCAAGCAAGACGCCAAGGGCGCAATTAAGGCAAATATCGGCTTGAACGAGGATGCCCGTCGGCAGGTGATTGATCTGCTCAATCATCGCTTGGCTGATGCGTTCCTGCTCTACACCAAGACGCGCAATTATCACTGGAACGTCACGGGGATGGAGTTCATTCAACTGCACTTGTTCTTCGAAACTCAGTACACCGAAATCGCCGAGCATATCGACGAAATCGCCGAGCGCGTGCGTAAGATGGGCGGCATCGCCCTCGGTACGCTGGACGAATTCAAGCAGAATTCAGTGATCGAGGAACGTCCCGGTCACGTGCCGAACGCTTCGGAAATGCTGCGTAACCTGCTCGAAGACCACGAGACCGTCATCCGTCAACTGCGTAAAGACGCGGATACAACAGAAGAAATCAAGGACATGGGCACGAACGACTTCCTGATTGGTCTGATGGAAGGTCACGAGACAATGGCGTGGATGCTGCGCGCTCATCTCGAAAACGTCACCAAGTAAGACGTTTCAATCAATCGATTTGCTGTGCATCGTAGGGGCGTCATATATGACGCCCCTACTTGATTCCTTTGTTCATATGATTCCGCGCCATTGAAGCTGATCTGTGGGTCGGCTACAATCCGCGCGTTTTCGATTCTGGTTTTGCTTTCATGAAAAAGTCTGTTTGATGCTGAAACGCGCGCTCGTTATTCTCTGTTTTTACGCGCTGCTGGCGCTGATCACGCTTTACAATCCGCTCTTTCACCTCAACGGATTTGTTACGGGACAGCCCGTCACTGATTTCTATCACTTCCATTGGAATTACTGGTGGATGCGTCATGCCTTCACGAATGGCTTGAACGTCTACCTGACGGATTACGTGTTCGCGCCGTTCACCAACAACCTCGCGTTTCACACGCTCACGCCCTTCTTCTACCCGATCTGGGCGCTGATCGAGCCGTTCGCTGGAACGGTGGTGGCAATGACGGCAATTTTTGTCGCGGCGATGACTGCCAGCGCGAGCGCATTTTATGCGCTGCTGCGGCGCGAAGGCGTCTCGCTGGGGCTGGCGCTGGTGGGCGGGGCGATGCTCGAACTCACGCCGCTGATGCTGACGGCGGTCTACTGGACGAATATCAACCTGATGGGCTGGTTCTGGCTGCCGCTGCTGATTCTGGTATGGGGATGGATGGGGCGAGCCGTCACGGATAATGTTGTAGCGGCGGGTTTTAAACTCGCCCCTACACATCGCAATCTCACCATGCGAATTGTTTCCGGAACGTTGGCGCTCGGCTTAATGCTCTGGGGGATGGTGCTGACCGATTTGCAGTATCCGCTCTTCAACAGCTTCGTGATCCTGCCCTATGCGCTGCGGGTGCTGGCACGGGTTAGCAGTTGGCGGGCGCGGATACGGCTGCTGCTGGCGGGGGCGGCGAGTGTCGGGATCGCGCTGGTGCTGCTCTGGTTCGCGGGTCCTTTGCCGTATATTCTGAGCTTCGAGCGCGGCGATCTTTCGCCGACGCCAGCGGATCGGGCGGTGAGCATCCCGTTTCCGCAGGGGTTCATCTTGCATTACGATCCGGCGGCGAATGA
>JBBSNT010000393.1:0-3769 GCA_038260485.1 Aggregatilineales bacterium | reverse complement strand
TGGCCCGGTACGTTCACGCTCTGGGACAACCAACAGTTGAAAATTCTCGCCGGACACGTCGAAAGCGGGCGTGCTGAGGCAGGGCGCGTCGTCAAGTTAGGTGATTTCGCCGCGATTGGCACGGGCGACGGCTTATTCGTGCCAGATCGCTTGCAGTTGCAGGGGCGCAAACCCGTGACGCTGATCGAGTTTTTGCGCGGCTACGGTCAGTTCATCGGCGCGCACTTAAGCTAAGCGAACGCGCAAATGCGAGTATTTCTTCGTTCATCTTATTATTACAATCATCATTAAACAAGCTTTCATGCGCGATTCATGCGACGGTTAAGACTGTTTCGTATGATTAAATTTGTAAGTATGAGCACACAATCTGTTGTCAATTTACTGAAATCAAGAGGAGATCGGCGAAGGCATCCACGAACGCATCAGCGCCGGAAACTAGCCCGTAGGTTTACGAATTGGCGCAGGGTGAATCAACTGATTCGCCCTGTTTTTTTGCCTGACAGCCACTAAGATCAGAAAAAAGAGAATTGCCGTTATGCGTTACACAGCCGAAACGCGCGTCTTGCGCATCGATCCAAACCAACCCGACCCTGCTGCTATCCAAGCCGCCGCCGAAGTGCTGTGCGCGGGCGGTTTAGTCGCCTTCCCCACCGAAACGGTTTACGGCTTAGGCGCGAACGCGACTGATCCAGACGCGATTGACCGCATCTTCAGCGCGAAAGAACGCCCCGCCAGCGATCCGCTGATCGTTCATCTCGCTTCAGTGGATCAATTGGAGAGCGTCGCTGTCGATATTCCCGACGTCGCCCGCGAACTGACCGCGCTCATGCCCGGCCCGCTGACGCTGATCCTCAAGCGCGGCGCAAATGTCGCAGCGAACGTCTCGAATGGGCTGGATACGGTCGGCGTGCGCGTACCGAGTCATGCCGTCGCCCACGCGCTGATCGCGACGGCAGGCATACCGATTGCCGCGCCAAGTGCCAACACCTTCAGCCGACCCAGCGCCACCAGCGCCGAACACGTCCTCGAAGACCTCGACGGTCATGTTGACCTCGTGCTTGACGGCGGCGCGACTCACTTTGGCATCGAATCGACCATCATCGACGTGACGACCCATCCGCCGCGCATTTTACGCTACGGCGCGCTCAAGCCGGAAACGTTCGAGGCGCTCGGCTTCATCACTGAGGGGCATCTCGACGCCAGCAAAGCGGGCGCGAAGCCTGCTCCCGGCATGATGCTTAAGCACTATTCACCCAACGCCAAACTGCTCTTTTATGGCGACGGTTCACCGGTTGCAGCCATCCTCGCGCAAATGCAAACCGACGCGCGCATCTTCGAGCAAACAGGGTTTACCGTCGGCATCCTTGCGCCAAACGCCGACCAGCTCTATTTTGATCACTTATCCGTCAAGGTGATCGGCTTAGGCGAAAATCTGGACGAAATCGCCGCGCACCTATTCGCCGGAATGCGCGCGCTCGATCACGCGGGCGTACAGGTGATTTTGGCACGCGGCTACGAACGTACCGGCATCGGCGCGGCGTTGTGGGAGCGTCTGCTGCGCGCCGCCGAAGGTGAAATCGTTCAAATCCGCTAGAAACCCTTTGAGTATTCGCGGTTTTTCCCGTAGCGGCGTTCAATTAGACGCCCTAAGCTTCTCCTGAAACAGGAATCAAAAAGCGGGCGAGAGCTATACCGCTCCCTCACCCGCTCAGAGGCAAACTTTAGAGGCTTACGGCTAGTATCCCAGCACGCCGACCACCGACTGCACGGCTTCGGCGCTGACGGCGAGCATTTGCTTCTCTTCGTCGTTGAGTTCCATCTCGATGATCCGCTCAACGCCGTTCTTGCCCAGCACCACCGGAACGCCGACGTACAAGCCGGTGTAACCGTATTCACCGTTCAGCAGCACCGCCGACGGAATAACGCGCTTCTGGTCGCGCACAATTGCCTCGACCATCTCGACCGCACCCGCTGCGGGCGCGTACCACGCGCTGACGCCGATCATGCCGACGATTTCGCCGCCGCCCTTGCGGGTGCGCTCGATGATCGCTTGCAGCGTGTCTTCGTCGATCAGTTCGCGCACGGGAATGCCCGCGACCGAGGTGTGACGTGGCAGCGGAACCATCTGGTCGCCGTGACCGCCGAGCACAATCCCGTGAATGTCGCGCACGCTGACGCCAATCGCTTCGGCGAGGAACGCCTTGTAACGCGCCGTGTCGAGCGCGCCTGCCTGCCCGATCACGCGGTTCGCCGGGAAGCCGCTTTCGTTCAGCGCGACATGGCACATCGCGTCGAGCGGATTCGAGACGATAATCAGGATCGCGTTAGGCGAATACTGGGCGATCTGGCGGGCAACGTCGCCGACGATCTTCTGATTGGTCTTGACCAGATCATCGCGGCTGGGGAACTGCCCTGTGACCGGGTCTTTCTTGCGCGGCACGCCCGCTGTGATAATGACCACGTCCGAATCGGCAGAGAGCGCGTAATCACTGCCCCCCGTGATGCTCAGGTCGAATTTCATCACCGGAGCGGCTTCGGTCAGGTCAAGCGCCTTACCCTTCGCCACGCCGTCGAGAATGTCGATCAACACAACGTCCGCGAGTTCACGGCTGGCGATCCAATGAGCGCAGGTCGCGCCGACATTTCCCGCGCCAACGACTGTAACTTTACTACGAGCCATAGTTCATTTACTCCAATTGTGACAAGAATCTGTGTCGCTTTAGGATAACACCACAGCCAACGGAATCAAGTGAGGGTGAGGTTAAGCGTCCGCTGTAGGGGCAGGTTTGCGACCTGCCCCTACGCAGAGGGTTCCGTTTAGCGAGCGACCGGACCCGCCGCGATTACTTCGGGGCTGGCTTGGTCGGCGAACTTCTCGAAATTCTTGCGGAACTGCTCGACCAGCGAAGCCGCCTGTTGATCGTAGGCGTCTTTGTCCGCCCACGTTTCGCGCGGATTCAGCACTTGATCCGGCACATTGGGAACGTGAACCGGCACTTCGATGCCGAAGTACGGGTCAGCGACAGTATCGACGCCGTTCAGGTCGCCATTCAGCACCGCCGTCACAATCGCGCGCGTGTGCTCCAGCGACATGCGGCTGCCGACGCCGTAAGCGCCGCCCGTCCAGCCCGTGTTGATCAGCCAGACTTGCGCGCCCTGCTGTTGCAGCTTCTCGCGCAGCAGATCAGCGTAGACCGTCGGATGCAGCGGCAGGAAGGGCGCGCCGAAGCAGGCACTGAAGGTCGCGCTCGGCTCGGTGACGCCGCGTTCGGTTCCAGCGACTTTCGCCGTGTAGCCGCTGATGAAGTGGTACATCGCCTGTTCCGGCGTCAATTTGGCGACCGGAGGCAGCACGCCGTAAGCGTCCGCCGTCAGGAAGATCACGTTCTTGGGTTGACCGCACATGCCACTGTAATCCGCGTTCGAGATCGTGCGGATGGCGTAAGCGGCGCGGGTATTTTCAGTGTAGGTATCGTCGTCGAGGTCAAGGCGGCGCGTGCGCGGGTCGATGACGACGTTTTCGAGCACTGTACCGAAGCGGCGCGTCTTTTCCCAGATTTCCGGCTCGCCCGTCTTGCTCAGTTTAATGACCTTCGCATAGCAGCCGCCTTCAAAGTTGAAGATGCCGTCGTTGCTCCAGCCGTGCTCGTCGTCGCCGATCAGCGTGCGACCGGGATCAGCGCTCAGCGTCGTCTTGCCCGTGCTGGTCTTGATGAAGTCACCCGCGCGGATCACGCGCATCGCAAGGAAGGACGCCGCCCGGATGTTG
>JBBSNT010000392.1:0-3787 GCA_038260485.1 Aggregatilineales bacterium | reverse complement strand
GGCGTCCAGCTTGCGCCGCAGATCGGCTACATTATGATTTTCGCGGGCTTGTTCCTGCGAATCACGGGGCTGATTTACGCGGGGATCGTGCTGTTCGGCGTGATGGTGGTCTTCATGATCCTGACGCTGCCAGTCGAGATTGACGCCAGCCGACGCGGGATCGGGCTGCTGCGCGAGAGCGGGTTGCTCGTTTCTGAGCAGGATGCCAGTGGTGCGCGTCAGGTGTTGACGGCGGCGGCATTGACCTACGTCGCGGCGGCGATCTCGGCGGTCTTGCAGTTGGTCTACTTCATCGGGCTGGCGAACCGTCGACGGTAGGACGGCTTCATAATGCTCCAAATGCAAAGCGCCTATCTAATTCGATAGGCGCTTTTGATTCCAACGCGGCGCAACAAGGGCGCGTCCCCTACGGTGCAACGGGTGCACCCCTACGCGCTAGGGGGAATTTATTGGAAGTTGTGCTGATCGATCTTGCGGCGCAGGCGGCGAATGCGCCCCTGTTCGGGACGAATACGGCTGATGGTTTCTTCGGCTTGATGGCTCATGCGGTTGAGGCGCGCACGCCACCACGCCACCGCGTAGCTGACCTGACGGCGCTGGCGGTTGAAGGTGAGCGCGCTGCGCTCTTCGGCGGTGGGTGACCCCCACTTGACGATCATTGATGCCCATGTTAGCCCGCCACCAAAGCCGACAAAGGCGATATAGTCATCGGCTTCGATGCGTCCTTGCTCAATCGCTTCGCAGAGCGCTATCGGGATCGATGCTGACGAGGTATTGCCGTAGCGGTCAAGGTTGCTCATGAACATCGACTCGTCCACTTTGAGCGCGCGCGCGGCTGCTTGCAAAATGCGAGCGTTCGCTTGATGCGGTACGATCAGCTTGAGGTCTTTGATGGTTAGCCCGGCAAGGTCGAGCGCTTGATTGATGCTCTCGCCGATTACACGGGTGGCGAACTTGAAGACCTCGCCGCCGTTCATGTGCATCTTGCCGTATTTATGCCTGTTGGACAGTACGGGAATGTCGCCGATGTCGATGCTGCCGACGCTGGGAATGCCGAGTAGATCACCGCCTGAGCCGTCCGAGCGCAAGACGGCAGACAGCACGCCGCCCTCGACGGGGCTGGCAGTCAGCACGACCGCGCCCGCGCCGTCACCGAACAGGATGCAGGTCGCGCGGTCTTGCCAGTCCATGACGCGGCTCATCGTCTCCGCGCCGATCACGACTGCGGTTTGGATACGACCGGAACGGATCGACTGCGCTGCCATGTCGAGGGCGTAGACAAACCCTGAACAGGCGGCGCTCAAGTCGAATGCACCGGCTTTGTTCGCTCCGAGCCACGACTGAATTAGGCTGGCGACGCTGGGGAAAATGTGTTCCGGCGTCGAAGTCGCAACGATGATCATGTCGATTTCGGTTGGCAGCACGTCCGCGACTTCGAGCGCATGTTGAGCTGCTTTCAAGCCGAGCGTTGCCGTCGTGTCCTGCTCTCCGGCGATGCGGCGCTCGCGGATGCCGGTCATTTTGCGAATCCACTCGTCCGATGTTTCGACAATCGCAGCGAGATCGTCGTTGGTTAGAATGTGATCAGGGACTGCCATCCCCCAGCCGATGATGTGGGCGTATGTGGGTTCGGTATGGGATGGTACGCCCCGACTACGAATGACCATTCGCGTGATATTTCGAGAAAATCAAGACGGCGTTATGACCGCCAAACCCGAACGAATTGCTCATGGCGTACTCGATGTCTTTGGCGACTCCGACGTTTGGCGTGTAGTTGAGATCGCACTCTGGGTCGGGGTTTTCGAGGTTAACGGTTGGCGGGATGAAGCTCTCGTTGATCGCCTTGATCGTGAAGACCGCCTCGACTGAACCTGCCGCGCCCATCAAGTGCCCGGTGACGGATTTGGTCGAACTGATCGGAATCTCGTATGCCTGCTCGCCCAAAGCGACCTTGAGTGCCAGCGTTTCGCTCTTATCGTTGAGCGGCGTGCTGGTTCCGTGCGCGTTGATGTAGTCGATGTCGCTGGGGTTGAGTTGGGCGTCTTTAAGCGCAGCCTGAATTGCTCTTGCCGCGCCTTCACCCGTTTCGAGCGGCGCGGTGACGTGGTAGGCGTCCGAGGTGTGCCCGTAGCCCGCGATTTCGGCGTAGATATGCGCGCCGCGCGCGAGTGCATGTTCGAGTTCTTCGAGCACGAGAATCGCCGCGCCTTCCGCGATGACGAAACCATCGCGTTCAGCATCGAAGGGACGCGAGGCTTTTTCGGGCGCGTCGTTCCGGCGTGAAATGGCGGTCATATTATTGAAGCTGGCAACGGCAATATCGACCAATCCCGCTTCGGAACTGCCTGCGAGCGCGGCAACGGCTTGCCCACGCCGGATGATCTCGGTCGCTTCGCCGATGCAGTTGTTCCCCGTAGCGCAAGCCGTCGAAATAGCGAAGTTTGGTCCGCGCAAGCCGTATGCCATCGAAATCTTGCTCGACGGGGCGTCGGGGAGCATCATCGGCACCATCAACGGGCTGACGAATTTAGGTCCTTTGCCGAAGAAGGAGCGGACACTTTCGACAACGGAGCTGATTCCACCGATGCCTGACCCAACGATACAGGCAATGTCGTAGCGATTCTCGTCGGTGATCTCCAAGCCGGAATCTTCGACGGCGAATTTGGCGGCGTAGAGCGCCATCTGCGTGACGCGATCCGTACGGCGCGCCTCACGTTTGCCGAGGAACTCGTCAGGGTCAAAGCCTTTGACTTCACCACCGAAATGATTCTCTAAGTGTGAGGTGTCAAAGCGTTGGATGGTGCGGACACCCGTTTTACCAGCGGCGGCATTGCGCCATGCTTCCTCAACGTTATTTCCGGTGGGGCACAAAATGCCCATGCCGGTTACGACAACACGGCGTTCTTTCACAGCGAACTCCCTTTAGAGGTCGTCAAGCGACCCGATTTCTTTCAGCAGGTTACCTTAAGCCTAACAAAACTTTCGTATTTCACAAGATGAAACACCGTTTCCCGGCGGTGGTTACTCCGCTAGCGTGTCCGTTTGAGTGCCTGTTTGAATGCCTGTGCTATAATCGGCGGCTCATGGAGGGCGGCTGGATTGATACTTGTTACCGGAGCAACGGGGTTTGTGGGGCGGCATCTGGTCGCGCGTTTGTTGGCGCTCGATTACCCGGTGCGCTGCCTGCTTCCGGCACACAAAGCTGACGATTTGCCGTGGGAAAATCTGAATGGGCGTACAGCAGAGATCGTCATCGGCAGCATCCTTGACGAAGAAGCGCTGTTTCGCGCGGCGACGGGCGCGCACGTCGTCATTCACCTTGAGAATGCTCAGTGGTGGGGCAGCCCGCGCGATTTGGAACGAATCGAACTCTCTGGAACGCGCAACCTGATCACGGCGGCGCGCGCCGCGCGTGTGGGACGGATCATCACGCTGAGTCATCTGGGGGCATCACCGGCGGCGGCGTACCCGCTGCTGCGCTACAAGGGGCTGATCGAGGACGCGATCAAGGCGAGTGGACTGGCGTACACGATCATTCGCTCCGGCTTGATCTTCGGTGAAGACGATGCCTTCATTAATCACCTCGCCATGCAATTGACGATTTCGCCGGGGGTGTTCCTGATGCCGGGGCGCGGTGAGGTTGTGCTGCACCCGATCTATATCGAGGACGTGGTGTCGGCGTTGATCGGCAGCCTCGAAGCGCTCGATACAGTCGATAGCATCGTCGAAATTGGCGGTCCTGAATACATTACGCTTGAAGATTTGATCAGCACTGTGATGCGCGTCT
>JBBSNT010000391.1:0-3865 GCA_038260485.1 Aggregatilineales bacterium | reverse complement strand
CCCTTGTCCCTCACGCGATCTCGACGCGCTCCAGTTGGACGTACCAGCCCGCCTCGTTCTCGAAATTCAGGAACTCGTGATATTCGTCCTCGGTGTAATCCAGCGCCGCAATCTCACGGTCGATCAGGCTGTTCGCGTTGGTCATGCGAATCAGCGTCACGCGCGCGTAACCGACTAATACACCGTTGGGCGTGTAGAAGGCGATCAACTGCCCCGCGCTCAAGCCGGTCTGCTCGACGCCCGCATGCCGGAAGGCTTCGACCACCTCACTATGCCGCCAACTGCGCCAATCTGACACCGTAAGCCACACCCCGTCGATACGATAGGTGTCTTCGAGACAGGCGTAACCGAGTAAAGCGTGCGGCGGACGGCGCAGCAGCGAGCCGGTTGGCAGGGCAATCGACTTGATCGTGTTCACGACTGCGGCTTCTCCTCGTTGACCGATTCCGTCTGAACGCCATTGTTGGGGTCTGCGGGCGCTGTATCCGTTTTGCGAATCTGTTTAACCCGTGCCTGTAAATGACGGAAATAGTCGCTTTCGGTGATTTCCTCGACCTGCTGATTTTGCTTTTCCGTGTCGATTTGAATCTTCAGCGATTGAATCTGGGCTTTGAACTTCTGCTCGCGGGCGTAAATTTCTTCCGCCATGCGCTTCAGCATGCGCGCCGTCGAGCCGAATTCGTCGCTGCGTTGGGCAATCGAGTTCACTACCGCCAGTTCTTGTGATTCGGGCGTGAGCGTATCGCTCTGGATCATCCGGGCAAGCTGCGAGATTTGCACGACCGGCTGGACGACCGCGCGACGAAGCAGCATGTCGGTGACCAGAACCACTAATGCGAACAGGATGATGATAATGCCCATCACGACACGCAAGGCGTTTTGCGCCTCTGCGAACACGGCGCTCGCCGGAAGATAGACCGTCTGAGCAGCAATGATGTCGCCGACCTGCCAGCCGAAGCCATGCTCTGAGCCATAGGTGTTGATCAGGCTGGCAGGCGCGTTTTCTGGCGTGCTGTGACAGGTAAGACAATTCTCTGATGCGACCTTCATCGGGCGCGAATTGTAGAAAACTTGCTCACCATTCTGTGTCGTGAAGCCCGCTAGTTCGGTCATTGACGGATCACCGCGGAAGGTTTCGACCAACTGCGCCTCAAACGGGTCGGCAAGATCGTTGAGATTGGTCGGGTTTGGCGCTGCTTCCTTATACATGAAGTTCTGATAGCCGCTGTTATTGCGAAAACGCTCGAAAACTTGGCGCGCCGAAAATGCAGGGACAGACGGCGAGATAAAATCATGCTCCGTTTGCAGGTCAGCCGCGAGCAGTGGGTTGACTTCTTCGTTGGTATAAGAGCGAACCGAATTTAACATCGACATTAAAACCATCGCTTGATCGGTGATCTGCGTCTCCGCCCGATCTTGGAGTAGCTGCGAAAAAGCAACCCACGCCGCAATAATGGCAATCACGAAGATGGCGGTCAAAATCAGCGTAAACCGTGTACGGATTCCAAACTTCGGCATTCAATATCCTATCTTCTTGTCAAATTTTTTTGTGCTGCTTCTCCTTCATTATACGGGCTAAATGAGCTACAGTCGGATACAGGCTTCGACTGCCAGCCAGAACAGCTTTTCGCGGGTCGATACCTGCCGCACCCAATCGCGATGATCCCACACGTCGCCGCTAAGATCGTCGCCTCCGTACAGGATTTGCCCGAAGGTCACGTCGCGGAACTGGGCGACGGCGAAGAAGGCTGCCGCTTCCATCTCGACGGTGATGCAGCCTTCGGCGCGGCGCCGCGCCATTTTGGCGGGCGTTTCGCGGTAAATCGCGTCGGTCGTCCACGTTTTGCCCGTGATGTAGGGGATGGCGTGGTCGTCAAGCGTTTGCTGTATGGCGCTAATCGCCTGTGGGCTGGCGCTGACTTCGCGGCTCGGCGGCAGATAGTGATAAGACGTCCCCTCGTCGCGGATCGCTGAGGTGGGCACGACCAAGTGCCCAACGGCGATCTCGCGGTTGAGCACGCCCGCACCACCACAGGCGATAAATTTGCGGCAGCCGAGCGCTATCGCATCTTCAAGGAAAGCCACTGCCAGCGGTGCGCCAACGCCGGGATGAATCACGGTGAAGCGTTCGCCCTTGTGTTCCATGACGTAGATCGGGTTTCTGCCGATCTCGCTGTTCACTTCGTGGATGCATTGATCCTCGTTAAACAGGCTGCTGATCACGTCGTTGAAGAAGCATAGGATGCAGCGTTCTGGCAAGGCTGGCAGAGGCGTGTGAATCAGGCTTGGTTCGATGATGGCGGAACGTGTGTCGTCGAATTCGAGGATTGGATAGATCATCATTGGTATGCCCCCATAGGAAAACGAAAAGCGCCGCTCCGGCAGGGAGAGGCGCGTGTAGGCGGCGTACAAACGCTTTATCGCTTACACTCATCTCTCAGGTCACTGGCTGACGCTCACTGCCTGACGGACTTAGCACCTTCCCAGCGCTCCGGGGGTTGCTGCGCGTTCTACGGGCCGTTACCCTCACGCGCTCTTGATGAGATAGGGATGATCGTAGCATAATTACGCCGCAGGGTCAAGCTGACTAATACCAGCTAGATAACTTAATATTGGCTGTAGTATAATTGTGTCAATCTTATTCGGCGAAGGAGTTGGGACATGTCCGAAGTCGTAATGCTCGTTTTCCCTTCACGGGGCATGATGTTGGATGCTGCCGATCAAATTAAGTCGCTCGGTTACGCGAAAATCAAGCACACTGCCGTGATTGCGAAGGCAGAAGACGGCGAAACTGTCGTCTACGAGGACGACATCAACCCCGACGAGGGCAGTGTCGCTGGCGGCACGCTCGGCTCATTGATGGGCGCACTCGGTATCGCCGGATTAGGCGCGTTTTTGCTGCCGGGCGTGGGACCGATCATCGCCATTGGCGCGGGCGCGCTCATAGGCGGCTTGGTGGGCGGCGCGACGGGCGGCATCACCGCCGGGTTAATGGATATGGGCATCAACAATCAACAGCTTGACGCACTGGCGGAGCACCTCAACGCGGGGCGCGTGGCGATGGTCGTAGAATTAGAGGGCGATTCGACGCTTATGGCGCATCTTACCGAAGACCTCAAGCCTTACAACGCCGAAATTGTGCAACAGTAAAAGGAATTCGGGTAGGAGGCTAGGCGATGGTCGAAGAATTCATAGTAGCGGTATTCCCCTCACGCAGGATGTTGACGAAAGCGCTCGATCATCTGACCGAGATGACCGACCTTGAGATTCGGCACGCCGCGATTGTCGCCAAAGCCCGCAATGGCGAAGTGGTCGTGCTCGACGATGAGCTTGGTCCCGACGAAGGCGGCATTACCGGCGGCACGCTCGGTGCGGCAATCGCCGCGCTGGGGATGGTGCAGTTCGGGGCGTTGGCGCTGCCGGGTATTGGCGCGATCATCGCGGTCGGTGCGGGCGCGCTGGTCGGCGGGGTTTTAGGACGCATGACGGGACGATTCGCCGCCAACCTGCTCGATTCGGGCTTCCGCAGCGAACAGGTTGAACTCCTCGCTTCCCGGCTGCAATCCGGGCATCCGGCGCTCGTGCTCGAAGTCGCTAACCCGCTTCTGGCGCTCCCGCGCATTCGTGAAGCGCTCAGTTCCTACCGCGTTGAACTCGTCGAGCAGTTGGGCGCGAGCACAGTTTAAAACGAACGTTTGAAAAAGGAACTGACCGTTTTTACTAACGAACTGATTCAAACTATTTGATTGAGCAGGATGGATAGTGCATCATGAGAGAAAAACCTGACCAAAGGTGATTTCTCATGAGCACTATCCCGACCAGTGTAACCGAAGAACAATTCGATCTGCATATCCGACCGTTGCTG
>JBBSNT010000390.1:0-3867 GCA_038260485.1 Aggregatilineales bacterium | reverse complement strand
CCATTCCCTCTCCCTCTACCGTAGAGCGCCCCGCACGTCTAAAAGGAGCAAAGATTTTTTCGTAGTCTCCTTGCGCGATACCGCGACCATTATCGGCGATATGCAAGGTCGTCTGCTGGTTATCTTGCTCCGCATAGATGCGAATTTGCCCCGGACGTTTCGGGTCAAGGTACTTCACTGCATTGACAATAATGTTACTCATGATTTGATCCAGCGCGACACGATCTGCCAGAACCATCGGCAGTTCCCCCGTGATGACGTCGATACCCTGCGCCTGTATCTGCGCATCAAGCGACTGCAAAATCTGTTTGAGCAGTTCGCTGACCGCGATGTTTTCGTACTTCAACGGATGCCGTCCCAAGCGTGAAAGCCTGAGAATAGCGGACGTGAAATTATCCATCCGATCTACGGAAGCGCCGATGAAACGCAGCGCCGTCGGGATTTTTTCTTTGAGCGCCATCTGCAAAATCTGACGTTCCGCTTCAGGCAATTCAGCTTGAAATTGCTCTACAACGTCCTCAATCTGCTTGACCGCTGCCTGTAAAACGTCGGAAAAACCCTTCAGGTTGATCAATGGTGCGCGCAAGTCGTGCGACACAATGTAAGCGAACTGTTGAATTTCCGCATTCGCCTGTTCTAAGCGATCATTGATTTTTTGCAGCGCGATACCCGCCCGCTTAATTTCCGTAATGTCCTGATTAACGATAAACGTGCCGAGATTATTCTGCTCACTGTCCCAGATTGGAATCGCCGAGTTCAGGATAAATTTATGGCTGCCGTCGAAGCATTCGATCTCCACCGCCTCGTTGATCGAGGTTTCGCCGTGTATCGTAGCGCGGGCTGCTGCCCATTCGTTCGGCGCAATCAGCTTGCCCGTCTCGACCCACCAGCCTTTATACTCACCGTAGCTCTCCAGCCCGACGAGTTTCAATCCGCCCCAAATCTGCTGCATAGCACGGTTGCCAAGCGTCACATTTCCCATCGCGTCGGTGATCATGACGCCGACTGGCAGGTTCTCTAAGACTGTGCGCAAAAGCTCCTCGCTTCGCTGAAGTGCAAGATCGGCTCGCTTGCGATCCGTAATATCCCGCGTGATACCGACCAGCCCAATCACGTCACCATCATTGTTACGTAATGGAACTTTCGTCGTCAATGCGACCATCGATCTGTGGTCGAGCTTGACGTCAGTTTCTTCAATCTCGATCATAGGCTGCTGTGTCGACATCACCGCCCGATCAGCCGCTGCGAACTGATTCGCCTTTTCCACAGGGTAAAAGTCGAAATCGCTCTTACCGAGCAGGTCGGCAGGCTCTGCCACACCGAGCGACTGTGCATGAGCGGCATTACTCACCAGAAAACGGCTGTCGAGGTCTTTCACGTAAATATAATCGAGAATGCTATCAATCAACGTGCGCAGCATGTTCCGTTCGTTCGCTAAAGCTTCCTCAACCCGCTTGCGATCCGTGACGTCTTGAATCTGTGAGACAAAATGCAGCGGCTCCCCTTCGCTATTGCGTACCAGTGACACACTTAACAGAATCCAGACTTCATAACCGAGCTTATGGAGGTAGCGTTTTTCCGTTTGGTAGGTCTGAATTTCACCAGAGAGTAGGCGGACAGTATTTTCCAAGCTAACATCTAAATCGTCGGGATGCGTCATTTTCTGAAACGTTGTCGCCATCAGTTCTTGTTCAGTATAGCCGACAATCTCGCAGATAACTGGGTTGACTCGCAGCCACCTCCCCTCCAGCGAGACAAGCGCCATCCCGATTCCCGCGTGCATGAACGTCGCGCGGAACTGCTCCTCGCTGGTCTTCAGCGCTTGCTCTGCCTGCTTGCGCTCGCTAATGTCGCGGATCGCGCTGGCAATCAGAATCCCGTCATCGGTTTCAATCGGGCTGAGGCTGACTTCAATCGGAAACTGACAGCCATCTTTTTGCAGGGCGTATAGTTCCAGCCCCGCGCCCATAGCGCGCGCAAGCGGATCAGCATTGAATGTGACGCGGTGCGCGGGATGTCGCGTCCTGGCGGCTTCAGGAATCAGCATTTCGACGGGTTTTCCGATCAGTTCATCCCGGCTATAGCCAAACAGTTTCTCCGATTGGCTGTTGATCAGCACAATCTCGCCTCGCTGGTTGACGATCACCATCGCGTCCGGCGCAGATTCCAGCAGGGCGCGAAAGCGATCTTCGGCACGTTTGCGCTCGGTGATGTCCTGAACGACGATCAAGCCATTCGTCACCACGCCTGAGGAGTCAAATACGGGCACAAAGTACGATTGATAGGAAAAACCCTGCGTTTGACGCTCAAAGCCAATCGTTTCGCCTGCGAGTACGCGCTCGTACAGCGGCAGCAGCACCGTTTGCGATGCTGGCGGCAGCACCTCAAAGATGGTTTTTCCCAGCATCTGCGCTTGCGTGTATCCGGTCGTCTTTAAGATCGGTCCCAGCGCGATTTGATAGCGCATGTCCTTATCAAACATCAGAACTTCTGTATCGGGCAAATATTCAATCAAGGAGCGATACAAAAATTGCTCGCGCTTTCGTTCAGACACCTCGCGCTCTAGCTCAAGATTCGCATTTGCCAGTGCCTCGGTGCGTTCTCGCACTCTCGCTTCAAGTTGATCGTGTGCGTGTTTGAGTGCCTGTAGCGAGACAGAGCGTTCTGTATCGGTTCGGTTGAGCGAATGTGCACTCCAGAAGATCAGGATTGTGACCATCACGACGTTCGTCAGCGCAAATACCGCCAACCCAAACTCTGTGTCGAAAAGCCCCGCTTGTTGAACTTTCAGCCTCAGCCAAGCGACGGCAATCGGCAAAAAAATCATCATCGGCAGTAACCGGCGTGCCAGCAGCCCACCGGCTCGATCCGCCGTAATCACGCGCATCAGCCCTTGATCCGCATAGGCAAAGAGAATCGCTAAACCAAGCACGAGGAAATTGACGGCTGTATACAGGGCAATTGATGAGAGAACACTGATTTGGTACAGCGAACGAACGCCGTAAAGGTAGCCAGCAAACGCCAGCAGCGCCATGAATCCCGCACCAATCGTAAGCACCTGCGCCAAGCCAAAGTTGCGAGATCGCGCCATCAGCAGCAGGCTGCATCCTAAAATAGCGAAATTGAGCGCGGTAACGGGCGACATCCGTCCGGGCACGAGCATTCCGATGGCATCTTCAGCATCACGGATTAACACTTGGTCGATACCGAGATTCCAGTGGAACAGATACTCGCTCAAGGTGAGCAGACCCAGCAGCAGTACGCAAAGCGCCGCTGCTTGGGCAACGCGCGGATGCTTGCTCAGGTTTAAAACCGCTCCCCCTGCCAGTATAAAAGCCAGCGCCGGCTGCTGTATTGAAGATGCGCAGCATGTACAAAATCTTTCCCGTGCGATCCCGGTGTAAAAGATTTTAAAAACATTACTTTACCTGTCCAAAAATTATTTGACGATGCGAGGTTATATTCAAGTCCTACATTCCTGTTGTAATTTGAATAAACAGGTTTCCCCGAATCAGCCCCAGCCTTATATTTTATAGATTGTTTATTAATAAAAATAAATCCAATATTAGATCGTTAAAAAACACGACGCTGTACAGAAGCCACTACAAAATTCTGAACTGGTAAACCGGTTTCTCCAACGGATCCAGTCTGCATGTCCATAGCGCCTATTCTCCAGTTTTTACCCGGCTTGCCGCTCACTCTTGCCCCAAAATTTATAGGTGCATTCAATCCAATCCTTCTTGAAAAAAATGGACGGATTGAAGCATAACCAAAGTTTGCAAACAGGTCGCCATTTTCTAAAAAAAATTGTCTCTTTTCAGGAAAAAATAATTCGAACCTATCGAGGTTGGTTACCTGCTGGTCTAT
>JBBSNT010000389.1:0-3871 GCA_038260485.1 Aggregatilineales bacterium | reverse complement strand
GGGACGCTGTAGAAGCCCATTTCTTCGGCGTCACTCGGCACGACAATCGGGACGACGTCGTCGGTGTATGCGTCGGGGAAGTACCATAGATCGGTCAGGTAGATGGCGTTACCGGCAGAGTCGTGGGCGTGCTCGAAGGCGGTCGCCAGCGGCAGCGTATAGGCACGAAAGGCGGGATCGTCCGCCGGAATTGCGGCGCGACAAGCGCGGCGGGTAGCGGTCGCGCGTTCGATGAAGTATTCGAGGAATTCAGCGTCGAACCACAGGCTGTCACGGTAGACGACTGCCGGCCCCTGCACCGAAGTCATCTCGCGGGCACTGCTGAAGGTATTGCCTAAATCGGGCGTTGATTTGAAGCAGCGTAAAAATACATCTTCGTGGTGAATTTTTAGCGGGCGAATGCCAATCGTCAGCAGACTTGCCGGTTGGTTGAACGGCGGAACGTGGCGAGCATCTTCAATAATGTAACGCTGCATTTTTCACCCGTTATATAAAAAGTCGCGCACGGTAGTGTGAAATTTCTCCGACTCATCGAGCATGGGGAAGTGCCCTGATTTTTCGAACCATCCCGCCTTGCTGTGCGGAACGTACTGCTGCAAGACCTTCAACTGCTTGGGGTCAACGATAATGTCGCGCTTGCCGTACATGCCTAAAACGGGCATCCGCAGTTCGCCCAAGCGCGGGCGGAGATCGGTTTGGTGGAGCGTGCCGATACTTTCAAAAAATGAGGCGGCGCTCAGCTTGGAAACGTCGGCGGTCAGCATTTCACCCACCATTTTGCCGTCTTTCGCCATCAGATAAGCGTAACCGCGCAGAAAAGGCAAAAATACGCGCTGGAACAGATTGTAGAGGGCGGGTGTTGTCTTGCCCAAGCCGATCCAGCCGGGATACGCCGCTAAGCGCAGCAGCGGACTCAGTGCCGATCCCTGAATGGGTGCGCCGACGACCGCAACCTTGACGACCTTCTCTGGATAGCGAATGGCGGCGCTCAGTGCGACCGTCCCGCCCATCGAGTGACCGATCAGCGGCGCTTTGATGATTCCCATACGATCCATGAACTGATCGACCATCGAGACGAAATTGGTCACGGAGAAGTCTTCTGTTTGCGTCCCTGATTCACCAAAACCAAAAAAATCCAGCGCGTAAAGCCGGAATTCTTTGCCCAGCAGTTCAATCGTATTGCGCCAGAGCGCCCACGAATTTAACCACCCGTGTAGGAGCAGCACAGGGCGCCCACGACCGTAGACTTCGTAGTGGACGATGCCCCGCTCGGTGACTAGAGACGCCACAACTTAACCCTTATGTGGATGCGCGCGGACAAGTGCGCGATCAACTGTCCATTTCTTCTAAGATGGAGTAGAGCAGTTCCAGTAGAACGGTTTTCACAGTTTCTTTGTCGCTTGCGACGCAGGGCAGCAGCTTGACGCCGTCCTCGATTCGCAGCGCGATACGCAGGTCGTCAATATTCCATGCGTCCTTCATATCCTGCTTGTTCGCAGCGACGACGTAGGGCGTCGGGGCGTAAGCGCGGAAGGTTTCGAGGATGCTTTTTGCCTCACGGAATGTTTCCGGCTTGGTGCTGTCCACCATAACCACGAAGCCGAGCATCCCTTCCGCGAGAATTTCCCACATGAAGTCGAAGCGGCGCTGACCGGGTGTCCCGAACAGGTACAGCACCAACTCGTCATCTACCGTGATACGCCCAAAGTCCATCGCCACAGTCGTCGATTCCTTGACGACGCGCTCCGTCTCTGACGAAATGCCGCGCTCCGTCGTCACCACGTCGATTTCGCTGATGGAACGGATGAACTCTGTTTTGCCGGAACTAAACGGTCCGGTGATCACCATCTTGACAGTTTGCATAACCTATCCGCTCTCCGTAAAGTAAAGACCTCAGCGCCGCTGGACTAGATGTTACGAATTCTGTCGATCAGCTTCGTCACGACTGTCCGTTGCACCTGAGGTGCGCGCGTCGCGGGACGCTTTATCCCACTGGCGACCACGCCATCCATGTTAGGCGGTTTAATCAATTCCACCAGTCCAGCTTGCTCTAACCCGTAGACAATCCGCCGAATTTCGACTTCCGACATGTTGTTCGCTTTAGCGATTTGACGGATGGTGTTCTTAGGATTCACAAATGATACCACGCGCCATTCTTCGACGCTGAGGTGAATTCCCTTGAACTTCTCGCGCGGGTTTTCAGGAAACTTCAACGCCATGTCGAGATTAGGCAGATGTACATTCAACTGCTCGATCTCTTTGATCCGGCGCGCGCCTTCGATGATCACGTTTTCGAGGTCAATCGGCACGAGGATTCGGTTGCTAGGCGGCAGCGTATTGTCTTCGAAGCGAAAGGGGCCTTCGTTCCAGCCGAGCAGGTTGTAGACCGCGTCGAGCGTGTGCTGCTGGATGCTGCTGACGACGTCGCGCTGGGTGACGTAGTTAGCGTTGATCAAGAGCAGCGCCAGTGCTTTATCGCTGGTGTTCTTGGCGCGTTCGCGGATAATGCGCGCTTGATCGTCGGTCAGCTTACCCGCCTTGTTGAGTACCGAGACGAGGTTGCCATCTTGCCCGCCAAGCACCGCCGCAATCAACTTGCCCATCTTGAACGAGACGCGGGCGCGTTCTTTGCCGGGAACCATCTTGTCGCCGCCGATGGCGTCTTTTTCGCCGGTTTTCACGCCTTCGTAGATCGCCAATGTGCCGGTCTTGCCAGCGAGGTTGATGAGGTTGAGCAATTGGGTGGTACTGAAATCTCGCAAATTGCCTTGCAGCGGCATTGACGCCCCCTACCCCTACCCACTTATAACATTACAAAAATAGCATAGAAAGATACTGATCCGGCACAAAGAGTTTCAAAAAATATACATTAAGTTTCCGAACGGTGCAATTTTCCTGATTCTAATACGAACTGGGAGCGATGACAATTGAGCATCCATCAAGCGGCGCGGTTACGAGATAGGTATAATCAGGGCAGCAGGCAAAGAGGAACGGATTTTGCTGCGTAAATTTTTCGTGGTCGGCGTCCTGTTTGGCGTCTGCGCGTTCGGCATCAATGCCAGCAGTTTCGCCGCAGCGGTCATGTTAGACGATACAACGACGGGCGTTAATCCGCTGACGGGCTTGACGGTCGATGATCCTGCGCTGCTTCAGCGCCGCCCCATCGACGTAAAAATCTCGAACGCGCCGCCGTTGGTGCGTCCGCAAGCGGGACTCGGCGCGGCGGACATCGTCTACGAGCATTACGCTGAAGGCGGTTTGACTCGCTTCTCGGCGATCTTCTACAGCAACGCGCCGGAACGGGTCGGTTCGATCCGCAGCGCGCGACTGATCGACTACGAATTGGTCGCGATGTATCAGGGCATTCTGGCGTTTTCGGGCGCAAGCACGGGCGTCGAGGACAAGCTGAACACGTCCGACTTTGCCGACCGCTTATTTAAAGGCGTGCTTTACGGCTATCCCACCTACTGGCGTGACGAGAGTATCGACGTGCCGCATAATATGTTCACCAATCTGGCGGCGCTTTGGGATTTGGCAACTGAGCAGGGTATCAACACGCCGCCTGATCTGCACGGTATGGCGTTCGACGCTGCTGTCCCGCCCGAAAGCAGCGGATTAGGGCAGGTTGCTGACGTGCGCTACCGAGCGACGCGCGCTGAATGGCGCTATGATCCAGACAGCGGACGTTACCTGCGCTTCAGCGATGGACAGGCGCATTTCGACGCCAACACGGACGAGCAGATCAGTGCGGCGAACGTCGTGATCCTGTACGCCAAGCACAACCTGACCGACATTGTCGAGAGCGTGTGGCAGGATAACGCGAGCTACAGCATTGAGATGGAACTGTGGTTCGAGGGCGACGCGGTGCTGC
>JBBSNT010000388.1:0-3906 GCA_038260485.1 Aggregatilineales bacterium | reverse complement strand
CTGATATACGCAGTACGTCTCGGCATCGACCAGCACAGGATAGCGCTGCTCAGTTTCAGCTCCTTGATCCCCTACAACGATCATGCCCGCGCCGTCGACAAACAGCGAGGTCGAAACAATCGTCTCGACCGCATCGTCGAATTGCAGATGCAGCGTACACAGTTCCAGCGCCAGCACCAGCGCCAAACCGCCGCGACCATTCATCTGCCCCGCCGTCACGCTTTCGAGCGCCCGCCGCAGTCCCGGAAACGCCCCGTAGCAGCCCATCCCTAACACGCACGTGCGGCTCAAATCGGCGCGCATCCCTAACCGACCCGCCAGCAGCAAGTCCAAGCCCGGAATGTTAAAGCCCGTACACGAGACGACGATCAATGTGCTGATCGCCTCAATCGGAATCGCCGCCTGTTCCAGCCCGCAGCGGATCACCCGCTCTGCCAGTGGCAGCGCCTCCAGCATGTAGCGGTCGTTGCGCGCCTGCGTGCTTTTCGGTGCTTCGAAAAAACTCGGCGCGACCACCCCATACCGCGATTCAACGCCCGAATAGTTCATGATCGTGCGAATCGCGCGGGCGCGTTTCTGCCCCCGTTCACCCAGCAGATGCACGTAAAAGTCGGTAATTTCGTCTTGGCTGTAACACTGACCGGATACGCCAGTCTGCAGCGCCAGCACCGCCGGATGATCCATCGAACTATCCTTCTACTAAGCCTAAATCGCGCGTCTGTGCCACCAGCAGGTCACCCAGCGCCGGAAAGCGATCCAGCAGCCGCAGCCCCGGCGCGATCAACGTCGGACGCAGCATGATCGCTTGCAGCGCCCGTCCCAACCGCAGCCGTCCCGCGAAGGTCGCCCGCCATTGAACCTGATACGCCCGCTTAAACGCCGCCGCCGTCACCCGCCCCGCGAGATAATCCTCGCAGTCCAACGCCGCCAATTTGCCGCTGTGCAGCGCCATCGCCATCCCATCGCCCGCCAGCGGCGCGACCAAACCCGCCGAGTCGCCCGCCATCAACACGTCACCCTCGACGCATGTTTTCGCCACGAAGGGCACTTGGGCGATACTCAGCCACGCCGCGTCAATCGGCGTTGCGCCCGCCAACCACGCCCCAAGCTCGGCATTTTGCCCGCCCATCCACGCGATGAAGCGCTCGACGTCATCGCCACCAGCACCCGCGCGCGCAGCGGCTTGAAAAACGTCCTGCCGCACCAGCAAACAAACGTTGATCGCGCTATCCTCGATTTCAGACATCCCGCAGTAGCCGCTCCGAAACACGTATAGGTCGATATGTTCCGGCAGTGCCGCCCCGCGAAAATGGCGTTTCAAACCGATGTAACCTTGCGGCTGCGCCAGAAACGCTCGCTTCATCGCCCGATCCAGATTGCTGCGTTTGCCGTGCGCCGCGATCACCACCCGCGCCGTGATCGTCTGCGCGCCTTCCGCCGTCCGCACACTCAGCGAGAAGCCATCGCTCAGGTTGCCGTCGATCTGGGTCACGCGCGCGCCGTCCCGTACCTCAACCCCTTGCTCGGCGGCATACTGCGCCAGCGCCGCATCCAGCGCGTAGCGGCTGATCCCAAAGGCGGGTGCGGGCAGAGTCGTTTGCCACGCGCTCCCGTCCGCCGCCGTGATCCGTACCGTCCGAATCGTCGCCGGGTTCAACGCTTGCAGCGTCGGCAAAAAGCCCGTCTCGCTGAACAACGCCACGCACTCTGGCGACAGGAATTCGCCGCAGACCTTCGCATGCGGGTAGGCTTTCGCTTCCAGCAGCACGACTCGCCGTCCGCGCTGCGCCAGCGTGATCGCGGCATGGCAGCCCGCCAAACCCCCGCCCGTGATCGCTGCGTCAAACATTAGGCTTCACCGCGACCAGCGTCATCCGAAACGGAAAATGGCGGTACACCTGCGCCGTCTCGATGCCTGCTTCCCGCGCCAACACCAGCAGTTCCGGCGGCGTATACGCCCGCTGAATTGACAGCGCACCGTCGTGCCGCGTCAGCGGGTGCCGCGCAAACACGGGCTGCACCGCCCGAAAAGCGATCAGCGGCAGCACCCCCCGCACCAAATCGCTCATGACGATCCCGCGCCGCGCCCGTTCGTACAGGTCGCGCAGCAGCCGAATCACTGCGTCCGGTGCAAAGTGGTGCAGGAATAGCGACGAGATCACGTAATCGACCCCATCACGCGCGAACGGCAGCGCGTTCACGTCCGCCTGAACCAGATGAACGCCCGCCGCGCCTTCTGCGTTCGCGCCCGCCACCGCCAGATGCCGCCACGCCCAATCAAGCGGATAAACGCTCAGCGGCAGCCCGTTTCGCGCCGCCCACCGCGCGATCAAGATCGCCATCTCGCCCGACCCCGTCCCCACATCTACGATCCGCTGTGCTCTGCCTTCCCGCAGCAGCAGCGGATACAAATGCCGCGTCAGCGCCGGCACGCCGCCCAACATCCGGTTGATCCGCCACATTTCCATCAGGTTCTCGCGCACGTCCGCCGCCGATCCAACCCCCTGATCGAGCAGTTCCGGCGCATCGCGGCGTGCCGGAATCAAACAGGCAGCGTCACCCACCTGCGCCCGATCAATCGAGCGTAGGCGATTTCGGCTGCTCATGCGCGGCTCGCTCACCATTTAACCTTCTGGCTTAAATAACTTTGGGTTTTCACAGATTTATTTTAGTTGACATTGAGAGTCATTCTAGAGTGTGTGCCTGCAAAGTGCTAGAGCAGTCGATGAGCAGTACATAAAAATTCACCTCGTCAGGCTTGACTGGTCAAGACCGGGCAAAATGCTGCAAAAATTGGCTTACGACGCATATTACGTTAGAATAACATCGGTTCACTGCTGCCCAAACGTGTTTGTAGCCAGTTGAACACCCATAAATAGGTGACAGTCATTATTGTTTAAGTCGTCCCGCGCTAACAACCTCGCAATCAACCAGACGAAATAATCTCTTGCGCCTAGCCAGAATGAGAGTTTTGATTCACAGATGTTTATACGAAAGGAATCTTCATGAAACGTCGCAATCTACTATTCGTAGCACTCGCCGCGCTTATGCTGCTCGTGACCAGTGGGGTCTTCGCGCAGGATGCAGCCGCCGAGCCAAAGGCGGGCGGCACACTCCGCGCCGCTTGGGACGCCGAATGGGTCAGCCTTGACCCGCACCTCAGCAGCGCAGGCTCAAGTTTCGCCGTGCTGGCGAACGTCGTTGAAGCCCTCACCAATTACGACAACGACATGCAGTTAATCCCCGTGCTGGCTGAATCGTGGGATCAGTCCGAAGACGGTTTGACGTGGACGTTCCACCTGCGTCAGGGTGTCACCTTCAGCAATGGCGACGATTTCACCTCTGCCAACGTCCTCTGGAACTTCGAACGCATCTTCGACCCGACCGTCGGGTCGGGCGACGTCAGCAACTGCGGCGGTGAAGGCGCAACCTTCGGCACGCCCGACGACGACACCTTCACCGTCACCACCCTCGAACCCAACGCCATTCTCCCCGTCAACGTAGCAGGTGCGGCAAGCTGCGGCATCATCGCCAGCGAGAGCGTCGGCAACGATGGGCAGGTCGTCGTGCCGATTGGCACAGGCCCGTTCGTCATTCAGGACGTGACCGGCACAACCAACATGACGCTGGTCAAGAATGCCAACTACTGGCAAGAGGGTCTGCCCTATCTCGATCAAGTCGACATCAGTGTCATCCCCGAAGATAGCTCGCGCGAAGCTGCGCTGCTCGGCGGTGAAGTTGACTGGATCATGAATCCTGCGCCCCAAAGCTACGCCGCGCTCAACAGCAATTCGGACGTCGTCGTCGGTGAAGCGCCGCAATTGGCTTACGACTACATCGGTCTGAACCTCAACCGTCCGCCCTTCGACGACGTGCGCGTCCGTCAGGCAATCGCCTACGCCGTTG
>JBBSNT010000387.1:0-3909 GCA_038260485.1 Aggregatilineales bacterium | reverse complement strand
GCAACGGTCGGATATGCAGATCGAATTGTTCTTCGGTTACACTGGTCGGGATAGTGCTCATGAGAAATCACCTTTGGTCAGGTTTTTCTCTCATGATGCACTATCCATCCTGCTCAATCAAATAGTTTGAATCAGTTCATCCTAACACTAGAAGAATTTATAGCAAAAGCAAACAGAGCGCAGTTATAGAGGGAAGAATGACTGCGTAGAAAGCAGAAGCTATGAAGCAAATCGCCGCTCTGCCTCGTGAGCGTCGTGCCTGTTTTCGCGCAGGATACGACTCCGCCTAGCGATCCATCGAGCGGGCAGATGGTCAACCCGGCTATTTTGCCCGATGCGATCGGGCAAGGCGATGCCGCGCTGGACAACAGCGACACCGACGAAGCGATCTGTGATTACAGCCTGTTCATTCTGCTAAACCTGTCGCCGCAGGCTATTTCGCGCGGGCGCAAAGCTACAGCGACGCCGATCAGCCTGATCTGGCGCTGCAAGACCTCGACCGCGCGATTCCGCTGCTGATGGAGAGCGATATGATCGCGCCGTTGAACGCGACAGTCTGCTTGCGCGGCGACATTCAGCGCCACCAGCAAGATTACGCCAGCGTCCTAACTGATTCCACGACCTCAATCGAGTACATGCCGACTTACGGCGCACTGGCGAACCGGGGCTTACTCTACGCCAGTGCTAACCAGTTTCCGCAAGCTTTAGACGACTTGAATCAAGTGATGACGTTTGATGGCAGCAGTCCGGCGCTGCTGATCTATCGGGGCGCGATCAAGAGCGCGCTCGAAGTCCCGCTTGCCGCCGCGCGTTGATTTTGAACTTCCCACTGCCAGCGGATGACGATTACGCGCTAATGGTCGGCTATTCGCTGGGCGGCTTTATGGGCGAAGTCGTGCTGCGCTTCGAACTGGGGGACGAGCCTGTGATTAGATCAGGCGCGGCTAGACGCGCTGATCTGCGCGGCGGCGTCGCTGAGCAGCGATGCCATGAAGCCTTCGGCTGGGCAGGCGAGCGCGGCATCCTGCACGTAATGCGTTTCGGCATCCATTTGGACGATCAAACCGGCGCGCCCGTAAGCGTGGGTGACGATCTGGATGCGCCAATCCCCATAAGGATGTACGGTCTGCGAGACGCGAGTCGTGTCGTCGAGCCAACGCGCATAGATCGCCTCGAAGGGGGGCGGTGGCGGGCGTAAGTTCGCGTAAACGACCGCTTGGCAGACATCGGCAAAGCCCGCCGCCGCGAACTCAATTTCGACATCGTGGAGCTTGACCTGCGGGTTGATGGCGTAAAGCTGTTCGGTGAACAGGCGCGTAAGCTGCGGCAGATAAGCGATCCACTGCGGCAGCGGCAGTTTGGGCGGGATGGCGGCGAGTACCGCTGTGCGCACGCCGTTGAGTTCTGCGCCGGCGCGGTCGATGCGCCCTAAGCCGCTGTAGTCTTTCGGCTCGAACAGGGCGACGCCAAATTCAGAGGGGAGATCGTGCGCCGCACGAAACGCCTTGATCGGTGTGAAGTCGCGCGGGCTGCCATCAATCGTCAGGCGCATCGGGCGTCACATCATCGACATGCAAATGCAGCGCGAGTTGATGGAGTTCGTCGATCATCGCCGGAGGCAGGCGTAATTCGCGCCCAACCCAACCGGGATCGTAAAAGCGCTGATCCTCATTCAACAGCGCTTGCCAAATTTGGAGCGCATCATCCGTTTGCTCTAGCGCGTGCAGCGTGAGCGCTTTACCCGCCTGTGCCATCGCATAGGTGGGGCGGAGTGCGAGCACATGATCATAGTCGCTGAGCGCGCTTTCAAAATCGCCAAAGGCGAAATGAAGTTCAGCACGGTTGTTGAACGCTTTGTAGAGCAGCGGATTTTGGTGCAGCAGTTCGTCGTAGTCCGCTATCGCGCGGCGTTCGTCACCGTTGCGGCGGTGCGCCAACGCGCGCTGAAAGCGGGCTTTGATGTGAGTGGGATCAAGCTGGAGTGCTTGGGTGCAGAGGGCGATTTTCCCTCCGTAATCCTGCCGCGCCAGCATATACGATTGATTTGACAGCGCTTCGGCGCGCAAAATATCGAGCGAGGGCGCGGATAGATGTGCAGTTGTGTCGATCTGGCGCTGACTGCGCTCAAGCTGATCCGGCGCAAGCGGCGTGATCTCGCCGTAGACGGGGCGGGTGAGAAATTGTTCACGCAGTTGCATGACCGCTGCATCTACGTTTTCTGGCGTCAGGGTGAGGGCGTGATCGCGGCGCAGAAAGGCGATCTCGACGGGAATCAGCGTGCTGTTGAAGTTGAATCCGTTGGTGAGCATCGGCACGATGCTGCGGTGGGTTTGCGCGGCGTGATCAATCTCCTGCTGCAGTCGGTCGTCTGTCCGGTGATACTGCTCAAGCCGGGCAGGCGTGAGGATGACCAGAAAATGCGAGCGAGAGTCGATTTCCGCGAACAGCCCTGCCTGTTCAGGATCAGCGGTCGGACTCTCGTCAAGGTCGAGAAAGACGTCAATGTTTGCTGCGCGCAGGGCGTGAAAGAGCGCCAGCGCTAGAAAATAGCTTACGCTGCAGCGGCAAGTCAGATAAACGGCGTGATGATCGGTTTCGCTCATGTTGTGGATTTCGCGTCAACCGCTGTCACGAGTTCATGCAGATACGTCACGGCACGCGCGAGCGGGTCGCTGGTGACGTAGTGCGCGGGTACGGCTGCCGCTGAATCCTCAATTCCCAATAACGTACCCGGCTCGTAGCCCGCAATACCGAGTGCTTCGTAACCCCGACGACGCAGCGGGGCGACCGCGTCGATCACCGGCAGTGATGCGCCGGTCACGCCCAGTTCGGGATGGTCTAGCGCTACCTGCCGCGCTAACGCCGTGATCCGAGGGGCGGGGCGGTACTCGGTCAGGTAGCTGACGCCGTGCTTGGTCACGTAGTGCAGATTACCCACGCTCGGCGTTTCGAGGTCGATTAAAGTCGATTGATCGCGCGGCGGGGTGTACTGCTCTAGATAGGCGTCGATGCCGCTTGCCGCGCCGCCCGCAAAGACGAGCGTGACTTCGGTGTGTTCGAGCGGCTGTGCCTGAAGCTGTTCAGCGAGGTCGAGCAGGACGGCGACGCTATCGGCGTTGTCGCGGATTTCGTTTTTGAGCACGCGCGTCAGATCGTATGCCAGCGCGATCAGCACCAACGCCCGCTGCCAGCGGCTGCGCCGCCTGCGATTGATCAGCACGTCGAACAGCATCGATAGGGCGCTGATGACGGTCAAGACCAGCGCGGCAGTGTTGATCAGCTTGATGGCGGTGGGGGGCAGCAGACGCTGGCGCTGCTCGGTGTTGAGGTGGGCGATCACGAAGAGCAGATGTTTGGTCTCGCCGGAGGGCGGGATGCGGGCGATCACGTTCTGGCTTTCGCCGCGCGAGAGGATCGAATGGAGCGGGAAGGGCTGGCGCTGAAAACGACGGCGCATGAAATATGCCAAGCCGAGCAGCATCGCCGCGCTGGTGAGCTTACTCGTCTTGCCGCGCCGGACAATCGACGAGGGCAGCAGCGGCAGCCTGACAGGGGATGATGCGGCGAAGTTTTGAAGCCGCATGTCCTCGATGCCGAGATTGGCGAGCGTCGCGCGCACGTATTCGACGGCGTGCTGTTCTTCGGCGGTCGCGGGGAGACGATCCCCCGTGCCGAGTGCCTGTAGATGATCCTTGATCAGGTTGGTGGACATAAGCCTTCCTTCTACGGATCGACTGATGACGATAATATCCGTCCCGACGGCACAGGGGCGTGCGACGGATGCGCTTATGCCTTCTAGTATACGCGCAAGTAAAATTCGGGGGCGTTAGGGTAACGGCGTTTTATTCATTTCGCAGCGCGCGGGCGGTGGCGACGCGCGCTAAGCGCCCTGCCGGATAAACGCCCGCT
>JBBSNT010000386.1:0-3911 GCA_038260485.1 Aggregatilineales bacterium | reverse complement strand
CAGATCGAATTGTTCTTCGGTTACACTGGTCGGGATAGTGCTCATGAGAAATCACCTTTGGTCAGGTTTTTCTCTCATGATGCACTATCCATCCTGCTCAATCAAATAGTTTGAATCAGTTCATTACTATAGTGGGTGAAAATTATCACTTGTGCCGTTGCCAGACGCGCGATGCGTGTTATAATGCGAACGTTGTACGATCAACTCGTACTGAACACATTGAACAATTTAGCGGAGTTGGATGCATGTTCAATCCCACATCGCAGCGCAAGCAAATCGAAGACAACATTCTGGCGCTGGCGCACAAAGTCAATACAGCCGATTCAGGCTGGTTGGAAAGCGAAGCGTTCTCGAAGTTGATGCATAGCTGGCGCGACCTTGCCCATTACTACGACCGCAGCGACGACCGTACGCTCGGCGCGCACGTCCTCAAGCTCTACATGCGTTACGCGGTCACGCTGCGCCGCATTAGCGAAGACGAGCGCGTCTCGACACGCCGCCGTCAGCAGGCGAAGCTGGCATTTAAAGACCTCAACCACAAACTTGATGGCGTGTTCCAGCACATCGAGCGCACAACCCGCACGGCGGTCTAAACAAGCACGACCCTCTAAAATAGCCAAACAAACGGGGCGCAGACTGAGTGTAATCGATCAGCCTGCGCCTCGCTGATTCTCGCGTCTTTAGACGGGAGTAGGTCGCCCTCGCACCATCGCCCACCCACCTGCGATCCACCTATACGCCAGCACCAGATCGACCGCCGCGAACCAGATAAATCCGCCGACCAAGCCCATCAGCCTACGCATGGGCTATCCTTACTTTAATCAATTCGCAAGACTTGGGCTGCATAATGACGTCAAGCTGAGCTTAGCGCAACGGTTAGCTTCTCAAAATACAATCGTTCGCAAGGATGCCGGAGTTAAGTTACTTTATAGGAGTAAATTCTATGCTCAGAAAATTATTGCTGCTGATAGGGTTGCTGCTGGTTCTGCCTGTGATCGCACAGGCGCAGGATGGCACGCCGTCCGATAGCACGCCGCAAGGAGAAAGTGCTGTGGAAAGTCGTTATGCCGGACGTTCTGACCTGCCCGCGCCAGAGTTCCCCACCGGACTCGACTGGATCAACGTGCCCGCGCCGCTGACGATTGAGTCGCTGCGTGGCAAAATCGTGATCCTCGACTTTTGGACCTATGGCTGTATCAACTGCATCCACATGATCCCGACGCTGCAAAGACTTGAGGATAAATACGGCAGCGCGCTGCTGGTCATCGGCGTCCATTCCGCCAAGTTCGCCAACGAGGGCGAAACGCAGAACATCCGCCAGATCGTCCAGCGTTATGGCTTAGCCCACCCCGTCATCAACGACAGCGATTTCCGCGTCTGGCAGACCTACGGCGTCAATGCGTGGCCGACTTTCGTCGTGGTCGATCCGCGTGGTAACGTGCTGGCGATGCAAGCGGGCGAAATCCCGTTCGAGGCGTTCGACCGTTTGCTGAACGGCATGATCGACTATTTCGACAGCACGGGCGAACTCATCCGCGACCCGCTCGACCTGACGCTCGAAGGCGCGAACCAACCTGCTGGACTGCTCGCTTTTCCCGGCAAAGTGCTTGCCGACGAAGCGGGCGGACGCCTGTTCATCGCGGACAGCAACCACAACCGCATCATCGTGGCGAATCTCGATACTTACGAAGTCACGGATGTCATCGGTGGCGGCGCGGCGGGCTTAAGCGACGGCGCATTTGACGCGGCAGCCTTCGACAAGCCGCAAGGTCTGGCGCTGCGCGACAACATGCTCTACGTCGCTGACATGGAGAATCACGCCATTCGCGCGGTCGATCTCGACGCGCGGACGGTGACGACCGTCGCCGGAACAGGCAGCCAACTCTACGGACGCGCTGTTCCCGCCACGATCACGCCCGCGCTCGAAACCGACCTCAGCAGCCCTTGGGACGTAGCTTTTGGCGACGCCGATACCCTTTACGTGGCGATGGCGGGCACGCACCAGATTTGGGCGCTGCACGTCAGCGAGGGGCTGATCGAGCCGTTGATCGGCGACGGCAGCGAGGGCTTGATCAACGATCAGTTTGAAACGTCGGCGCTGGCACAGCCGAGCGGTTTGTACTACCTCGATGGCGTGCTCTACTTCGCCGACAGCGAGTCGAGTACCATCCGCGCCGCCGACACCAACACGCGCGAACTTCACGTCGTCGCGGGGACGCCTGACAATAACCTCTTTGACTTTGGCGATGTCGATGGCGCGGTTGGCGTCTCGCGTTTGCAGCATCCGCTTGGCATCACCGGCGGCGCGAACGGCATTCTCTACGTAGCGGACACTTACAACAGCCGCATTAAGGCGATCAACCCGGCGACCAACGTGATCACGACCATTGCGGGCGCGGGTGAAGGCGGCGGCTTTCATGATGGCAGGGGTTCGGATGCTGAGGTTGACGAGCCGGGTGGCGTCTCAGCAGCGGGGAATCGCCTGTTTATCGCTGACACCAACAACGGCGCAATCCGTGTCCTTGATCTAGCGACTCAAGAGATGAGTACGATCCTATTCCCCAACCCCGAAATGCTCCAGATCAGCGACCAGACGACCGTGATCGGCGGCAACAGCGCGCAGGACGAAACCATCACGCTGCCGCAGCAGACCGTCGCGCCGGGAGAGTCTGCGATTGCCGTGCGCATCCTGCTGCCCAATGGCTACAAGATCAACCCCGATGCGCCGTCACGCAGCGAGTGGAACAACAGCGGCGACGCGATTGACATCCCCGAAGCGGAACGGGCGCAGGGCTTCGCTGCGGCAGAATTCAGCCTGCCCGTGACGCTGACTGAAGGCAGCGATACGCTTTACGGCGTCGTGACGACCTACTACTGCGAAGCAGTGCGCGAAACGCTCTGCTTTATCGACGAGGTCAACGTCGAAGTGCCCATCACCGTCAGTGCCGCTGCCAGCACAACCGAGATCAGGGTCGAACGGACGATCACGCCGCCGCAGGTGGACGTTGGGGGCTTCTGAGGGTGCTTCACTCGGTGGGATTGTAGGGCGCGCCTATCTTTGTCCCTACGGATTTATATCAAACGCAGCATGCTAGGGGCAGGTTTCAAACCTGCCCCTACGTAATCAATATGTGGAAATTACGGCGCGGCGGTCGCTTCCGGCGTCACTTCGCTGGTCGCTATCGGCGTTCCGGCGGGGATCAAGTCAGGGCTTGACCCTTCCTCAAGCAGCGGTGTCGGTACAACGGTGCCGTTGACGCCGACCGCTTCTTCAGTCGTGATCGGTGCTTCATCCGTCATCTCGGTCGCGATTGCGTCCGGCGCGGCGGTTGGAGTCGGCGCATACGGTGGCGCTTGCAGCCAGCGTGTCAGCGTGTCGATCACCGTCTGCGGGATCAAGTAGATCGTCTTTTCGCCAGAGAGCGTGACGCCGGGGTTCTGGATGCGATTCGGCGTCGCTTCGGCTGTCATTTCGACCGTAGCGGCAGCCGCTTCCATCGTCGCCATCATGTCGGCAGTCATTTCTGCGCTCGGTTCGGCAGTGACGTCAGCCAATGCCACGCCGCCAATCGTGTTGTCATCGGCGGCAGCGACATTGTCGGTGGCAATCGCATTCGGCGCTTCAGCGGATGCTTCGGCGGTCATTTCTGCGCTGGCTGCGGGCGTCTCTTGTGCCGCTGCGGTCGCGCTGATAGCGTCGAGCGTTGCTCCCGCGCCGATCTGCGCGTTCTCGGTCACGTCGCTCAGCGCCACGCCGCCAATCATGTTGTCATCGGCAGCAGCGAGATTGTCGGAGGCAATCGCTTCGCCCGGTTGTACATCGAAGTTGCCGACTTCAGCACTCGGTTCGGCGGTCGGTTGTGCCGTCACTTTCTCGACGACGGTGTAGTAACGCGGGCTGGTCGGGCTTT
>JBBSNT010000385.1:0-3931 GCA_038260485.1 Aggregatilineales bacterium | reverse complement strand
GGTACAGTCATGGGCGGTATCTCCGCGACCTATCTCGTCGGCTGGGCGTCGGATCGTTACGGCAGCAAGCCGGTGATGCTGACTGGACTCTGTGCCCGCGCGCTGCTGCCGCTTGGCTGGCTGCTAATGCCACGTCAAACCGATGCCAGCTTGGTGATCGCGCTGGTGATCGCTTTTCTTTGGGGCATCACCGACGTGTTTTGGGGCATTGGCGCGGCACGGCTGCTGTTCGTCACGGTCGTTCCGCCAGCGAAAAAAGCCTCGTACATGGCGGTCTATTACTCGGCGGTCGGGATCATTGGCGGCATGACCCAAATTGTCAGTGGGTCGGTTCTCGATGCGACCGCAAACGTCTCTGGGCATTTTCTCTTTCTGCAAATTGATCCGTTCACACCGCTGTTCGTCGTCGCCATTGTGTTGACGGTTGTCGCCATCGTGCTGTTCCGGGGCGTGCAGTCGGGTGGCGAAGTGAGCGTGACTGAATTTGCCAGCCTGTTCATGCACGGGAATCCGCTCAGCGCGTTTGGGTCGCTGATCAGCTACCATCGCGCCCGCGACGAGCGTTCTACCGTCGTGGTCACAGAGCGCATGGGGCAAACCAAGAGCCGTTTGACGGTCGATGAACTGTTGGAAACGCTGCAAGACCCGCGTTTCAATGTGCGCTTCGAGGCGGTGATCTCAATTGCGCGTATGGGCAGCGATCCTCGATTAATCGAAGCGCTGTGCTCAATGGTAGACGGTACCGAGATTTCCTTGAGCGTGATCGCGGCGTGGGCGCTGGGGCGTATGGGCGATGCGGCGGCGCTGCCGACCCTGCGTAAGGGCTTAGAATCGCCTTACCGCTCGATTCGGGCGCACTGCGCACGCTCACTCGCTACTTTGGGAGATGAAACGGTCGCGCCGATGCTGCTGGAATGGCTCAAATTGGAAACGGATAAAGGACTGCGGATCGCTTATGCTTCGGCATTGGGACGCCTTCGCTGTAAAGGCGCGCTGCCGACGCTGTTTGAGGTTTTGAAGACGACTGATAATGAGGGCGCACGGATGGAATTGGCGCTTGCCATCGTGCGCGTAGTGGACGATGACGAGCAGCACGTGATCAATATGATCCGTCATTTGCGCCTCGACGAAGGGACGACCGCATCACAGGCGATCACGATCTGGCGGCGTAAACATGAGCGCTCGCTTGCGCCCGAAGTCAGAGCCGAGTTTGACCTGAGTGCTGACTACTGCGCGCGCGATCAGATGGACGAAGGCGTACGTCAGCTTAGCGTCGCGCTCAAGGCGCTCCCACCCCCAGAGGATGCGGCAATCGCTGAAGTTTTGAACGAGAGTGCCGCTTACCTGACAGCACACGGCGCTGAGCGACTGGAATATCTCGTGCTGGCGCTGCACGCTCTGCAACTTTCAATCTAATCCTTGCCATATGCCCACTCGACGTTATCGAGCCATGACCAGAAGTAGTAGCCTTTCAGGCTGATTAGCGGCTCCTAACCGCCCGAAGATTGGCGAATGACCAGTGTCGCTGGCAGAACGATGTGCTGAGCTGCGTGTGACTTACCTTCGACCGCATCGAGCAGCAAACCAGTGGCAATTGCGCCTTTTTCGCGCAGGGGTTGACGAATAGTTGTCAAAGGGGGGTCGAGCTTGGTCGCCGTCGGCAGGTCGTCGAAGCCGACGACGGCAACGTCATCCGGGATTTTGCATCCGGCTTCGTTGAGCGCTTCGTACACGCCCTGTGCCATGATATCGCTGCACGAGAACACCGCGTCGATACCCTGATCGAGCAGTTGTTTCGTGCTCTCATAGGCGCTGCGCCGCTGAAAATTGCCGTAGGCGATCAAATCGTCACGCAGACCGGCATCGCGCATGGTCTGTTTAAAGCCTTCCAAACGTTCGACCGCGTCCATATTGTCGAGCGCGCCCGTCATAATCCCGATGCGGCGGCGACCGTTGCTGATCAGGTGCTCGACGGCGGTGCGGGCGGCGGCGGCATTGTCAATCGTGACGTAGCTGACGCGGTTGTCGTCCATACCCGGACGCTCGACCATCGCCAAAGGGATATTCATTTCGAGCAGATAGCCGATCAGCGAATGGTTGATCGCGGCGGAGGCGAGAATCACGCCGTCCATCAAGCCATTTTGCAAGATGCGGCGGTAGAAGATGCCCTCGTCTTCGCCGGACTGCCGCACCCAGAGCAGCATCGCATAGTCACGTTCGATGGCAGTCGCAGAGACGCCTTCGAGCAGCGCCGGAAAGTAGTAGGGGTCGTTGAAAAAAATCTGATATTCGTGGGGGACGACGACGCCGATCACCTGCGTGCGCCCGGTGACCATCATACGGGCGATGGTGTTCGGGTTATAGCGCTCTTGTTCGATGATCTTGAGGATGTGTTCGCGGGTTTCTAGTTTGACGTTCGGGTCGTTGTTGATGACCCGTGAAACTGTGGAGCGAGAGACGCCCGCCTTTCGGGCGATGTCCTCTAAACTCGGTCGTTTTCCGTTTCTCACGACGAATCCTTCGCATTGAGGGAAGCTTGGGAGCGCTCCCATCTATCTTATCATAGTAAAGATTTCACACCTGTCAATACATGGTATAAAAAAGTGAGGCAATATAAAAGTCCGGCTTGCCAGACTTTTATATTTGTGAGCTGTATTCGGTTGGTTGGAGCGTTTGCGCTAGCACTGAAGCGCGAGCATCGATCAATTATCCCTGCCCGCCCTCATCAGCAACAAATCGGCGGGGCGATCCAGATGGATCGCCCCGTTTTGATTTACGGTTGCGCGCTGCCGACCACGATTTCCACGCTGTCGCTGGCGAGCGTTGTGCCGTCGAAGCGCGAGGCTGTCAGCGCGTTGATACGCAGATGCGTACCGGGCGTGATGCCGCGCAGTTCGATCAACATCTGCCAGACGCCATAGTCGCCGTCAACTGAGGGATTGAGGTTACGCGGCTCATCGACCAGTACGTTCCCCTGTTCGTCGAGAATCTGCACGTGTACCTGATTCCCGTTCTGGCGATCCGCTGTCCCCGCGATCATCAACGTTTGACCGGGGTCGGCAATCGTTCCGGGCAGCGGCGCGGTGATCTTGACAAAATTGGCGGTATTGGTCGGGTCGCCGTAGATGACATCGACGCTGGTGTAAGCGACAATGCTGCCGTCCTGCGCCGAGGTCGAGAAGGCGACAATCGAGCCGCGCGTCCCTTCAGCGACGTTGACTTGCAGCGTTGTCTGCCAATCGCCCTCGCCACCTGTGCCCGCGTTGGGTGAATTGATCGTGGTCGAGTCTTCGGTGAGCACATTGCCTTGATCATCGAGCGCGCGGACGACGACGTTACCCTCGAACAGCCGTCCGCCGGTTCCGTCAATCGTGATCGGGTCTTCGATGCTGACGGTCTGGTAGGGCAGCGGGTCATTGATCGTTACGTACGGGCTGCCGCTGTCCTGTCCGAAGATCACATTGACGGCATCGGCAATCGGCGCGGTCGCGTCGAACGGCGTCGGCACGTAGGCGTAGATCGTCCCGCGTGATCCTTCGACCGTGTCAATATCGAGCGCCGCTTGCCAATTGAAATCGCCGTGATCATTGATTGGCGTAAGCTGTGCCTGTGTTTCGGCGAGGACATTGCCCCGGCTGTCGATCACCCGCACAAACACATCGCCGTCGAAGGGACCGACGACGCGCCCCGTGACCTCAAGCTGCCCTGAGGGTGCGACCGAATTATTGTCGGCAGGCTGGGTGATGAACAATTTCTGCTCTCCGCCCGCTGTTGGTCCAATCACGATCACGTTCGAGCTGTAGGTGACATTGATCAGCGCGTCCGCGAGAATGGTTCCGGTCGTCGGCGTCTGCGCGACCGCGTAGATCGTGCCGTGCGTACCATCCTCAACGCGAATGCTCAAGCTGACCTGCCATTGACTGACGCCGCT
>JBBSNT010000384.1:0-3937 GCA_038260485.1 Aggregatilineales bacterium | reverse complement strand
CGAGATAGGGATAGGCGGGAAACAAGGTGTAGAGATAAGTGCCACAGGTCCACAGCGCGAGAATGTGGCTTTCCACGGGCGTCCGAAAATCGACATATCGGGTAAAGACGTCATGTACGGCTTTGAACACCGCACCGGGATCCAGCATTTCGCCCTGCACAAATCGCTGAATATCGCGATAACGCCAGCGCCGGAGAAATTCACTCCCTTCTGGAACAAGTCGTAAGGCGACATCCTGACCGTCGATCTGGATGATCTGCTTGTCGGTCAGACGCTTCAATTCGCGCTTGCTCGTGACCAGATAAGGTTGAATGTTGAGCCGATCATTCTTCGTCCGTTCAAGGATGCAGGTCGTCACCAACGCGAAGCCCTGGTGGAACCCGAGCGCAGGCGATAAGACGGGCATTTCATCGACAACAATACCGGGCACATCCTCCTCTTTCTGTTCACCTGCCTCAGCAGATTTGGCGGCGCGCAGCAGCTCATTGAAGGTTGAGCGCTTGATCCCGAGTCCTTCGACTGCTGCCTTGAATTCTGCCCGTGCATAGTGGTCGAGCTGCGCAGCGCATCGAAAAAGCTCCCGGAGCGCGTCTTCGCGCTCCAGCCCCTCCAGACTAGCTGTTCGCTGGAGTTCCAGCGTGATCCACCGTGGTGCTCGATTGAGCAGCTGTCGCGCGTCATCTTCGCCGGCACCGTGCTGCGCGAGCCAGTCATTGGCATCTTTCACCTGGGACGGGAATTGCGGGAGATAAGCCACGCAGCCCAACGTCCGCGCGATTTCATTGCCTCGTTCTTGAGCGTCCACCGTATTGTCTAGCGCGACGAATACCCGATTGTAGCCGCGCAAAGTCGATAGCAGCGCATCTGACGCCCGCATACCACCGAGCGCGATGGCGGGGATGTCCCACTCTGCAAAGGTGATGGCATCCGCCTGTCCCTCAACCAGAACCACCTGTTCCGACTCAGTGCAGTAGACATGATTGTAAAACGGTCGGCGTTCGCCGAGGATTTCACGCGGCGGGTTGTAGTGCCGCTTCTCTTCAGTTGAGCGCCCACTGAGATAGACCAAACGCCCTTGCTCCAAGTGCGGATAGACGATCATCCCCGGTGGAAATTTCTGAATGACCTTCCGCCAGGTATCTGATAGGTTCAAATCAGCGAGCAGGATACGTTTGTCCCGTGGCATGTAACCGAGGCGAGCCGCATCCACCGTGGATCGCTGCCAACCCCGTGTATGAGTGACGTACATCAAAGCAGCTGGTGTGTGCAGCAGAGCATCGTGCAACCGAGCAACAAGCTGTCGCTCCGCCCAAATGGGTGACTGCTGGAAGGCAGCGCTCTCCTCAAGGAGGATACCCGCGTGTCGAGCCAGATAGCGCACCGATTCGATGAATTGATCGGCATTGCGGCTGTTCCATCCGCTGATGGCGAGCACATGCCGCCCGACAAAGTCGAACACGTCGCCGGATTCATTCCGCGAGTTCCAGAAATAGCGTCCGGTAGCGGGCATGACGACCAGACTGTCGTGCTCGACGCCGATAAAGCGTGCACCGGATTTCCTCAAGGTGAATTTCTCGTCCACAATCTCAGCGATAGGATTGCGTGATCGTATCATTTCAAGATCGAAGGTCATTGCGAATATCTCCTCATGCAACAGGCAAAGCGAAACCAGGGTCGCATTCAAAAAACGCAACCAAAATGCCGAAAATCAGTTGCAGGAGGCACGAGGTCGTGATACAGTGTGAGTGTCCAGTTCACATATGTATCATTCTCTCGTGCCCCACCCGCGTTTAACAACGGTGGGTTTTTCTTTTCTAGGGCGGTGCACGACTCGTCTTCCCCATGGGTTTAGCCTTTTTGATTAAGTCCACCCAGGTGGACTTAATCTTCACTCGTCAAATGCTCAGATGCTTTCAGTGCCAGTTGCGCCCAACGTTTGAGATAAGCTTGCGCCATGGTTGGGTCACCTTGCTCGCGACAAACGGCAAGCCACAAAGTCTCAGGATCTTGTTTCTCAATGTCTCGAACCAACATCCGCGCAAATTTAACGGCATATTCCGGCAGATCATCTTCTGAAGAGTCGGTCGCTTCGGTTTCCTGACTTAGGATTGCTTCGACTTGTCGACTCGTTAGATTGAGCTGAATGATCTGCTGCACCATTTCCGCTTGATCCGCAGTGGGCAAGGTGATCACGTAGCGTAAGACCCGTTCGTCAAGTTGATGGCGATCGGCAAGCTCAATGGCTTCGTCGGACAACCTCAGTAGTTCCTTGTATTGGCTGAAACGCTGCTTGTTGATGCCGCCCATCGCGCTGTAGATCTCCGCCGCCGCACCACGTGGGATGCGAAGTTCTAGGGCTTGTCGATAAAAGTCGTATGACACTGCATCATTCGGAATTTCGTATTGATGCACTGCGAGCAATAACAGCGCCGCCTGCCTTGCCATCGCTACCGCAGATAGTCCAGCGCGAGCGGTATTCTCATGTGCTTGCCGAAAAACGGTTGCACGATCCGCTGCAACCACGATGCAGGGTATCATGCCGTCCCCTCTGTATTCGGGAATGAAATCCCGCAGCAACCATGCTGACCAATAACGACGTTCGCCGGTCTCAATGCGGTATTGGCGTGTCACGCCTTCTGACATATCGACAACCGAGATAGGATTCACCTGCCCATCATCTCGCATCGTGACTGCTAAGATGACCAATTCTTTGAGCAGTCGCTCTTCAGGCGATAATTGCTCTTCAACCGCCGTGCCTTGCTCGTTTTCTACCTGTGACAGCAACTCAAGGGCGTTATTAAACGGGCGTCCTCGCTGGCGAGCCGCAACCTGAGCGATTTGCACTAGTTCGCGGAGGGCTTGCATCGGCGTTAGCTGTTGATTGTGGAAAGCAAAGTGAATCCGCTCTGGCAGTACCCGGCGCGGCTGCACCGGATCGGGGCGAACCATTTCCAGCAAAATACGCTCGATGCGAATGCCGTTGTCTTGAAAGAGCTGAGGGCTGTCGTCGATCAAATCGGCGGTGGCAGCTGCCAGAAGTTCGTTGATGCGACCCGTCTGGTTCTTCGCCATCACACGGTCTCTTTCACCACACGGCGGGCGAGGCGGCTGACCAGCTGAGCATAAGCTTTGCTAGCGGATGCTTTCGGATCGTAGGTGAAGACGCTCTGATGCTGATTGTGCGCGTAGGAAACCGCCTCGTTTGCCGGGATTACGCCGCAGAAGAGCCGTCCGAGGGTCTGATGTGCCTTCAGCTCATCCAACAAGTTTTTATGCCCTCGAACGCGCGCATCCACTTTGGTCACGAGAATGCCGCTCACATGCAGATTGGGATGACGCCAGCCTTCACGAATGTCGTTGATCTTGCCCAGCACGCTCATCAATCCGACCGTTTCCAGATAGCGCGGCTCGATGGGGACGATCGCATCGGTTGCCGCGATTAGTCCCATCTCGGTCAGCAGCGAAAACGAGGGGCGGGTATCGATCACGACTGCCGCGTAATAGGGCAGCAGTTTGCTCAGTGGATCAGCCAGCCGATACGGTGCCCCGGCAACGCTGATCAATTCGCGCTCAGCGCCTTCCAGCAGCGGCGAGGCGGGAAGCACATGTAGGTCGGGATCCCACGTCGAAGCGATGATGCAGTTTGCCAGCGTTTGCGCCGCCTCTGGGCGATCTGCTGTCAGCACGGAATAGAGGCTGTTTTCAGTCCCGTAATCGTTCCTGCCCGTCGTGACAAGCGTGGCATGTGCTTGGCTGTCCGTGTCGATCAGCAGCACCCGCGAGTTGGCAGCATTCATCTGGCGCAAAATATGCACCAGACCGAAAGCGAGGTTCGTCGCAGTCGTCGATTTGCCGACGCCGCCCTTGTGGTTGGTGAGTACAAAAACACGTGTCATTAGGCTTATTTCTCACAGACTCTCAAAACCGTTCGAAATCT
>JBBSNT010000383.1:0-3939 GCA_038260485.1 Aggregatilineales bacterium | reverse complement strand
GATCGAATTGTTCTTCGGTTACACTGGTCGGGATAGTGCTCATGAGAAATCACCTTTGGTCAGGTTTTTCTCTCATGATGCACTATCCATCCTGCTCAATCAAATAGTTTGAATCAGTTCAAGGATTAAAAAATTCCGCTCTCACGAGCGGAATTTCTGTGTTATAAAACGGTAAATTGACTTCTATCAAGAGGTTTTTGCATGGTAAGAGAATTAACTGTTGCCGATCTGGTCAATGAAATAGGCAAATTAGATAATGGGAAAGAGTATGAGTATGTTAGCGGAAACAATGCCGTAAAGGTGGATCGGGTAATGTATCCTGAGGGACCTATCGCTATCTCTCGATACAATCTAGATGGTCAATTATCGCCAGCGAGTATTACAGCCCCTATGCTAGCAAAGTTTGCATTGATTTGCAGTGCTAAACCCAATTTCCCCTTCCACATTGACCGTATCTATAGTGCTGGAGGAAACGCTCGTTCCGCTTTTGAAGCTCTCTTAGCGCGAATCCCGAACTTCTTTATGTGTAATCCAGAGAGAGTAAATGCTTATACCGGTGAAGTCAATCGAGATCAGAAACATATTATGTGGTGTCCTGAAGATGAACATGCTTTGGGTGAAATCGTTTATAAAGACTATTCAGGAACCACTATCACAGAGCTAGAGGCGAGCATCAATTTCGGTGATATTGAATTTCCTCGTTCGAGTTTAGGCGAAGATTTCGATACAATCGAAGTAAAGAGAGTTCACGCTCAAATGCAGATTGCCTTGATAGCAATTGGACGGGCGCTAAATCTTAGAACATGGATTGCTCGAAATGATCATTCAATTACGATTGGCAATTTACCAATTGTCGATTTGCCCGGAGTAGTACGTTCTCTAGACGAAGTTAGGCTATTTTTTGATCCTGAAATCAGAGATGCTGCTTCACTTATCGACTGTATTTGGTTTACTGAAAACGGAAGAGAAGTTCCAGCAGTAATTGAGATTGAACATAGTACAGGTGTAACTTCTGGTTTAACCAGAATGCTAAAATTCCATAATACATTTCCTAGTATCCAACCCATCTATACTATTGTTGCTCCAGACGAATTACGAGCAAAAGTTATGAATGAAATCAACCAAGACATTTTTTCTTCGCTAAGAGCACGATACATGCCATATACGAATGTACGCGAACTATATGGTTTGATTCAACGATACTCCTTGTCAGGAGTTGTGGATCATAGATTTGTTCAAGCGTTTATGGAACAAATAATCTAGTGCTATACTCAATCTATGTAGCAATTCAAGTCATACTCGACGTTATTATAGGTGAATACAATGCTTGATAATTTGCTCGATAGAGTGCATATAGGTGATGCTCTCACATTTTTACAGACAATGCCAGACAAGAGCGTTAACTCGATCATTACATCACCGCCTTACTTTGCACAGCGTGATTATGGCGTAGATGATCAAATTGGATTAGAGATTGATTTTCGGGACTATATAAATACGCTTGTCGCTGTATTCCACGAAGCTAAACGGGTACTGTGCAACAATGGCACTTTCTGGCTCAATATAGGTGACAGTTACGTAGGAGCAACGAGTCAACATAGAGAGGGGGGATCGCAAGGTAAGAATTCACGATACAGTCGAAAACACATGAATGGTATACCCACATCGGGACGTGGAGAACGAAACAGGACTTTTTACGAGAATGGATTACCAATGAAAAGTCTTGTAGGTATGCCTTGGCGCGTCGCTCTTGCTTTGCAAGAGGACGCATGGATATTGCGTTGCGATATCATCTGGCATAGACCGTCTAAAGGCGAAAGTGTAAAAGATAGACCAACTCATGCTCACGAGTATGTGTTCATGTTTTCAAAACAGCAAAAATATTATTACAACCGTCAGCATATGTTGACAGAGACAGGTGCAAACATTCATTCTGTTTGGAATATCGGAGGTACACCTTTTACCGGAGCACATTTTGCGGTTTTCCCTCCAGAATTAGTAGAACCTATTCTATTAGCTTCATGTCCTGAAGGAGGAGTGATTCTCGATCCATTTGGTGGATCAGGAACTATCGGATTGCTAGCTCGCCAACATAGACGCCATTTTATACTATGCGATCTTAGCGAAGAAAACGTTAACTTGGCGCGAGAACGCATCTGTAATGGCATTACTAAGGATGATAAGCAAAGACTTGCGACTGCTAACGATTGTTCCGCAGTTGAAAATGAACTTAGGTTGAGACAAACTGCTGGAACGTCGCATTCTCCACTTCCGCCCACCTAAATCCGCGAATAGAGCCGCCCGCCAAATTCATCGACGAGCTTGTCGTCGAGTTCGTCGGCATAACCCGCCACCAGCGTGATTACGTTGTTCGCCTCGACCGCATCCAGCCCTTCGAGCGGGCGCTCGCTGAAGATGTAGACCACGTCCAGATGCACGCCGAGCGCGGCGTTGGTCAACTGCAAGTTCAACTCCAGCAGGCGGCGGTAAATCGGCAGCAAATTGCTCATAGGCAGGTGCAAAATCGGCGACAGTACCTGTAGATAGCCGCTCGTCTCCTGCTGCGACACGTAGACCTCGATCACCGCACTGCCGCGCCGGAAGCTCCAGCCGAAGCCGTCCTGAATGTTCATGCGCGCCTGCTGCGGATCAACGCCGACGCCGAGCAAAATCTGCTCGACGGTTTGCGCGTACTGGTCGAGCCGCTGGGTCGCTTGCCGACTGCTTCGATTGAACATCGCCATTTCTCCTTATCCGGATGTCAATGTAAGGGCGTAATAGATTATGCCCCTACCAGACACAATCTATTATCTCTGAGCCGTCCGCTGTGCCGACCCGCAGCGCAGGCAGACGTTTTGATACATCCCTACCATCGATCCGCAGACGACACAGCGCACACGTCCGCTTTCATAGTAGCCTTCCGCCTGCGGGATCGGGTAGCGCTGCATGTTGACGGCGGGTGGCGTTACGCCGCCGCACTGTTCGCAGTAGAAGAAACCCGCGCCCGCCGCTCGGCTGGCGTTGCCACATTCGGGGCAGTAGATGCGCTTCTCCGCCTGAGACTCGCCCGTGTACTGATCGACCATCCGCTTAATCGTGCTGATGTGAACGCCGAACATATGCCCTGACGTGCGGCTGGTATTCTTGGTCATCATGCCAACGAGGTAGTTCTTGTCATCAAAAATCGGGTTGCCTCCCGCGTCGATCAGGCGAGTGGCGGTCGTTGGAATCCAGTGCGCCGCCATCACGCGCTGCGTCGGGCGCTGCGCGCTGCGGATCATCTCGCCCTCGTAGGTGACAATGGTCAGCGGCGTGTTGTCAGGGACGCGCGGCAGCGGCGTGATCGGCAGCAGTTCGCCCGGATCATGCTCAACGCGAATCAGGGTCAGGTCGAGCGCGGTAAAGGCGCGAACCACGTTGCCGATCAACTGCCGCCCGTTATGCAGTTCGACCGTCACCTGCTGCAAGCCGCCAACGACATAACGGCTGGTCGCTAACGTGCCCGCCGCCGCGAAAAATGCTGTTCCCGCGCCGTTTGGTCCGCCGATGATGTGGGCGACGTGGTCGGCAATATTGACGCCGATTGGCTGCAAGTTCGCTTGCGATCCGACCGCCGCCATCTGCTGCGTCTGGGTCGCGGTTACAGGCGAGGCGGGAAGCTGCGCCGTCAGCAGTGAGGCGAGTCGCTGGCGCGCTTCGGCGTTGTTCGGATCAGCGGCGAGCGCTTCGCCGTAGAGCGCGCGCTTCTGCTGCGGATCGCTCTGGGTTTCCGCCAGCCACAAGTAGGCGATTGCCCGTACATCTGGCGTGAGTTCGCCGCTCTTGAGCGCGATGCGGATCAGCCGCGCGCCTTCGGCGGTGCTGTTGCGCTGCGCCGCCGCGATCCCCATTTCCAGCGTTCGATGTGACATAGCTTCCCTCGCCAATGAATTTCGTTGT
>JBBSNT010000382.1:0-3940 GCA_038260485.1 Aggregatilineales bacterium | reverse complement strand
CTCAGTTCAACGGGTGGCGCGACGGGGCCGGTTTCGTCGGCGATGTCGGCGTGCCAGCGCTGACTGCTCAAGAACCACGCCTGCCAGTTGGCGACGAACTTGCTCGGACGCCGCCAGCCGTCGCTGACCGGGTCTTCCCACGTATAGCCGGGTCCGGGGATGTCAGGTTGGTTGGTGCGAATTTCGAAGTGGAGGTGCGGCGCGGGGCGGATGTCCCCGACTGCCGCAATGATGTCGCCTTCGTGGACGCAGGTGTAAGGCGCGGGGAAGATCACGCCGGTTGCGTCGGTGACGTGACCGTACATGCTGTAGGCGGTCGATCCGTCGGGGAAGCTGTGCTCGATGATGATCACGCCGCCGTCACGCCCCCAGCCGTTGGCAGAGGAGAAAGTCACGCGCCCGTCGGCAATCGCACGGACGTAAGTGCCGTAGCTCGTGCCACGCCCGCCGTACCAATCCTCGCCTGTGTGATAGCGTCCTTGATGGCGCGGACTTGGCGCGCCGAAATCCTGCACGATTTGGAACTGCGCCGGATCAACCGGAAAGCTGATCGACCGAGCGATGCCACACTGACTCTGCGCGTCAGCAGGTAGGATGCTGGCGAAGGCGAGCAGGACGGCGGTGAAAACGAACAGGCGGCAAAAATGGGGCACGACGACCTCGGATTTATGAATATTGCAGACGGGTTTGTGAGGGCGCAGTGCGCTGTACCCCACAAACAACTTGCTCATTGTAGCAAATTGATGTTCAACGGGTGAACAAGCGCAGCGCGAGGCGTGAATCGCCTGCGCCGAGAATTCGCAGCGCCGCCGCGAAGATCAGCACGGCAGCAGGGGTGAAAGTCGCTTCAAAGCGGGCGCTCCACTACAATGGACAGCAGCAAAAACCGGGTGTCGATGATGCTCACGTCTTTCCTCAGATTGTGCTTGTGGCTTACGCTAAGTTTCGTCGTCTTGCTGGCATTGATCCAGACTCAACCTTATGACGATGCAGATTTACGCGCCTTTTTCGCGCTGACGGAGCGCTGCCCATCAGTGTGTCTGCTTGGGCTGCGTCCCGACGTTACGCTGATGGACAGCGCTATTCGAGGGCTGGATCGTAATGGGTGGGTGACCGACCTGACGAACCGCGTCAGGGGCGGGACGGGTGACTTGTCATGGCGTTGGAGCAGCGACGCGCCCGCCGTCATCGACCCGACTCATTTCGGGCGGGTGTGGATCAGCGGCGGGGTTGTACAGACGATCACGATTGATCTGCGTGATTCGGTTGGCGCGCTGCGCTTGGTAATGGATGACCGCAGCGCTGCTTCATTGAGCGCGACGTGGCAGGTCACACCGCTGCGTGCCTGTCCGCTGGCGCTGGCGACCTACTGGAACGCACCCGCGCGCGTGCAGTTGATCACGCGGTCGGCGATCCAGCAGCCCGTTTCCGCCTTTGCGGTTTGGGCGTGCGTGATACGGACTTAAGGCGAAGGTAGCGCTTGCGAATCGCTCACCGACGTAATACGAGGTGGGCTGCGCTCGTCTAAACTCTAAACCAATGACAGTTAATCGGATAGGTTGCTCGATGACAGTTCCTTTGTCGATTCTGGACGTTTCACCCGTCATAGCGGGCGCGAGCAGTGCGCAAGCGCTGCGGAATACGATTGATCTGGCGCGCTTCGCGGATGCGCGCGGCTATACCCGCTATTGGCTGGCGGAGCATCATAATTCGCCGGGGATCGCCAGCACGACGCCTGACATCATGATCGGGCAGGTCGCGCGCGAGACGACGCACATCCGCGTTGGGTCGGGCGGGGTGATGCTGCCCAATCACGCGCCGCTCAAGGTCGCCGAGTCGTTTCGCTTGCTCGAAGCGCTCTATCCCGATCGGATCGATCTGGGCATTGGGCGCGCGCCGGGGACGGATCAGGTCACGGCGCTGGCGCTGCGCCGCACCGAAGAAGGCTTGACCGCTGATGATTTCCCGCAGGAATTGGGCGAACTGCTGGCTTTCTCGAACGGCACGTTTCCGGCGGATCACCCGTTCCGCTCGATCACGGCGTACCCGAACGACGTACCGCTGCCGCCGATCTGGCTGCTGGGATCGAGTGGTTACAGTTCGCAGCTTGCCGCTGCGACGGGTATGGGCTTCGCTTTCGCCCATCACATCAACGCCGATGCCGCGATTCCGGCGATGAACATCTACCGCGACAACTTCACTCCGTCGCCCGAATTCCCCGAACCGCACGCGATTATCGCCGCGTCGGTGATTGTCGCGGACACGGACGCCGAAGCCGAAGATTTAGCACTGTCGGTGATCTACGCTTTTGCGAGTCTGCACACGGGGCGACGCTCGAATGGGCTGCTCAGCCCCGAAGCTATCAAGGCGCAGAACATGGATGCGCGCGAACGCGCCGTGATGCAAATGCTGCGCGGACGGCACATCATCGGCAGTCCTGCGACGGTGCGCGAACAACTCGATGACTTGATCGCGCAGACGCACGCCGATGAAGTGATGGCGTTGGCGATGATCCACAGCCACGAGGCACGGGTGCATTCTTACGATCTGCTGGCGACGGCGTTTGAGGTCGAGCCGATGGCGGTAAAGCAATAGATTTGCGGCATTGTAGGGGCAGGTTTTAAACCTGCCTCTACGGATTACATTTTGTCGAAAAACCCTGACTCCGCAATGATCGTCTCTGCCGGAATAAACGTGGCTTCGGCGACGCTTTTGCCCGTGCGTTCGACGTATTGGCGCACAATCCGGTAGCCGATGGCGTAGCCCGCGTAAGGTGGCACGCCTGCTTTCGGGAATCCGTAGGCGTCGGAAAGCGCGTCACCGAAGATGTAGCCGCGCACAGCGTTGAAGCCGGTTACATCGAGCGCGCCGCCGATCACCTGCTTCGCTTGGGCAAGCTGTGCGTCGTCAAAATCGGTCACGTAGTAGCCGACCACATCTTCGCCGTAGAGTTCGGCGGCGAAGGCTTCCGCTAAGCCCTCCATGATGATGTAGTAAGCAACCGTTACCTGCATAAAATTGATCGGCGCAGCGACCGAGCGCACGTTATGGTGCAGTTCGTGGACGGTCGTGCCTTTGATGCGTGGCAGGTTGTAATTGTTGGGTTTGCTGTAGATAACCATCACGTAGCCGGGGATGCCGCCAAAGCCTGTGTAGCCGCGCTCCAGTGGATTTCCGCTCAAGTCGCCGACGAGCAGCGCTGCCTGAATCACGTCCAGCGGAATCTGCGCCGCATAGGGTGCGAACGCTTTTTGCGCGTCGTCGAGCGCGGCGGCAGTCTGCTGCCAAGCCTGATTCGTGTCCAGTTTTGCGATCACGTCGGCGGTTTGAGCGCGCCGCTCACCTTCGAATAAATCGAGCTTCATGCCCCACTGGGCGAAGGTCGCCAGCGCATCTTGTCCGCCGCCAAAGACCTGCGTGACTGGCTCGAAGGGCGCGACAATCTCGGCGCGGAAGATTGCTTCACGGGTGGCGGCGTCGGGCGCGGCGAGCATCCGGCTGTAAATCGCTTTGGTGTCGATGAGGTTGACGTGCATAAACTGCTCCTTTCAGATGGATACAAGCAGTCTACGCTATGACGTAACGTCAAGCTCAAGAGGCAGTTTGCAATTACGCCGGACGCTCAAAACTGACTTGAAGCGACGCTCGGATGCCGCTTGACTGCTACTGACATGGGTTGTTCCTTTCGCTGTAGCGGTGGTGATCTATGCGCGCACAGGTGCTGGATGTGAACGCGAGTGCGAGGTAGGAAATGGCGTTGTCCGGTCGTCCTAAAGTCCAAAATCATGCAAACCTCATTTATACTAACCTGAGTTTCGGATAGCTCTCACACAAGAGCAAGGGATTGAGCATCACGAGTAGACCAGTTGATAGCGGGTTTCTTGGGTTGCCACAGGTAGGCAATCAAGCCTGCTACGACATTGACCACAAAGTTGATCGG
>JBBSNT010000381.1:0-3984 GCA_038260485.1 Aggregatilineales bacterium | reverse complement strand
CGCTCGGCGCGGGCATCGTCAAGCCGGGGATGGTCTTTGACGTGGCGGGAACGGCGGCAGTTCTGGCTGCCAGTACCGACAAATTTGTCGCAGATGTGGAACATCGCGCGCTGCTGACGATGCGCTCGGTCATTCCCGGCTTGTGGACGCCGCTGGCGTATATTGGCGGCGGCGGTCAGGCGATTGTCTGGTTTCGGGATCAGTTCTTCAATGCGCTGCACGGCAAGGAGCAGCCGATTGAGCGCGATCTGTTTCTCGAAATCACGCGGCTTGCCGAACAAGCGCCCGTTGGCGCAGACGGCTTATTCTTTTCGCCCCACTTGGGCGGGCGTATCTGCCCGACCGCGCCGACCATGCGCGGCGCGTGGATTGGCTTTTCGTGGAGCCATACACAGGCACACTTTGCCCGCGCCATTCTCGAAAGCATCGCTTACGAATACGCCTACTATCTGCGGATTTTGCGCGAGGCGATTCCTGATCTGACCTTGAACGAGACGCGCGTGATCGGCGGCGGCGCGCGCAGCGGTATGTGGAACCAGATCAAAGCGGACGTGCTGAATGTGCCTTATCAAACGCTGGCGCGCTCCGAATTTGGGACGTGGGGCGCGGCGATGATTGGGGGCAAAGCTGCCGGAATTTACGACGATCTGGCGCAGGTGGCGACGGATCACGCGCAGCCTGCGGGCGCACCCTGCGTTCCCGACGCGCGGCTGCGCGGCGCGTATCAAGCCAACGTCGATCGATACATTCGCTTGCAGCAAACGCTGACGGAATTTTTCCAACCTTCTGCCGACGGTACGAACTGAAGCAAGTCACTTTACGGAAGGAACATTCATGGCAGGGCGCATCAGAATTTGCATGATCGGCGCGGGGCGCGTGGGCAAACTCCACTGCGGTACGCTGAAAAATTACATCCCGAACGGTGAGGTTGTCGCGCTGGTCGATCCGGTGACAGCGATTCTGGACGAAACGGGCGACGAATTCGGCATCGACGCGCGTTTCGCCTCGCTCGAACAAGCGATTGACCACGCCGAATTCGACGCCGTTGTGATCACGACGCCGACCTTCACGCATCGTGATTTGACCGTGCTGGCGGCGGAGCGCGGCAAGCACGTCTACTGCGAAAAACCCATGGCGCTGACGCTCGAAGAATGCGACGACATGATCCGCGTCACCGAAAAGCACGGCGTGCTCTTGCAGTTGGGCTTTATGCGCCGCTTCGACCCTGAATTCATGCACGCCGCGTCGCTGATCGAGAACGGCGAAATCGGCGAGATCATGATGGTCAAGTCGCTGACGCATGGTCCCGGTTTGCCGCCGATGTGGGCGAACGACCTTTCACGCTCGAACGGGATGCTCGCAGAAGTCAACAGCCACGACCTTGACTGCGTGCGTTGGCTGACAGGCTCGAATATCGAGCGCATCTACCTCGAAACTGCCAACTTTAAGGGCGAAGAACGCGGCGTTCCCTACGAGCATTTCTATGACACCATGTTCGCCACCCTGCGCTTTGAGTCGGGTGCGTTGGGCAATATTTCCGGCGTCTGCCCGTGTGATTATGGCTACGACGCCCGCGTCGAGATTATCGGCAAGAAGGGCATCATGCAGATCGGGCAGATGCAGAGCAAAGCCGTCGTAGTCGTCGTCAACCGTGATCAAGGCTTGATCACGCCGATCTACAAGCGCTGGCAAGAACGCTTTGCGATGGCGTACATCAATGAAATTCAGCACTTTGTCGAATGCGTGCTGACCGACACCCCGCCGCGCGTCACTGGATTAGATGGGCGCTGGGCAGTCGCGGGCGTGATCGCCGGAACGAAGTCTTTCCTCGAGGAACGTCCCGTTACCCTGAAAGAAGTGTTGGGCTAAATGGCAGTAAACCAAGTGATCACCGTCAGAGGCGCGGTTCCGGCGGACAGCCTCGGTTACACCGACGCGCACAGCCACGTCTGGATCGAGCCTGTTCCCGGGGGTGATCCTGCTGCCCCTGTGCTGAACGCCGAGCAGCCGATCACGCTTGAACTCCGTGATTATCGCGCGGCGGGCGGGGGGGCGATTATCGACTGCCAACCGCCGGACTGTGGGCGTAACGCGAATGTGCTGCTGCGGCTGTCCGAAGCGTCTGGCGTGCAGATCGTCGCTTGCACGGGCTTTCACCTGCGGCGCTACTATGCGGCGGATCGCGCGCCGCTCTGGGCGATGACGGCTGAGGCGGCAGCGGATTTCATGATCGACGAACTGCGAAACGGCGCGCTCGAAACGCGTGCGACGGCACGGCATGTGTATCCGGGCTTCATCAAGATCGCGGCTGAGGCGACGCTCGCCGCATCACCGATGCACCTGTTCGAAGCGGCAGCGGCTGCTGCTCAGGCGGCGGGCTGCGCGATTGAAATGCACAGCGAACGCGGCGCGGCGATTGAGGATTACCTCGACTTCTTCGTCGGGCATGGGCTAAGCCCCGAACGGCTCGTCTTTTGTCACGTTGATAAACGCGCCGATTTCGGCTTGCACCGCAGCATGGCAGAAGCGGGCGTCATGCTGGAATACGACACTTTTTACCGCCCGAAATACGTCCCTGAAAACACGGTCTGGAAACTGCTGCCACAGATGATCGACGCGGGCTTGTCCGCCAACGTTGCGATTGCAACCGACATGGCGTTCAGCGAAATGTGGACGCATTTGGGCGGCGAACCCGGCATGACTGCCTTTTTCACGCAGATCAGGGCGCGGTTGGCAGCCATCGGTACGCCCGCAGCCACGATTCGCAAGCTGATGGGCGGGAATATTACTTTACGTTTGGCGCTTGAAGGAGAAAAACGATCATGAAGAACGTCCCATTTAGCTTTGATCTCCCCACGCCGGACTTTATCCCGTCCGGCTATGACAATCATCTCGAACGCCGCCTGAGCAGCATGAAAGGGCAGTATCTCGATACGCAATCGTTTGACGCGGAACTCGCGCAGGATGATCGGCTGCTCTACGAGGTCTACGAGTTGAAGCGACCGGAAGTCGCCGGAGAACTGCTGCACGGCATCTCGATTGTGCATCCCGGTAAGGTCGGCGACGAGTATCATATGACCAAAGGGCATTTCCATACCGTGCTGGAAACGGGCGAAGTCTACTACTGCCTGAAGGGGCTTGGCTATATGGTCATGGAAACGCCTGAAGGCGAATGGGCGGTCGAGGAACTGACGCCCGGTAAAGTCCTGTACGTACTGCCGCGCTGGGCGCATCGGTCGGTCAATGCGAGCTTGGATGAGGATTTGATCACGTTTTTCATCTATCCCGGCAACGCCGGACACGACTACGGCACGATTGAGAAGCAGGGCTTTCGCAAATTGGTTGTCGAACAGAAGGGCGCGCCCGTGATCGTCGATAACCCGCGCTGGCAGCCACCGGCTGTACAACAGCGACCATGAAACCGCCTGTAAAACCTCTATCTGACTGTCATGTACTGGTTACGCCCACGTCCTACGGACAAAATGATCTCAAGCTGAAAAGCGTCCTCGAAGCGGCGGTGGGCAAGGTGACCTACAACGCGACGGGCAAGCCCTACGACGCGGCAATGCTGCGCGACGCCATCGCGGATGTGGACGGCTATATCGCCGGACTCGACGTGATCGACGCCAGCGTGCTTGAACGGGCGCAGCAGTTGAAGGTTGTCGCTCGCTACGGTGTTGGCGTCAGCAACGTCGATCTTGACGCCGCCAAGCAGCGCGGGATCGCTGTGACGATCACGCCCGCCACCAATTCGAAATCGGTCGCGGAACTGACGATTGCCTTGATGCTCAATCTGCTGCGCCCCGTGTTTGAAGCGAGCGTTAATACGCGGCAGGGCGGTTGGATGCGGACGAAGGGCTTTTCGCTGGAAGGCAAAACGATTGGTTTGGTCGGATTCGGCGCAATCGGGCGCGAGGTCGCCCGCCGCTTAGAGGGCTTCGACTGCCACGTCGTCGCTTATGACCCGTATATGGATGCTGCGTT
>JBBSNT010000380.1:0-3997 GCA_038260485.1 Aggregatilineales bacterium | reverse complement strand
GTCGAGATGGAGGCGCTGACTGCTGCTGCTGTGGCGGCGCTGACGGTCTACGATATGGCGAAAGCAGTAGACCGCGCGATGGTGATCGGCGGCATCCAACTTTTGGAAAAACACGGCGGGCAGCACGGTGATTATGTCCGAGATGACGCATAAGCGAGTAACGAAATGCAGATTTCGGTTTTATTGTTTGCAACACTGAAAGACAAAGCGGGAAAAGCGCGTTTCGCGCTGACTCTGCCGGGCGATAGCGCTACCGTCGCTGATGTGCGGCGCGCACTGGTCACGCAGATTCCTGCTTTGGGCGCGCATCTCCAAAGCGCGATTGCGGCGGTCAACGAGGAATACGCCTTTGCTGAGGATGTTGTTCATCCTGACGACAAGGTTGCGTTCTTCCCACCCGTGAGCGGCGGCAGCGATGCCGACCAACCGGAGATTTTCCGGCTGGCGGACGCGCCATTTAGCACGGACGAACTCGTCGCGGCGATCACGACGGTGGCGACGGGCGCGGTCTGCGTTTTTAGTGGCATGGTTCGTGGTCAGACGGGACGCGACGACGATCAGCACGAGACGTCGCGGCTCGAATACGAGGCGTACGAGCCGATGGCGCTGGCGAAGATGGAGCAGGTCGCGCGCGAAATTCGCGAACAGTACCCGCTGGTGCAGGGGATCGCCATTGTTCAGAGGGTCGGTGTGCTCGACGTCGGGCAAAACACAATTCTGATCGCCTGCTCGTCAGGACATAGGGATCAAGGCTGCTTCGAGGCGGCTCGCTATGGCATTGACCGCCTGAAGGAGATCGTACCCGTCTGGAAAAAAGAGGTTCACGCCGACGGGTCGGCGTGGGTAGAAGGACATTACATCCCCCAACCCGACGACCGCGCCGGGATATAACGAGGGTAGCGCTTGCGCGCACGTGCTGATGAATCGCGTGCCTACAGGAAATGGAGCAAAACATGTCACGACGTGTTGTAGTGACCGGTATGGGGATGATTTCGCCGCTCGGTCACACAGTCGCCGAAACGTGGGAAAAGATCAAGGCGGGCAAGAGCGGGATCGGGCTGATCACGCGCTTCGACACCACTGACTATGCGGTCAAGATTGCCGCCGAGGTCAAGAATTGGGATGCGACCCAATACATGCTGGCGAAGGAAGCTCGTCGTCGTGATTTGAACGAGCAGTTCAGTGTTGCCGCAGCGCAGGAAGCAGTGCGCGACGCGAGCTTCGAGGTCACGGACGAAAACCGCTATCGCACCGGCATTTTCGTTGGCTCGGCGGTTGGCGGTATCGGCAGCTACTACGAAACGTCACAAATGATGTTCGAGACACGCGACCCGCGCCGGATCACGCCTTTCGGGATTCCGATGCTGCTCGTCAACGGCGGCGGCGACTTGATCAGCATTGCGCTGGGCGCGATGGGTCCATCTTACGCGCCGATCTCGGCGTGCGCGACGGGCGCGGACTGCATCGGTCATGCTTTCGACATGATTCGTATGGGGCGGATCGACCGCGCTGTCGCGGGGGGTGGCGAAGCGCCGATCATTCCGATTGGTATCGCCGCGTTTGACCGTACCGGCGCGTGTTCGCGTGAAAATGACAATCCTGAACACGCCAGCCGCCCGTTCTCGAAAGATCGTCCCGGCTTGGTCTTTAGTGAGGGGTCGGGCATTGTGATTATGGAAGAACTGGAAGCGGCGAAGGCACGCGGCGCGCACATCTACGCCGAAATCGTCGGCTATGGCTCGACTTCGGATGCTTTTCACATCACCGCGCCTGAACCCGAAGGCATGGGCGCGAGCGCGGCGCTCCAGATCGCGCTCGACGATGCGCAGGTGACGCCGCAGGATATTGACTACATCAACGCGCACGGCACAGGCACGTCGCTCAACGACGTGATGGAGACGAAAGCAGTCAAGCGGGTGTTCGGTGAACATGCCTATCAAGTGCCGATGAGTTCGACCAAGAGCATGACCGGGCATGGCATGGGCGCGACGGCGGCGATTGAGGCGATGTTCTCGATTCTCGCCATGCGCGACAGTATCGCGCCGCCGACGATCAACCTCGACGTTCCCGACCCGGAATGTGATCTTGACTACATTCCCGATCAGGCGCGCGAATTGGCGCTCGACTGCGTGATGAGCAATTCGTTCGGGTTTGGCGGACATAACGTCTCACTGATTTTTAAACGGTTTGAGGGATAACGACTCTCTGCTCGCTGAGGTCTAACCCTTCGGCGGGTGTTCGAGACAAGACAGGAAACGATTGGCGTTTTAATGGAACTCGACGATTTTCAAACTGAGAACGGACTCCACTTCAGCGATCAAGCGCTGTTGTTACAGGCGCTCACGCATCGATCTTATGTCAACGAGCATGACGAAGCCGATTTAAGCGATAACGAGCGGCTCGAATTTCTAGGCGATGCTGTGCTCGACTTTATCTCTGGCGAGATGCTCTACCGCCGCTTCCCGGAGATGCCCGAAGGGGACCTAACGCGCCTGCGTGCCGCGCTCGTGCGCACTGAGTCGTTGGCGGCACTGGCGCTCGACTGCCGAATCGGTGAAGCGCTGCGGATGGGCAAGGGCGAGGAAAAAGGCGGCGGACGCGAACGCCCGAATAATCTGTGCGGCGCGTTCGAGGCGGTGATCGGCGCGTACTATATCGATCAAGGACTCGATGCGGTCGTGACCTTCATGATGCCGAAGCTGCTGGAACGGCTGAAGCAGGTGTTCGCTGAATCGCTCGATAAAGACGCGCGCAGCAGCTTGCAAGAGATCAGCCAAGCGCGCTACAACCTGACGCCCATGTACCGAATGGTCGATGCGTCAGGTCCAGAGCACGAGAAGGAATTCACCTTCGAGGCGTTGATCGGTGCGACGGTCGTCGGCAGCGGCGTTGGCAGGAGCAAGCAGGCGGCATCACAAGCGGCGGCGCAGGATGCGCTCGATCGGCTCGAAAGCGGTGTGCTGGCGGATGAACTGTCTAGCGCTGTGCGTCATGGTGCTAGCTCTCTGCTTGACGATTGAGCACGATGCCCGCAACCGCTAGACGATGGTCTGAGCCGGAGTCGGGTAGGACAATCGCGCCGAGCGAGGGCAGGTTGCACGTCCAGAGATAATCGAAACGGGCGGTTGGCAGCCCTGCGCGGACGAAAGTTGCTGATAGTTCGAGCGGCAGCCCCGCGAACGGATCGCTAAATCCGGCGTTCTTCATCTGCTCGACCAATGGTGAGTCAGGGACATTGTGGATCGTGCCGCCGATCACGGTGCGACCGAGCGCCGCGCTGCACTGCTGGCGCACATAGACCGCGAAAATTTCGTTCAACTGCTGCTGCTGATCCTGCTCTTGGTCAGCGATAGTGACGTTGCTGGAGAGTTCAAGCAGCGGACTTAGCCACGTATTATAAATCGTGACCACAGCGTTTGGATTCGGCAGCACCTGCACACGCTGGACGCCGGTTTGTTCGCCGACGCTGGCGAGCAACCGACCGTCGTCGTAGGCAATCGGTACGTTCGAAAGGACGGCTAAGCCTTGCAGCCCTTCATTGGTCGGGTAGAAGCGCCGATCCATGCCTAAACGCCGTGCCAGCCAAAGGGATTGATCGACCCCGAAACTGGAAATCCGTCCGGCATCGACCTCTTGCAGCAGGATGACGTACGCGCCGCTTTCAACAGCGCCGCTTTCCTGAATGGTGCGGGCGATAGCGTCGAGGTCATAGTTGTAGAATTCGTCGTAGCCGCTGTGCAGGTTGTAGGTCGCAATGCGCATCTGCTCGACGCCCGCCGCTGCCACGATCACGGGCGGGCGAACCGCGAACGCTGTGCCGACTCCCGCCACGACGACCAGCGCCATCAGCAGCAGCGACCAGCGCGCTCGCGTATCCCCCACCCAAGGGATGCGGCGTGGCGTCTGGGTCATCGGCAGCGCGGCGAGGAAGACCGCTAGCAGCAGCAGCGCCAACCCTAGCCCACGAAAACCGCGCAGCAGCGGCGGGATCTCGCTG
>JBBSNT010000379.1:0-4014 GCA_038260485.1 Aggregatilineales bacterium | reverse complement strand
CTACGCCCCTACTACAAAAGCACCCTAAACGCATCAGAGTACGACCTGTCGTACCCCTAATGATAATCCTGCTGCTAGCGAGCGCTTGCGCAGTCGTGAGAACGCCGACGCTGGCGAAAATCGTGCTGCTTGCGCCCTTCGAAGGGCGTTATCGAGAAGTTGGCTACGATGCGCTTTACGCCGCCCGTCTCGCCTTCGCTGACGCTGCCGAGTCACAGGTCGAACTGCTGGCGATAGACGACGGCACACAAGCGGCAAACCGCGCCGCCGCCCTTACCCACGATCCGCAGGTCGCCGCCGTGATCGTTCTCGGCTACAACGCGACTTCGCCCGAAGCGTTACAGGCGCTCGGCAGCCTGCCCACGCTGATCGTCGGCGATTGGGGCGCGATTCCAAGCGGCGATAACGTCTTTATGCTCTCAAATCCGGTGCTGCGCGATCAACTGACCACATCCACAAGGATCGCAGTCACGGATGCCGCGATAACCTCCGCGCCCGTCGTTGGCGGCGATGCGTTCGCGCTTGACGGCTTCCAGCTTCTGCGCGACTTGCTTGAAGGCGTGACTGTGCTTTCTAGCTCCGCACTCCCTGATGCCGATTTTAGTGCCCGCTACGCGAGTGATCAGTTCGCGCCACCAGCCGGATTGCTGGCGACACTCAGTTACGACACCGCGATGATTGCCATCACTGCCGCGCAAACGGATTCACCGCTGCAAGCTATCACGACAACCCGTTATGACGGACTCAACGGATCGATCAGCTTCGCCAACGGCTATTGGCAGAACGCGCCCATTCACCGCTATCAATACGTCGATGGCGTCCTAACTGCTGATGACGCCGTAGAATAGCGGCAGTGGCTCGATGGACGTTTCGCTGATCGCAAACGCCGCATCAAGCCGCGTTCTGCACGCAGCGATTTTGTCCTCATTGTTGGCATAGATCGTCGCCAGTATCGCGCCCTGCTCTACTTGATCGCCAACACTGATGTGAATCTTTACCCCGACCGCGAGATCAAGCTGGTCGCTTTTCTTTTCGCGCCCCGCGCCCAGTTCAAAAGCTGCCCATGCTATCTGATCCGCCGCCACGCGCTCGACCCAACCCGCTTGATCCGCCGTAAACGTTTCCTGATATTCTGCCTGTGGCAGCTTGGACGGATCGTCCACCATGCTCACGTCACCGCCCTGCGCCTGGACTAACTCGCGGAACTTCGCCAGCGCCGACCCATCATCGAGGTGGCGGGCAAGCAAGCGCTGTACCTCGTCCTCATCTGTCCACTTTTCGCCCTGCCCCGCCAGCTTGAGCATGTAGCCCGCAATCGTCAAACAGTGCAAGCGCAAATCGACAGGTCCCGCGCCATTGAGCGTATCAATCGCTTCATCCACTTCGAGCGCATTACCAACTGCTTCGCCAAGCGGCTGATTCATATCCGAGAGCGCGGCGATCACCTGCCGTCCAGCGTCCGCGCCGATCTCGACCATGATTTGCGCCAGCGCCCGTCCTTCATCCAGCGCTTCCATGAACGCGCCGCGTCCGACCTTCACGTCGAGCACAATCCCATTCGCCCCCGCTGCGATCTTCTTGCTCATGATGCTGCTGGCGATCAACGGCAAGCTGGAAACGGTCGCCGTCACGTCGCGCAGCGCGTACATCTTGCCGTCGGCGGGTGCGAGCGCCAGCGACTGCCCCGCCAGCACGATCCCATGTTCGCGGGCGAGTTGCCGAAAGCGATCCGCCGAGAGATCGACCTGATAGCCCTTAATCGACTCCAGCTTGTCGAGCGTTCCGCCGGAAAAACCCAAGCCGCGTCCGCTCATCTTCGCCACCGGGACACCGCACGCAGCCACCAACGGCAGCACGACCAGCGACGTTTTATCGCCCACGCCGCCGGATGAATGTTTATCGACCCAGTAATCGCTAATCTCGGAGAGGTCGAGCTTCTCGCCGGACTCTGCCATCGCCAGCGTTAGATCGACGGTTTCCTGCCGGGTCATCCCTTTAAGGTAGACCGCCATCAAAAATGCAGCCATCTGATAGTCAGCGACATCGCCGCGCGTGAAGGCGCTGATCAGCCAATGAATTTCGGCGCTGCTGAGCGCTTCGCCGTCCCGTTTTTTCGCAATGAGTTCTACCGCCCGCATGTTTGTTCCTCGCTGATGTCCAAACGAACCTATCTTAGCAAAGTCTCCCTACAACATGCGAAATATAATGAACTATTCATTTCATCCTCTGCTCACATACGTTACAATAGCTGCTTGCAGAGTTCGGTGTGGAGACTTATGGACTTATGAGCACAACAGTCGCAAAAAAACAGGGCGATGCCCGTGCAAATCAACCTAATCGTCAAGGAATTCTCGTCATCGGTGTTGTGATCATCGCCGTCGTGGTTGTAGCGCTCATTGCGATTTCGCTTTCTGGCGCAAATGGAGGTAGTGACATCGACTACGCGAACATCCCTCAGAGCCGGACTGCCGATGGTGGCTTTGTGCTCGGTAACCCCAATGCTGCGCTCACCGTGATCGAATTTGCTGATTTCTACTGCCCTCACTGCCAAGAATATCACCCGGATATTCAGAAATTCCTCGCCAATTACGTGGCAACTGGCAAGGCGAAATTCGAGTATCGCATCTTCCCAACCGCAGGCGGTCAATTGTCGGTCTACACCGGACAACTGCTCGAATGCGCGGAGGAGCAGAAAGCCGGTTCGTTCTGGCAGGGCTATAAGTTGATGTTCGATTACGCTTTCAGCGGGCGCTATACACAAGATGTCGGGCGCTTGTACGCCACTGACTTAGGCATCAACTACAGCCAACTACTCACCTGCTCCAGCGATGCGAATCGGACGTATCAGGTGCAAAAAGACGTCACCTTTGGCGATAACAACGGCGTGACCGGAACGCCTGCTGTCTTGATCCGTTACAACGACGGCGCACCGCAAGTCGTACCGGGTTATGATCGCGGGGGTCCGCCTTACAGCGTGCTGGCAACGCTCGCGGAAGCGGCACAGGCTTCATAAAAGAAGCAGTCTTCCTAAGCGAGTGTCATGAATCGGGCGCAGTGGATAAATCACTGCGCCTTTTTTGCGCTAATTTTCAGGTTGCAGCGTCGTTGCGAACCATTTATAGTCTAGAGATGAACCAAGCACGCAATGCCGATCAAGCGCGTTTCCGGGTCGCGGTCGATACAGTGGTCTTCACCCTCTGCGACCGTGATTTGAAGACGCTGCTCGTGCGTCGCCAGCACGATCCTTTTGCTGAGTATTGGGCGCTCCCCGGCACACTCGTCACGGACGACGAAGCACTCGATGACGCTGCGCTGCGCCAACTGGCGGAAACCCTCGACTTCGATGATGTCTATTGCCAGCAGTTGTATACTTTCGTCACCCCCGCGAGCGACCCGCGCCGCCGTGTGATCAGCGTGACCTATTTTGCGCTCGTCTCGCAGGATCGGCTGCCGCCCAACAGTCTCAAGGATACGTCCGGGCGCAGCGATTGGCACAGCGTCTACGCGCTACCCCCACTCGCCTTCGACCATGAGGAAATTCTCAACTACGCCTTAACCCGTCTGCGCTACAAAATCGAATATTCGGCAGTTGCTTTCGAACTGATGCCCGGAGAATTCACGCTGCGCGAACTCCAAGACGCCTACATGATCATCCTCAACGATCACAAGCTTGATAAGGCGAACTTCCGCAAAAAAATCCGCGAAGCGAACATCGTCGAGCCGGTCAACCGCTTCCGTGAAACGGGCGGTCGCCCAGCGGAACTCTACCGCTTCCGCAAAGATGCCCAACTCGAAACGAAGGCGCGCCGCTTTTTCCCCTAGCTGAGCGGATCGTTTCGAGCATGCAGTGGCTTTTCGCCTGCCTTGCAATATAGGAACTGATTCAAACTATTTGATTGAGCAGGATGGATAGTGCATCATGAGAGAAAAACCTGACCAAAGGTGATTTCTCATGAGCACTATCCCGACCAGTGTAACCGAAGAACAATTCGATCTGCATATCCGACCGTTGCT
>JBBSNT010000378.1:0-4033 GCA_038260485.1 Aggregatilineales bacterium | reverse complement strand
GGACGAGGTTGATCGTCTCGAATCCGGCGGCTCGGATGGCGTTGTAGACGCGCTCGCCTAAAACGGCGTAGGTGTTGGTGTCCGAGACAATCGTGATCAGCGTGCCGGCGTAGTGATCGCGGCAGTAGGCGACGAGGTCGTCAACGGCGTGCGCGCTGAGGGCGATGTGGATAGTATGGGCGAGTTCGGTTTGGTCTGGCATTGTGTTTTTCCTGTGGTGATTGGAGAATTACACTAATTTGTTCCTGAAAACCTCACCCCCTGACCCCCTCTCCATTGCATGGAGAGGGGGAACGCCTCGATTTAGCGGAGGGCGGAGAGCAGGTCGCCGATGGTGGCGAGGGTGAAATCGGGTTTAGGGTCGGCAGTGGCGGCGGCTTCGGCAGAGGTTGCGCCGGTAAGGACGAGCGCCGTCTTCATGCCGGACTGCCGCCCCATGAGCATGTCGGTTTCGAGGCGGTCGCCCATCATCAAGCAGCGATTCGCGGGCAGAGCGAGCCGCGCGAGGGCGACATCCATGATCAGGTTCGACGGCTTGCCTGCGAGCAGTTCGAGCTTGCGTCCGGTCAGGTGTTCGAGCGCGGCAATCGTCGCGCCGGCGTCGGGGATGCCGCCACCGGGCATCGGGCAGGTCTTGTCGGCGTTTGACGCGAAGAAACGCGCTCCATTGATCAACGCTTGGTAAGCGGTGTTGAGCTTGCGGTAGTCGAAGGTGCGGTCGAAGGCGACGACGACCGCATCGACGCCAACCGGATCAATGACTTCCTGCGGGTCTTGGTCGCTGAACTCCGGCAGGACGGTCAAACCGTGCGCACGGAGTTCGTTGTGTAAGGGGGGTTCGCCAATGACATAGAGCTTAAGCGACGGATAGCGCTGTGCCAAATGATAGCCGAGCACGTAACCGGACGTGATCACGTCGTCGGGATCGGTGGGAATGCCGAGTTTGGTCAGTTTGGCGGCGTAGGCGGTGCGCGGCTGCAAGGGCTTGTTGGTCACGAACAGGATGCGCTTGCCGTCGGTGCGTAGAGCGGCAACCGTTTCGACCGCACCCGGCAAGGCGTGATCACCGAGATAGACCGTGCCGTCGAGGTCAAAGACAAAGCCGTCTACGAGGGAACCGTCGATGGTCATGGGTGGTGTGCCTTGCGTGCGTTAGACGCTCGAAGCGTCTGGCTAGGGGAACAAGCCGCCTGAAGGCGGCTGCCAAACGCATATAAGTTATTTTCAGCCTGCTTTAGCAGGCTTGTCTTAAAGTAGCTGGATGCTTTGAGCGTCCAGCGGCGCTTGACGTTCATACGCGGATGACCTCGACGCCCAAGGCGGTGATGGCGTCGGTGACGGTGTCGCTGAGATTCTCGTCGCTGATGAGCAGGTCGATGTCGCCCAGCGCGCCGACGTTCATCGGGTTGACGCGCCCGAACTTCGAGCTATCTGCCAAGAGGATGACGCGCTGCCCCTGACGGATCATCGCTTTCTTGACGTAGACATCCTGCGCGTCCGAAGTGGTGACGCCGTGCTCCAGCGAAAAGGCGCTGGCGGAGAGAAAAGTCAGGTCGGCGTTGATCAGTTCCAAGTCGATGATGGTCTGCGGGCCGACGAGCGAGAGCGTGAGCGGGCGGATCGTGCCGCCGGGGACGATCACCTCGAACTGCGGGCAGCGGGTGGTGGCGACGGCGATGTTGAGCGACGGCGTGACGATGCGCAGCGAGTCGAGGGTGGTCGGGATGTGGTGGATCAGTTCGAGCGCGGTCGTACCGGCATCGACGATGATGGTCTGCCCCGCTTCGACGAACTCGGCGGCTTTCGCGCCGATGCGCGCCTTCGCCTCGCTGTTGAAACGGCTGCGCTGCACCATGCCGTCGCGGGCTTCCGAGAGCGGCGTCACACTGACCGCGCCGCCCCAGACGAGCTTGCATTCACCCGCCTTTTCGAGTTCGCGCAGGTCGGCGCGGACGGTCATGAGCGAGACGTTGAGCAGTTCCTGCAACTGGATGCTGCGGACTGCCCCTTCGCGCTGTAGGAGTTCGCGGACGATCCGCCGTCGCTCCACTGCCAGTAAATTGCTGTTGTCTACGGTTGTCATTAAGACTGCTCATCACTGTTTTGCGGCGGTGGTTGGCTCACTATGGCAGCGGGTCAGATGCGCCGAACGTGCCAAAAGTTTGATGGTGAGTATGCCGAGAATTGGGGGGAATGCAAAATTTCCTCATGAAAATGAAAAAATTTGCAAGTTAGGCTCAAGTGAGTATGATCACGCCTTAAATGGGGCGAACGGCGACGGCGAAACCCGAAAAGAAGATTAACCGCCCAGAGAAACGAATAATTTTCGTGTTCGCGCAAGCACCGTGACGCGAACCGCGCGCAAACAAAGGATTATTGCTGAGCTTATGTATACTATCGGGATTGATTTTGGGACGCTTTCGGGGCGGGCGCTGCTGCTGGACGTAGACAGCGGGGCGGAAGTCACTGAGGCGGTTTACGAATATCCGCATGGCTCGATTGAGGATGTATTGCCCGCGACGGGGCACAAGCTGCCGCCCGAATGGGCGCTGCAAGACGCGCAAGACTATCTCGACGTGATTTACCACACCGTCCCGGCGGTGATCAAGCAGAGCGGGATTGATCCGGCGCTGGTCGCGGGGATTGGCATCGATTTCACGGCAAGCACGCCGCTGCCGACCAAAGCCGACGGCACGCCGCTGAGTTTTCTGGAAGAGTATCACGGCGAACCGCACGCTTATGTCAAGCTGTGGAAGCACCACGCCGCGCAAGCACAGGCGGACAAGATCAACGCGACGGCGCGGACGCGGGGCGAAAGCTGGCTCAAGCGCTACGGTGGCAAATACTCCTCTGAGTGGTTTTTTAGCAAACTTCTGCAAATTCTCGAAGAAGCGCCGGACGTTTACGCCGAGATTGACACGTTCGTCGAGGCGACGGACTGGGTGGTCTGGCAGTTGACGGGCACGCTTTCGCGCAATACCTGTACGGCGGGCTATAAGATGCTGGTGCAGGATGGCGATTATCCGTCGCCGGAATTCTTCGCGGCGCTTAATCCGGCATTCGGGGACGTAATCGGCACGAAAGTCGGGCGCGAGTTCATCGCGCTCGGTGCGAAGGCGGGCGGACTCACGCCTGCGATGGCGGAGAAGCTGGGCTTGCCCGCCGGAATCGCGATTGCCGCCGCGAACGTTGATGCGCACGTGGCTGTTCCGGCGGTGCGCGCCGCCGAACCGGGGATCATGGTCATGATCATGGGCACGTCCACCTGCCACATGATTTGCGACGATCACCTTGAAGAGGTCGAAGGCATGTGCGGCGTGGTCGATGGCGGAATCGTGCCGAACCTGTACGGGTACGAGGCGGGACAGTCGGCGGTGGGTGATATTTTCGCGTGGTTTGTCGATCACGCTGTGCCGCCGGAATATCACGAAGCGGCGGACGCTGCCGGACTGGGCTTGCACGCTTATTTGGAACGAGAAGCCGCTCAGCAGAATGTCGGTAAGCACGGCTTGCTGGCGCTCGACTGGTGGAACGGCAATCGCTCAACGCTGGTCGATGTGGAACTGAGCGGCATGATCGTTGGCTTAACGCTGGCGACGCGCGCGCCGGACATCTACCGTGCGCTGATCGAGGCGACGGCTTATGGCACGCGCGAGATCATCGAGTCGTTCGAGGCGTCGGGCGTGCCCGTCAAGACATTGATCGCGGCGGGCGGGCTGCCTGAGAAAAATGCCCTGCTGCGCCAAATCTACGCTGACGTGACCGGACGCCCGATGAAGCTGGCGGGGTCGTCGCAGACTCCGGCGTTGGGTTCGGCGATTCACGCGGCGGTCGCGGCGGGCATTTATCCGGACATTCAAGCCGCTGCCGACAAACTTGGCAAGCTGAAAGACACGGTCGTCGAGCCGATTCCTGAAAATCAAGCGGTCTATGATCAGCTTTATGCCGACTACAAAGAACTGTATAACACGTTCGGGCGCGGCGCGAACGACGTGATGAAGCGCCTGAAAAAGATTCGTAACACTGCGCTGGG